>DATEID010000359.1:0-6405 GCA_035279245.1 Reyranella sp.
TTCTGCGCGCGGCTTCGCGCGACGGGCAAGGGCCCCATTTCGATAGGAGGGAGACCGGATATGCAAAGGAAGCGCCGTAGCAGACAAAGTGACCGAAGTAACGTGCTTGTATAGCCATACGACGAGTCGCATCATTTGACGCTCAAGGAGTGTTCAATGGCAGCGGAGGTCGTCAGCCGCCTCGAAGGGGACTTCGACTATATCGTCGTCGGCGCCGGCTCGGCCGGCTGCGTGCTGGCCAACCGGCTGTCGGCCGATCCGGGGACGCGGGTGCTGGTGCTGGAAGCGGGCGGACGCGACAGCTGGATCTGGTTCCACATCCCCGCCGGCTACCTGTTCGCGATCGGCAATCCGCGGGCCGACTGGATGTTCCAGACCGAGAAGGAGGCCGGGCTCAACGGCCGCAGCCTCAATTATCCGCGCGGCAAGGTGATCGGCGGCTGCTCGGCGATCAACGGCATGATCTCGATGCGCGGCCAGGCGCAGGACTATGACCATTGGCGCCAGCTGGGGCTCGCCGGCTGGGGGTGGGACGATGTCCTGCCGATCTTCAGGCGGCTGGACTGCCATTTTCTGGGCGACAGCGAGCATCACGGCACTTCGGGCGAGTGGCGGGTCGAGCCGCTTCGCGTCAAATGGGAGATCCTCGACGCGGTCGCGAAGGCCGCGACCGAAATGGGCATCCCCATGACGGCGAACTTCAACACCGGCAACAACGACGGCGTCGGCTACTTCCACGTCAACCAGAAGCGGGGTGTGCGCATGTCGGCCGCTCGCGCCTTCCTCAAGCCCGCCCTGAAGCGTTCCAACCTTCGTCTGGAGACCGGTGTCCTGGTCGAGAAGGTGCTGTTCGATGGCCGGCGCGCCACCGGCGTACGGTTCCGCCAAAACGGACGTCTGGTCGAGGCGCGTGCGAAAGGCGAGGTCGTCCTATCGGCGGGCGCCGTGGGCTCGCCGCAGCTCCTGCAGCTTTCGGGCATCGGTCCCGCCGACTGGCTTGCCGAGCTCGGCATCGACGTCGTGCAAGACAAGCAAGGGGTCGGCCGCAACCTGCAGGACCATCTGCAGCAGCGCGCGATCTACAAGGTCGAGGGCGCCAGGACCCTCAACACGAGCTATCACTCGCTGATCGGCCGGGCGCTGATCGGCGCGGAGTATGCCCTGTTCCAGTCGGGCCCGCTGTCGATGGCGCCCTCGCAGCTCGGCATCTTCACGACCTCGTCTTCCGAGCACGAGCGGCCGAACATCGAGTTCCACGTCCAGCCGCTTTCGCTCGACAAGTTCGGCGAGCCGCTGCATCGCTTCCCGGCGATCACCGTCAGTGCTTGCAACCTGCGGCCGACCTCTCGTGGCACGATCCGGCTGCGCTCGGCCGATCCGTCGGCGAAACCGATGATCGCCCCGAACTATCTCTCGACGTTCGAGGACAAGCGCGTGGCGGCCGACGCCATCCGCGTCACGCGGCGGCTGATGCGGCAGGCGGCGATGCAGCGTTACAGACCTGCGGAGTATCTACCGGGTCCGGGCGTCGGCGATGACGACGCCTCGCTCGCCCAGGCTGCCGGCGACATCGGCACCACCATCTTCCATCCTGTCGGCACAGCGAAGATGGGCTTGCCCTCCGACTCGACCGCTGTGGTCGACGAAAGGCTGCGCGTGATCGGGCTCGACGGCCTGCGCGTGGTCGATGCCTCGGTGATGCCGACGATCACCTCCGGCAACACCAACACGCCCACGATCATGATCGCCGACAAGGCGGCCGGGATGATCATCGAGGATGCTCGCGGCGGGCAAGGAGCGGCAGACCGCAGAGTCGCGTGACAAAGGCCGCTACAAGGGCCGCATGACAAGGGAGGTGAATATGCGCAATCGACTTGTGGGTCTGCTGGCCGTTCTCATGCTGCTGCTTCCCGGTCTTGCAGGCGCGCAAACGACGCTGCGCGTGGTCAAGCATTCCGATCTCAAGATCCTCGATCCGATCTGGACCACCGCCTATATCGTGCGCGACCACGGCTACATGATCTACGACACGCTGTTCGCGATGGACAGCAAGCTCAAGGTCCAGCCCCAGATGGTCGACAAGTGGGCCGTGTCGCCGGACAAGCTCACCTGGACCTTCACGCTGCGCGACGGACTGAAGTTCTCCGATGGCACGCCGGTCACCTCGGCCGACGTTGTGCCGTCGCTGAAGCGCTGGGCAGTACGCAATCCGCTGGGACAACTTCTGTGGATGAAGGTGGCGACCCTCAAGACGATCGACCCCAAGACCTTCGAGATCGTCCTCAAGGCTCCCACCGGCATCATGCTGCAGGCGCTGGGCCAGCCCTCGCAGCCTCCCTTCATCATGCCCAAGCGGGTTGCCGAGACCGACCCCTACAAGCAGATCGACAACTACATCGGATCGGGGCCCTTCGTGTTTCTGAAGGACCAGTGGAAACCCGGCGAAAAGGTGGTGTACGTCAAGAATCCCTACTACAAGCCGCGGCCCGAGCCCGCCTCGGGTCTCGCCGGGGGCAAGGTCGCCAAGGTCGATCGTGTCGAATGGGTGGCGATGCCCGACCAGCAATCGGCCGTGAATGCTCTGTTGGCAGGCGAGATCGACATGATCGAGGCGCCGCCGCACGATCTCTACAAGCTGATCGAGTCCGACAAGAACGTGAAGCTGGAGGTCCTGAGCAAGTTGGGCCTCCAGTACATCTTCCGCTACAACCAGCTCTTCAAGCCGTTCGACAATCCCAAGATTCGCGAGGCGCTGCTCTACGCCTTCAACCAGAAGGACTTTCTCGAGGCAGGTATCGGCGATCCGCGCTACTACAAGGTGTGCAAGGCGATGTTCATCTGCGGCACGCCTTACGCGACCACCGTGGGCTTCGCCGACAAGTACGACGGCAACATCGCCAAGGCCAAGCAGCTCCTCAAGGAAGGCGGCTACGACGGCACCCCCGTCGTGCTGCTGCAATCGACCGACGTCGATGTGCTGACCAACCTTCCGCCCGTCGCCAAGGCAGCAATGGAGAGCATCGGCATGAAGGTCGACATGCAATCGATGGACTGGCAGACGTTGGTATCACGTCGGGCCAAGAAGGATCCGCCGGACAAAGGCGGCTGGAACGCGCTGATCACCGCGACAGACGGTGTCGAGGCGCTCGATCCGCTGCTCAACGCCTTCATCAACGCCAGTTGCGAGAAGGCCTGGTTCGGCTGGCCGTGCGATCCCGAGATCACCAAGCTGCGCGAGGCATTCGCCGACGAATCCGACGAAGCCAAACGCATGGAGATTGTGAAGAAGATCCAACTGCACGCCGCCGAGAATCCGACCCACGCCTTTCTGGGACAGTTCGTCGTGGCGAGCGCGATGCGCAAAAACATTACCGGCGCGCTGAGCACATCGGTGCCGGTATACTGGAACATCGAGAAGAAGTAGGCAGAGCGATTACTTCCCCGCCAGCGATAGGACTGGCGGGGATGACGCGAAGCACAAAAAGGTTCAGGCGCGGGCCCGGAAATTGAACTCGGCGCCGGTGCGGATGCCGGTGGGCCAGCGTGCGGTGATGGTCTTGAGCTTGGTATAGAAGCGCACGCCTTCCATGCCGTAGATGCCATGGTCGCCGAACACCGAGGCCTTCCAGCCGCCGAAGCTGTGATAGGCGACAGGCACGGGGATCGGCACGTTGATGCCGACCATGCCGATCTTGACGTTGGTGGCGAAGGTGCGCGCGGCGTCGCCGTCGCGGGTGAAGATCGCCGTGCCGTTGCCGTAGGCGTGATCGTTCACGAGCTTGATCGCGTCGTCGAAATTGTTGGAGCGTACCACCGAAAGCACCGGGCCGAAGATCTCGTCCCTGTAGATCGTCATGTTCGGGGTCACGTGGTCGAACAGGCAGCCGCCCATGAAGTTGCCGTTCTCGTAGCCCTGCAGCTTCAGCCCGCGGCCGTCGACGACCAGCTTGGCGCCTTCCCTGACGCCTTGGTCGACATAGCCCATCACCTTGTCGCGATGCTGGCGCGTCACCAGAGGCCCCATCTCCGACTGCGGGTCGAGGCCCGGACCGATCTTCAGCGCCTGGACGCGCGGTCCGAGCCTGTCGACCAGCTTGTCCGCCACGTCGCCGACCGCCACGGCCACCGAGATCGCCATGCAGCGCTCGCCGGCGGCACCGTAGCCCGCGCCGATCAGCGCGTCGGTCGCCTGGTCGAGATCGGCGTCCGGCATCACCACCATGTGGTTCTTGGCGCCGCACAGCGCCTGGACACGCTTATTGTGCTGCGTGCCGGTGTGGTAGACATATTCGCCGATCGCGGTCGAGCCCACGAAGGAGATCGCCGGCACGTCGGGGTGCTTGAGGAGTGCATCGACCGCGATCTTGTCGCCGTTCACCACCTGAAAGATGCCCGCTGGCGCCCCGGCCTCGGCATAGAGCTCGGCGAGCCGCATTGGCGCACTCGGGTCTTTCTCCGACGGCTTCAGCACGAAGGCATTGCCGGTCGCGACCGCCATCGCCCCCATCCAGCACGGGATCATGATCGGGAAGTTGAAGGGCGTGATGCCCGCCACGACGCCGAGTGGCTGGCGAATCGACCAGGTGTCCATGTCGGTCGCCACCTGCTCGGTGAAATCGCCTTTCATGTGATGGGCGATGCCGCACGCGAACTCCACGACCTCGAGGCCGCGGCCGACCTCGCCCTTGGCGTCGTCGAAGGTCTTGCCGTGCTCGAGCGAAAGATGGCGGGCGAGTTCGTCGGTATGCTTCTCGATCAGGTTCTTGAGGTTGAACATCACACGCTGGCGGCGCAGCAACGGCAGGGCACCCCAGGCAGCCTGAGCTTTCCTGGCGATCTGAACCGCGGCATCGACCTCGCCATCGGAGGCGAAGGCCACCTTGGCCGTCACTTCGCCGGTAGCGGGATTGGTGACATCGCCGGTACGGCCGCTCTTGCCGGCGACTGGCTTGTTGTCGATGTAGTGACCGATAGTGGCGACCATGGCTTCCTCCGCTGCTATGGCCGCGTTCTAACATCGCCTCAGGGCCAGCCGCCACTGCGCGGCGATAATCCGGACATGAATTGACGTCGGCCTTGAAGCGGTCCGGCGCGTGCCTGCCAGCGGGTTTATGGTAGAAGAGGATTCGTCGCTTCCCTCCGCGTTGGAATTTGCCAGGCTGCCCATCGTGCCGACCGATACAGACATCGCCCCGGGCCGGCCCGGCCGGCCGCGCTCGGTCGAGATCGAGAAGGCGGTGCTCGAGGGAGCCTATCTTCTGATGGCGACCAAAGGGCTTGCGGCGACAACCATCGACTCGATCGCCCGGCAGGCCGGCGTCTCCAAGATGACCATCTACAAATGGTGGCCGTCGCGCGAGGCGTTGCTGATCGATGCCTTTCTCAGGAAGGCGGCGTCACTCCTTCCGCTGTCCGAAGAGGGTGACCCGGTGGCCCTGCTGCAAGCCCATGCGATTGCCTACGCGGAGGCCTTGAACGGCGAGTTCGGCAAGGTGCAGCTCGCCGTCGTCGCCGAGTGCATCGCCAAGACCGGTTCTGGCAGGCTTTTCGCGGAGCGCTATCTCGACGTGCGCCGCAGTCTGGGCGTCAGGATCATTCGCAACGGCCAGAATGCCGGTCAGATAGATGGCAAACGGTCCGCCGAGGAGCTGTACGACCAGATCTACGGCACGCTGTTCTATCAATCGACCTTCGGCCTCAAGTCGCTCTCGTCACCCTACGTTCGGCGCCTGGTCGACACCGTGCTGGCGTGACCATTCGCTCCGGCTGGCCGCGTGCAGCCAGCGCCACGCCTTGCCGATCGAGCGCCGATAGCCCTGCTCGCCGTGGACGATCCGTTCGGCGATCAAGCCGTTCAGTTCGCGCAAGGCGTGGAAGGGCACAGACGGATAGGCGTGATGCTCGACGTGGTAGGGCATGTTCCAGGCGAACCATTTGACGAGACGGCTGGCGTAGGTCGTGCGGGTGTTCTCGAAGGCGCTGCGCGAGCGCCCGCAACCGGTGTGTTCGGCATAAAGATAGGGGCGCAGGAAGAACTGCCCGAAGAACAACGGGACGATCCACACGAGTAGCAGGACTGGCGCGCGGAGCGCCATCGAGCCGGCCAGCAACAGGGCATAGGCCAGCAGATAGCACCGCGCCTCGCGCACGATCAGGCGATGCTTGTCGGCCGGCACCCAGGGCGCCGTGACCTTGGCCGTCATCGCATGCTTCAGCATCAGCCGGAGACGGCCATAGACCTGCAACGCGCCGGAGAAGGCCAGCACCAACTGTCCATTGGATCTGGGCAAGGGCATCACCAGCAGTTCCGGGTCCTTCGCCGGATCCTGCGTGTGCCGATGATGTTCCCAATGGAACACACTGTAATATTCGTACGGGAAGCCGATCGCCCAGCCGCAGAGATGG
>DATEID010000360.1:0-4600 GCA_035279245.1 Reyranella sp.
CCGAACCAGGCGACAGGCAATCGCGTGGCCGATCGCATCGAGGCGGAGCGCAAGGTCCGCGCAGCCCGTACCGTTGGCGAATCGGAAACCGCCGCCAATCTCGTGCGCCGGGTCATCGCCAGCGGCACGCTGCACATGCGCAGCCATGTCGACATCGACAACCAGCTCGGCCTGCGCAATCTCCATGAGATCCTGAAGGTACGCGAGCGCTTTCGCGACCTCGTCACCATCCAGATCGTCGCCTTCCCGCAAAGCGGCGTCCTGCGCTCCCCGGGCACCGCGGAGCTGCTGAACGCCGCCGTCGCCGAGGGCGCCGATCTCGTGGGCGGACTGGATCCTGTTGGCATCGACGGCGATCTCGATGGCCATCTCGATGCGATCTTCGGCATTGCCGAGAAGCGCGGGGTCGGCCTCGACATCCACTTGCACGATGGTGGCGAGAGCGGGATCGCCGAGCTTCTGGCCATCGCCGCGCGTACCAAGGCCGCCGGTCTTTCCGGAAAAGTCGCCGTCAGCCATGCCTTCGCTCTTGGCTCGGTTCCCACCGCGCGGGCAGCCGAGACCGCCGATGCCCTCGCCGGCGCGGGCATCGCGATCATGAGCCACGGACCGGGAGCGGCGACCATGCCGCCTCTCCTCCTGTTGCGCGAGCATGGCGTCGAGGTGTTCGGCGGCTCGGACAATATCCGCGACGCCTGGTCGCCGTTTGGCAACGGCGACATGCTCGATCGTGCCATGATCATCGGGTATCGCGCCAACTTCCGGCACGATCACGAGCTGTCCGTGGCGTACGAAATGGTGACGTCGGCCGCTGCGGCGGTCCTCGGCCTCGCGGGCTACGGCCTGCGTGTTGGCGGCCCGGCGGATTTCGTTGCAGTCGAGGCAGGCTCGATCGCCGAGGCGGTCGCCACGCGCCCACGCCGCAAGCTCGTCGTGAAGGCCGGACGTCCGCTTGCGCGCAACGGTGAGCTGCTCGTGTGATGCGCGCCGGACTGCGATAGGCTGGCAACAATAATCTCGGGAGGATGCCATGCGCGTGTTCACGGAATTGCCGCCCGCCGATTGGCGCAGCGTGGGACCGGCTGCGCAGGCTGCCGAGGCCACCGGCTTCGACGCCCTCATGACGACCGAGCTTGGCCATGATGTGCTGGCGCCGCTCGCTTTCGCAGCCGTCGCCACAGAGCGCGTCGAGCTCACGCCGTCGATCGCCGTCGCCTTCCCGCGCAGCCCGACTGTCCTTGCCTCGCAAGCCTGGGATCTGCAGGCGAACTCGCGCGGCCGGTTCGTGCTCGGCCTCGGCCCGCAGGTCAAAGGCCACAACGAGCGCCGGTTCGGCATCGGCTGGAGTCCGCCGGCGCCGCGCCTGCGCGAATATATCGAGGCGCTGCGGGCGATCTGGCGATGCTGGGAGACCGGCGAGAAGCTCGATTATCGCGGCAAGCACTACACGCTGACGCTCATGACTCCGGACTTCTCGCCCGAGCGGACCGGCCTGCCGATGGTGCCGGTGACGATCTCCGCCGTCGGGCCGGCCATGCTGCGGCTGGCCGGCGAGCTGTGCGATGGCGTTCGGCTCCATCCGATCTGCAGCCGCCGCTATCTCGAGGAGGTCTGCCTGCCCGCCATGCTCGAGAGCATGGCGCGGACCGGTCGCCGCCGCGAGCATTTCGACATCCATGGCGGCGGCTTCGTCTGCACCGGTCCCGACGAGGCGGCCGTCCGCAAAGCGATGGACGCGGCGCGCTTCCGGGTCGCCTTCTACGGTTCGACCCGGACCTACATGCCGATTCTGAAACTGCATGGACTGGAGGATCTCGGTCACACGTTGCACGGCATGTCCGTGCAAGGCCGTTGGAAGGAGATGGCATCTCAGATCTCCGACGATACGCTGCGCCTGTTCGCGGCCTGCGGCACCTACGCCGAGATCCCGCGCGAGATCGAGCGTCGCTTCGGCGGCGCTGCCGATTCCATCACCATTCCCATGGCCCAGGGTTGGGAATCACAGTTGGAGGCGGTGCGTGGGATGCTCGCGGCCATCCATCGGATTCCGCAGGCCTTCAGCGGATTCAAGACAGAAGGATAGAATTATGGATTTGCCTCTCGGCGATCGCCTGAGCCTGGGCATACAGACGATTCATCGCCGCACCGAGCCGGGCGTCGGCCCGTGGCAGCCGGAGATAGACGAGCTGGTGAAACTGGTCGAGCTCGTCGACCGCAGCGGCTACGACTCGTTGTGGGTCGGCGATCATGTCTCCTTCGCCCTGCCGATCCTCGATCCCTTCCTGCAGCTCGCGCAGGCTGCGGTGGTGAGCCGGCGCCTGCTGCTCGGCACTGCAGTCTACCTCCTGCCGCTGCGCCATCCCGGGCCGGTCGCCAAGCAGGTCTCGACACTCGATCATCTGACCGAGGGGCGGTTCGTCTTCGGCGTCGGGGTGGGTGGGGAGTTTCCCAAGGAGTACGAGCTCTGTGGCGTGCCGCTGGCGGAGCGCGGTGCGCGCCTGTCGGAAAGCCTGACCGTGTTGCGCAAGCTGTGGGCCGGCAAGCCCGCCACGCACGAAGCCCGCTTTTTCAAGTTCGCGGATATCGCGATGCAGCCGCCGCCGCGTCAAGCCGGCGGACCGCCGGTCTGGTGCGGAGGTCGATCCGATCCGGCCTTGAAGCGCGTCGCGCTGATGACCGACGGATGGATGTCGTACGTCGTCACGCCGGACATGTTCCGCGAGAGTCTGGGCAAGATCGCCAAGGCAGCGGAGGCCGGCAGCCGGACGTTCGATCGCGGTTTCGCTGCCGCTCACCTCCTCTTCACGCGAGTCGACAAGACCTACGAGGACGCGCTCGAAGCCGCGACCAGGAGCTTGAGCACGCGCTACGCCATGGACTTCCGTCGTGCTGCCCAGCGCTATTGCGCGCTCGGCCCGCCGCAACAGGTCGTCGAGACCATCCGCCGCTTTTATGACGCGGGCGCCCGTCACATCATCCTCGACTTCGTCGGGCCCTACGAGGAACGCTTCGACGAGATCGAGCGCTTTGCTGCCGAGGCGATGCCGCTGCTGGCCGACCTCAGAAGCAAGGGTACCTTGTCGTCCTGAGCGCAGCCGGGCAGCAAGACGCTCAGCGAACGTCCGATCGCCACGCCACCAGGGCGGAGGTTTCCACCACTTCCTGGCGCACGTCGGCGAGCGCGGCGCGGATCTCCGTCACCATGGTTTCCGTCTTCTCTCCGAGGTGCGCGGGCGACGTCGAACCCATCGAGAGAGCGCGGTGCACCAGCGTCTCGACGTCGACCGCGCGGCGCTCGACGACGCCAAACCTTTCCAGGCGGGCGAAGGGCGAGTCGAGCAGAATCGCCTCATGCCGGATCCAGTTCGGGTCGCTCATATGCGGCCCCGTATTGGGTTCGTAACGCGCGCGGATATCGTGCCAAGTCTTCTGCCAGGCATTTGCCGGGACCGCCGGTGCGGAATCGTGAAACAGCGCCACCGCACCGGCCGGCTCGATCATCCGGTCGAGCCGCTCGAGCGTGTCTACACGGTCCATCCAATGGAACGAGCGGCCCATGACGACCAGGCGGAACGGACCAAGACCCGGATCGAGGTCGTAGGAGCTGCCCGCGAGAAAGCAGATGTTTTTCGCCTGCCCCGCCAGCGCCCGGGCCGCCGCCAGCATCTCCGGAGAGGGATCGATCGCAATCACCTCGCGAACAAGCGGTGCGAAGCTGCGAGCGAGCGGTCCCGGACCGCAGCCGAGATCGAGCACACGATGCGCGGAGCCAAGGCCGGTGACCTCGGCCACACGGCGGATCAGCGCCGGGGCGTAAGATGCGCGCCCTTGTTCGTAGTGCGCTGCGGCGGAGCGATACCGGTCCGGGTCGAACGGTGTCGGTATGGACCCGAGGGTCATCGGCTTTCCGGAGGAAGAGGTTCCATGTCGGTCGCTGACGGCGTTCTGCCGCCTTTTGCAGGCCTTGTCGATCCGCCAGGGCGATATCAGGCCGATTCCGTGCCGATCTGCTGGGTGGCGACGAGCCTGGCGAAGGCGCCGCCTTTTGCCATGAGCTCGCGATAGCCGCCGCGCTCCACGATGCGCCCCTGCTCGAGGACCACGACCTGATCGGCATCGCGGATGGTCGACAGGCGATGGGCGATGACGAAGGTGGTGCGGCCCTTCATCAGGACCTTGAGCGCCTTCTGGATGCGCGCCTCGGTGACCGAGTCGAGCGCACTCGTCGCCTCGTCGAGGATCAGGATCGGCGGGTCCTTGAGGAGCGCGCGGGCAATGGCAAGCCGTTGGCGTTCGCCGCCCGACAGCGTGGTGCCGCGCTCGCCGACCAGCGTGTCGTAGCCCTGCGGCTGGCGCAGGATGAAGTCGTGCGCCTCGGCGAGCCGGGCTGCCCGCTCCAGCTCGGCCTGCGTCGCATCCGGCTTGCCGATGCGCAGGTTGTCGGCGATCGACCGGTAGAACATCGTCGAGTCCTGGAACACCACGCCGATATTGCGGCGCAGCGAGTCGAGTTTGATCGCGCGATGGTCGATGCCGTCGACCCGGATCGTGCCCGACTGCGGGTCCCACATGCGATGCAGCAGCGAAAGGGCCGTGCTCT
>DATEID010000361.1:0-5008 GCA_035279245.1 Reyranella sp.
CCGACCTTGCCGCGTGCGAGCTCGGCGGCGTCGGGGTTGCGCTTCTGCGGCATGATCGAGCTGCCGGTCGTGAAGGCATCCGAGAGCACAATGAAGCGGAAGGGCGCCGAGCACCACAGCACGATCTCCTCGGCCAGACGCGACAGATGCACGGAGGCCAGCGCAGCGATGCCCAGGAACTCCACGACATAATCGCGGTCCGACACGGCATCGAGCGAGTTGGCCATCGGCCGGTCGAAGCCCACCGCCTTCGCCGTCTTGCGCGGATCGATCGGATGGGGCGACCCGGCCAGCGCCGCCGCGCCCAGCGGCGATTCGTTCATCCGCACCCGGCAATCGCGCAGGCGGCTGCGGTCGCGGCCCACCATCTCGACATAGGCCAGCAGGTGGTGGCCGAAGGTGATGGGCTGCGCCGTCTGAAGGTGCGTGAAGCCCGGCATGATCGTCGCCGCATATTCCTCGGCGCGGTCGATCAGCGCCGCCTGCAGATCGCGCAGCATCGCCTCCAGCCGATCGATCGTGTCACGCACCCACAGCCGCACGTCGAGCGCCACCTGGTCGTTGCGCGACCGCGCCGTATGCAGCCGCCCGCCGGCCGGCCCGATCAGCGCGGTCAGCCGCGCCTCGACGTTGAAATGGATATCCTCGAGCTTGGTCGAGAACCTGAACCTGCCGCTTTCGATCTCGGTCCGGATCTGCGCGAGGCCGCGCTTGATGTCGCGGCCGTCCCTGGCCGTCAGGATACCCTGCGCCACCAGCATGTCGGCATGCGCCATCGAGCCCTGGATGTCCTGGGCATAGAGCCTGCGATCGAAATCGATCGAGGCGTTGATCTTCTCCATGATCTCCGCCGGACCGAGCGAGTAGCGGCCGCCCCACATCGCATTGGGGTCTGCCTTCGTCTTCCGGGCCTTTGTCTTCCGCCGTGCCATAACGCTCGCCAAGCCGTCTCGTGGAACGGGCGCTTATGGCACATCCGATGCTCGATTTCCTCCTCGACCGCGTCCGTGGATCCTTTTTTGCCACGGATTGGCCACTGGCTCCGCGCGCGCCGAGAGGTCGATGGTGAGGCGCGACGCCCGATCGGGCCAGTGAAGGCATGGAACCGAATATCGAGGGAGACGAGATCGTCTCACCTCCAACCCTCTCCGTCATGATTCCGACGCGCAACAGGGCCGACAAGGTGCGCCGCGCGGTCGAGAGTATCCTCGCCAACTCGTTCCGCGACTTCGAGCTGATCGTCGTCGACCAAAGCACCGACCGGTCGACCGAGCAGGCCCTCGCCGCGATCGACGATCCCCGTTTGCGCTATATCGCGACCGACACGGTGGGCGCCGCCGTCTCGCGCAACATCGGCATCCGGGCAAGCCGTGCCGACACGCTGGTCTTCACCGACGACGATTGCGTCTGCGACCGCGAGTGGCTCGCCTCGATCGTCGCCGAATATGCCGCCGAGCCCTCGGCGCTGGGCATCTACGGCCGCGTCATCCCGTATGGGGCGCCGCGCCCGGGCATGATCTGCCCCTGCATCAACGAGTCGACCGAGCGGCTCGTGTTGGACGGTCCCGCCATTCCCGCGCAGACGGTCGGCAACGGCAACAACATGTCCTTCAGAAAAGAGGTCTTCCGCAGGGTTGGCCTGTTCATCGAGACCCTGGGTCCCGGAACGCCGATCGGCCAGGGCGAGGATACCGAGTTCGCCTACCGTGTGCTCTGGTCGCGCTGCAAGCTGATCTATTCGCCCATACCCGTGGTGCAGCACGACAAGTGGCTGGACGAGGCAGGCTTCGCGAAGTTGATGAGGGAATCGGTGCGCGGACTCGCGGCGGTGTTCCTTTCCTACGCCCTGCGCTACGACAGGCTTGCCTTCACGCAGCTCCTGCGCCTCTTTTACTATCTCGCCCGCAATCGGTTCTCGACCGGGTCGATACGCGCCGGCCTCGCCTACTTCGTGACAGGCCTGGTGCACGGACCGAAATACCGCCTCCTGCGCCCACCCGAGCTCGAGCTGTCGATGGCCGAATAAGCAGCGGCGCGACATTGGCGCGCGCCTTCCGGCCTCCCCTCCGCCGATGTAGAACGCGGATATGAACACGCCCGTCCTCACACTCCGTAGCCGTAGCCGTCGCCGGCTGCTGCTCGCGAGCCTGCCCGCCCTCTTCGCCCTTCCGGCCTGGGCCAACATCGGGCCCGATCTGATCACCGGCGCAGTACGGCGGTTCGCGATCACCAAACCGCCCAAGTCTCTGCCCGAGATCGCGTTCACCAATGCGGACAACAAGCCGCTGACGCTCGCCGACTACAAGGGCAAGGTAGTCCTGGTGAATTTCTGGGCGACCTGGTGCGCGCCGTGTGTCAGCGAGATGCCGAGTCTCGACCAGCTCCAGAAGAAGATGGGCAAGGACAAGTTCGTCGTCCTGCCGCTTTCGCTCGACGGTCCAACGCGCGCCAAGGTCGCGCCCTTCTACCAGGACAAGAAGCTCGCCGAGCTCGGGATCTATTTCGACAAGGGCCACAAGGCCATGCAAGCGCTGGGCGTCACCGTGCTGCCGACCTCCATCCTGGTCGACGCTTCCGGCCGCGAGCTCGGCCGCATCGAGGGCGAAGCCGACTGGTCGACCCCCGAGGCGCTGGCGCTCATGAAGGCGGCGGGGGGATGAACATTACGTCGTCCCGACCGGAGCGAAGCGGAGTGGAGGGACCTTTCTTCCGCAATAAGCCTTGCGATCGTTGAAAAAAGGTCCCTCCGCTGCGCCTCGCTTCGCTCGGCTCCGGTCGGGACGACGGCAACTGCCTAGTCGCCGGCGGCCGCCCGGACCTCCGCGTTTAACTTCCCGCCATACACGAACGTCGCATCGTCGAGATCGATGGCCGGGAACTCGTTCTTCTCGCGCCAGTAATCCTGCGTGTGCTGCCATTCGCGCTTGGCGCCGCGCTTGGGCAGAAGATGCAGGCCGCGCATCACGTAACCTGGATTGAAGTTCTCGGTATCGATCCAGGGGAGCAGCGGCATGTCCTTGTCCTCCGGCCGCAGTGCGACCTCGACCCGGCGCGCGCCCTTCTCCTTCATGTGCTTCAGCAGCCGGCAGACGAAGTCGCCCACGAGATCGGCGCGCAAGGTCCAGCTCGCGCGGAAATAGCCGAACACCCAGACCATGTTGGGCACGCCGGTGAACATCATGCCGCGATAGGTGACGGTCTGGGCGAAATCGAGCGGCTTGCCGTCGATCTCGAAGGCGATGTCGCCCAGTACGTTGAGATGGAAGCCGGTCGCCGTGACGATGATGTCGGCCTCCAGCATCTTGCCCGACTTCAAGACGATGCCGGTCTCGGTGAAGCGCTCGATCTCGTCGGTCACGACCGAGGCCTTGCCGGCGCGGATGCCCTGGAACAGGTCGCCGTTGGGCACGTAGGCGATGCGCTGGCGCCACGGCCGGTAGCGCGGCGTGAAGTGCGTGGCGATGTCGTAGTCGGGGCCGACATAGGCACGCACCCCGGCCAGCAGCTCGTCCCTCACCTTCTCCGGCTCCTCGAAGGAGCGGCGGGTGAAGACGGCCTGATCGTGCAGGATCTTGCGGCGCACGATCTCGTGGATCCAGCTCTCGTCGACCTCGAGCTGGCGCAGCGTGTCGGCGAGGTCGTTGGCGTTGCGCGCCGGGATGAAATAGGTCGGCGAGCGCTGCAGCATGGTGACATGCGCGCAGTCGTCGGCGACCGCCGGCACCACGGTCGCCGCCGTGGCGCCCGAGCCGATCACGATCATCTTCTTGCCCTTGTAGTCGAGGTCGTCCGGCCAGGTCTGCGGATGGACGATGCGGCCCTTGAAGTCGGCCATGCCGGGCCATTGCGGCGTGTAGCCCTCCGAGTGGCGGTAGTAGCCCTGGCACATCCACAGGAAGTTCGCCGTGAAGCGGAAGGCCTCGCCGGTGTCGCGGCGCGTGCCTTCGATCGTCCAGCGATTGTCTTTGCTCGACCAACGCGCCGAGGCGATGGTGTGGCGGTAACGGATATGGCGGGCGAGGTCGTTCTCCTCGATCACCTCGCCCATGTAGTGCAGGATCTCCTCCGCCGTGGCGATCGGCGCGCCGGTCCACGGCTTGAAGCGATAGCCGAAGGTGTAGAGATCGCTGTCGGAACGGATGCCGGGATAGCGGTGCGTGGTCCAGGTGCCGCCGAAGCTCTCCTGCGCCTCCAGCACCACGAAGCTCGTGCCAGGACATTGCGTACGCAGATGGTAGGCGCCGCCGACGCCGGAGATGCCGGCGCCCACGATCAGGACGTCGAAATGCTCGGTGGTCGTTGCCGCCGGGCGGGCAGGCGTGAGGCTGTCGGGCATGGGGATACCGCTTATGGAAAGGTCGGGTTGCCGTAGGGATAGAACGTCTTCAGGTCTACGTGCTGGTAGGGCAGTCCGTCCAGTCTGACAGTTCCGAGATACGGCTGGTCCGGTTCGACCAGCAAAATTGTCCTGGCAAAGCCGCTGTCGTCGAAGCCGCGCCGGAAATGCACGCGGGACTTGATCGCGATCACCTTGAACCGCGCGAGATCGAAGGCCGGTCCCTCGATCTCCGACGGCTCCATGACCTGGGTGAGATAGCGGCTGAGCAGCAGCACATTGCCGCGGCCGAAGCCAATACTGACCCACGGCGTGCCGTGCGCCTCCGTCACGCCCACGACCTTGCCCTGGACGCGCACCGACGGGCCGGCGGATTCGTCGACGCGGCCGCCCACCTCCCTATCGAACGGGTCGCCCACCTTCACGCCTTTGGCGGCGAGCGCATCGATGGCGTGCGCATCGGCTACGGTGGCGATCAGCACGTCCGACAGGTCCTGCGCGATCACCTCCTTCAGGATCCACGTCGCGTAGCCCGAGCGGTCGCTGTGGTCAGCCAGCACGACCGGCGTCTCGCCACGCGCCACCGCCGCCTTGGCGCGCTTCACGCCCTCGGCGATGGTATAGACGGTCGCCGACTTCAGCAGCGCCTCGCGCCGCCGCCACGCCCACGCC
>DATEID010000362.1:0-15357 GCA_035279245.1 Reyranella sp.
TCTTCGTATTGAAAAAGGGTCGCTCGGCTTCGCTCGGGGCGACGGCTGATGCGTCGTCTGCTCACGCTCTATGGCTTCCTGATCGCGGCCAACTTGGCAGCTTGGGCGTGGGCGCTGCTCGCCTTTCGCGACCATCCCGCGCTCCTGGGGGCAGCGCTGCTCGCCTACGGCTTCGGCTTGCGTCACGCCGTCGATGCCGATCATATCGCGGCTATCGACAACGTGACGCGCAAGCTGATGCAAAGCGGCCAGCGACCGATGCTGGTCGGCTTCTTCTTCGCACTCGGCCATTCGACGGTGGTGGCGCTGGCGGCGGCGGCGGTGGCCGCGACCGCAACGCTGATCGCGCGGCGCTTCGAGACCTTCCACGAGATCGGCTCGCTGGTTGGCACCGGTGTGTCGGTGCTCTTCCTGTTCGCGATCGCGGCCGTGAACCTCGCGATCCTGCGCTCGGTCTGGTGCACCTTCCGCCATGTCCGTCGCGGCGGACGCTATGTCGAGGACGATTTCGATCTCCTTCTGAACAGCCGCGGCCTGCTGGCCCGACTCTTCCGGCCGCTGTTCCGGCTCATCACGCGGAGCTGGCACATGTTCCCCCTCGGCTTCCTGTTCGGGCTGGGGTTCGACACGGCGACCGAGGTCTCATTGCTGGGCATTGCCGCCAGCGAGACGGCAAAGGGCCTGTCGCTCTGGTCGATTCTCGTGTTTCCTGCGCTCTTCGCCGCCGGCATGACGCTGGTCGATACGACCGACGGCGTGCTGATGCTGGGCGCCTACCAGTGGGCTTTCGTCAACCCGCTGCGCAAGCTCTACTACAATCTCGCGATCACCTCCATTTCGGTCGTGGTGGCGGTGCTGATCGGCGGCGTCGAGCTTCTCGGCCTGCTGGCCGACCGCTTTGGGCTCGCCGGCGGTTTCTGGGGTTTTGCGCAGGTTGTCGGCGCCCATCTCAACGAGCTCGGCTTCGCGCTCGTGGCCGTGCTCGTTGTAACGTGGATCGGCTCGGTCGCGCTCTGGCGCCATAAGCGCTTCGATGCGGTCGAGCTGGAGCGCCGTTCCTGACTAGGCCGCGACCATCGGTCGGGTAGGGGCAAGGCTGAACCACTCGCGCTCGTCCTGACGGAACCGGTCGCGGATGTAGTCGATCACGGCGCGGATACGAGCGCCCTTGTTGGTCTCCTCGTGGCTCACCAACCAGATGTCGCGGCTGATGCTGAGCTCGATGGGGGCGGGCACGAGATTGGACGACTTGGTGACGTAGTTGGGAAACACCGAGAGTCCGTATCCGACCCGCACGGCCTCGATCGCCGCATAGGACGAGTTGGTGCGCAAGACGACGTTGTGGCAGCGCTCCACGATCTCCGTCCAAGGCTTCATCGCCGGCAGGTTGTGCAGGGTCGTGTGGTCGACGATGTGATGCTCGCGCAGATCCTCGAGCCTTTGCGGCAGGCCGAACTCCTCGACGTAGTTGCGGGCCGCGAAGATCGACATGCCGAATTGGCCTACCCGGGCCGCGACGAGCTGATTCGAGGTCGGACGGAAGAAGCGGATGGCGAGGTCCGCCTGGCGTGTGGCGAGATCGAGCACCGCATCGCCGGCAATCACCTGCACGACGATGTCGGGGTGGGCCTTGCGCAGATCACTGAGGCGCGGCACCAGATAATTCGCCGCGATGCCCTCGGTCGCCGCAACGCGGACGACGCCTGCCATCTCGCGGTCGAGGCCTGCGAGATGGCGCTCGATGGACGTCGCGTTGGCCAGCATCGACTCGGCCTGCACAAGCACGCCGCGCGCCGCTGGCGTGACCTCCATGCCATGACGATGGCGGTCGAACAGCTTGGCGCCGAGCCGGCGTTCGAGCGCCTGGATGCGGCGGCCCACTGTCGTCTGCTTGGTATTGAGCTGGGTG
The DNA here is from genome assembly GCA_035279245.1 of Reyranella sp. Taxonomy (GTDB): domain Bacteria; phylum Pseudomonadota; class Alphaproteobacteria; order Reyranellales; family Reyranellaceae; genus Reyranella. Next base: position 1,910 of record DATEID010000362.1, read on the forward strand.
GCGGCGGCGCTGAAGCTTCCGGTCCTGGCAACGGCCAGGAAGAACCTGACATCGTCCCAGTCGCCGAGAATATTCGGCACCTTGTTCATGCGCGGAGAACTAATTGCCATGGCAACAATCGATACAATAGCTATTGAACCAGAACATTTACTTTAAGAAGGCCATATGCTTTATCCTACACCATTGCTTGTGGAATGTCGTTTTCTGTCTCTTTTGTAGTGTGGTAGCCGGGCTTCTTGAGTTCCCTGGTTATCGATTTGATACTCTGTATCTAGTCCTCGTATTCGTTAGTCAATCAATCCTTAGTGGTTTTTTCGATTGACCATCGAACGGGGTACTGTGGTGGCCGTGGTTAGCACGGACAGCAAAACGACGGCCGGCTCGGGCCTGACGGACAAGATCAGTCGCTACTTGCGCAGTCCTTCGACGCGCATGGCGGCGTTCGTCGGCCTTTTGACGTATCTCAGCTATGCATACGCGCACGGCAGCTGGGCCAGTCCCGCGCTGATCGGCGTGTCCCTCTTCGTGGGGATCTTCCTGCCGAGCTACGCCAAGCTCAGCAACAAGGCGGAACTCTGGGCCAACAATCGCTTCGGGTTCGTGACGGCCGGCCGGCTCGGGCGGTTCATCCCCCAATACATCTTCAACCTGGTGGTCTTTGCGGTGATGTTGTGGGGCGGCGCCCTCAATAAGGCCGGCATGGCGTCCGTCGGCGGCGCGGCCGGCGCAGCGCTCGTGACCACGCTCGCTTCGCAAGGTGTCCAGTATCTCGCGCTATTCCTGTACCAGCGTGGCATCGGCGACGCGAACCGCAACGTGCTGGTAGGGCTTTCGGTGAACCTGGTGCTGACGGCGCTCGGAACCGCCGGCATTCCTTTCGCGCGCGAGGCTTTCCTTGTCGTGGGGTTCCTTTTCGGCGGCGTGCTGTTCGGCATCGGCCTGCTGTCGGATCTGCGTTCGAAGCTGGCGCCCAAAGGGGGCATCGGCCTGTTCTTCGGCACCTTCAATCCCTTCCACAACACCCATCTCGCGATCGTGCGGCGCGCGATCGAGCAGCGCCGGCTCGACAAGATCATCATCCATCCGACGTTGGTGCCGCGCCTGCACGCCGAAGCCTTCCGCAAGGGCCAGATTCGCGTGGCCAGGCTGGAGAACGGCTTCCAGATCTACGACAAGACGGAAAAGGCCGACGTGAACGTCGACTATTTTCCCACCGGCCGCATGTTCCTGCCGCCCGAGACGCGCAAGGCGCTGATCGAGCTTGCCGTGGCGGAAGCGGGCATGGCCGACAAGGTCGAGGTCGCCTTCATGCGCGAGACCTACGACAGTCGTGGCTTCCAGGGCGTCATCGCGGCCGTCAAGAAGGCGCATCCGCGCGCGCGCCTGCATGGTCTGCACGGCACCGATCTCGGTGGAATGCTGGTGCGTCAAATCTATGACGAGTGTGGATGGATATATCCCTGGCGCATTCTGCGGCGTGACAACGTCTCCGCCACCGCCATCCGTAGGGGTGCGAAGGGAATGACGTCCGGCGTTGTGACCGACGTTCTCACACAATTGTCCGCCAACGTTCCGGTAGTAGTGGCCGGTGGCCGGCGCTTCCGGAACGACAATGGCGTGCTCACCGAGGGGGGTTAGATGACCGGGCTTTTTTCGACGGCGATACCGAATCGTCCTGACGTGACGATCAAGCTTGCGTCGACGTCCGATGAGCTCATGCAGTGCTTTGCGCTGCGCGCCGCGGTCTATATGGGCGAGCAGCACTGTCCGTACTGGGAGGAGTTCGACGGCAACGACTATTCCGCCAGCCATCTGATTCTCTACGTCAAGGGCGAGCCGGCGGCCTGCATGCGCCTGCGCTGGTTCGAAGGTTTCGTGAAGTTCGAGCGGGCCGTCTTCCTCAAGCGCTACCGTACCATGGGGCTGTTCCTGCCGTTCCTTTCGTGGGCAAAGGAGTTCGCCCGCAAGAAGGGCTATCCGAAGGTCGTCCTGCACTCGCAGCATCGTTTGTGGAAGATCATGCAGCGCGCCGGTTACCGGAAGCTGGACGACAAGGTCTTCCACTTTTCGGACCATGAGTACGGCACTTTCGTGTGCGACCTTGAGGTCGACGACGCGAGCCGGCCGACGGTCCACACTCATCCAATGGTGCTCAATCGGCCGGAGGACCAGCTCGACCGGCCGGGCATCCTCGAGAAATCGATGGAGCGCGCGCCGACGAATCCACATGCGGAACGGGCAAGGCATCGGGCAGCGACGGGCGACCATGCCGGTCAGCGGACACATTGAGGGGGATGTATCATGCGTTCAGATGCGCTGACTGTCGGGGACGAACCCGTTGTGACCAAGCTCGCGATGAAGATGGAGGATTCTCTCCAGGCCTTCGCCGTGCGGGCTGCCTGCTTCATCGGCGAGCTCGATGTGCCCTTCTCGGAGGAATTCGACGGCCATGATTTCGGCGCCACCCACATCATCGCCTATGTCGGCGATGAGCCGGTGGGAGCGGTGCGCCTGCGTTGGTTCCAGTCCTTCGCCATGCCCGAGCGACTGGCGGTGATCCAGCGCTTCCGCGGCCACAATATCGGCAGCGTCCTGCTCGAACGCTGCCGGGCGCAGGCCGAGGCGCGCGGTTGCAACATGCTCTATGCCCAGGCCCTGCCGCGCGACGTCGGCTATTGGGAGAAGCAGGGCTGGCGGCGCCTTGTTGCGGAGGAGTCGGGGGCTGAAGGCAAGCGTATCGTCGCCATGGTGAAGGCGGTCGATCCGTCGAAGCCGTTGCCCGAAATCGAGGCGCCCGACGCGCTTGTCCTGCGCCGCGATGGCCGGCTGGATTCGACCGGTATGCCGCCCGGCACCATCTCGAATTGAAGGAGCGGACGACACGCACAGCTCGCGCTACAGTGGTTCGGGGTAGCAGGGAAAGTCCGTCCGAGCGGGAGCGTGAATGGGGGTGTTTGAAATCGTCGTCGAGCCGAACGTCCGTCGGCGGCGCGGGCGTCAGGCTCTATCGGAGAAGAAGCGGGCGGCGGCCCTGTTCCGGATATGGCACGGCGTCCGCGAGCTGATCGACGAAGCCGAGCGGCTGGGCGAGAACGAGCTGGTCCATTTCCTCGCGGTGGCGCAGATGCTGGTCGAGGAGAAGGCCACGACCGTCACTTCCGGATCGGTCTTCGAAGGCGCCGAGGCCGGCCTGCCGAACTGACGGCACAGCGCCTATTTGTGGCGCGGATCGAGCGCGTCGCGCAGGCCGTCGCCCAGGAGATTGAAGGAGAGGACGGCGGCGAAGATCGCAAGGCCGGGCCAGATCGCCATCCATGGCGCCTGGCCGATGAAGCGTTGCGCGGTGTTGAGCATGCTGCCCCATGACGGCGCCGGTGGCTGCTGGCCGAGCCCGAGGAAGGAGAGCGCCGCCTCGGCGATGATGGCGCCGGCGACGGCAAGCGACACCTGGATCAGGAGTGGCGGCACGATGTTCGGCAGCACATGGCGCAGCGCGATCCGCCAGTGCGGATTGCCGACAGCGCGCGCCGCTTCGACGTAGTCCTCGACCTTGGCCGCCAGCGTCTGCCCGCGTGTCAGCCGAACGAAGACGGGCGTCGCCGTGATGCCGATGGCGATCATGGCGTTGCCGAGGCTCGGTCCTAGGAATGCCGCCAGCGCGATGGCGAGGATCAGGAACGGGATGGCGAGCATCGCGTCGACCAGCCGCGACAGCGCCGCATCGATCCAGCCGCCGGCATAACCCGCCAGGAGGCCGAGCGGCACGCCGACACCGACGGCTATGCTCACCGAGACAAGGCCTGCGCCCATCGAGGCGCGCGCGCCCCAGACGATGCGCGAGAGCACGTCCCGGCCGACTTCGTCGGTGCCGAACCAGTGCGCCCAGGACGGCGGCTTGCGTACCAAGCTCCAACTCGTGGCCGTCGGATCGTACGGCGCGACCCAGGGCGACAGCAGCGCGATCGCGATGAAGAAGATCACGATACCGAGTCCAACCAGCGCTCCCTTGCGCCGCCGCAGTCGCCGCCAGGCGCGCGCCCAGGGATTCTCCTCGCGCGCATCTTTGCGATTCGTCCCACGAGCATGATGCACTGGAGTGGCGCGCTCCGATGAACGCTCAAGGGAGCGCGCAACTCCAGTTGCGCTCTTCTCGCGGCCGACAGTCATCCGCGCAGCCTCGGGTTCACCAGCATGTAGGCGATGTCGGCGAGCAGGTTCAGGGTGATGTAGATCGTCGAGGTCACCAGCACCACGCCCTGCACCACGGCATAGTCGCGGTTGAACACCGAATCGACGATCAGCTTGCCGAAGCCGGGGATGGTGAAGACCTGCTCGGTCAGCACCGCGCCTGACAGCAAGGTGCCGAATTCGAGCGCGCCCAGGGTAATCACCGGCGTCATTGCATTGCGCAGCGCATGCTTCAGCACAACGCGGCCCTCCTGCAGGCCCTTGGCGCGCGCCGTGCGGACATAGTCGGCGCCCATCGCCTGCAGCATGGCACCGCGGGTGTGGCGCATCAGGACGGCGGCGAGCGCATTGCCCAGCACGAAAGCGGGCATGATCGTGGTGCCGAGGCTCTGCCGCCAATCCTCGCCGAGCGGCACGTAGCCCGAGGCCGGCAGCCAGCCGAGCGTCACGGAGAACAGGAAGATCAGCAGGATTCCCAGCCAGAAATTGGGTGTGCTGAGGCCCCACAACGCAAAGACGTTGGCGGCATAGTCCCACGCCGTCTCCTTCTTCACTGCCGAGACGATGCCCGCCGGAATGCCGATGCCGAGCGCGAACAGGAGCGCCATGGCGCCAAGCTGCAACGTCACCGGCAGCTTCTCTTCGACCAGGCTCGCGACCGAGCTCTTGAGCCGCATCGACTCGCCCAGGTCGCCTGCCAACACGCCCTTGGCCCAGAAGAGATAGCGCACGGGCACCGGATCGTTCAGCCGATACTGCTCGCGAATCTGCGCCAGCACCGCCGGGTCGCGCTCCTCGCCGGCCATGATCAGCGCCGGGTCGCCAGGCAGAAGCTGCTGCAGCCCGAAGATCAGCATCGAGACGAGCACGATCGTCGGCACGATCTGCAGCAGCCGGCGGGTGAGGAAGGCGAGCATCGGTGCTGCGCCGCGGGCTATTTCAGCGTCAGCCCCACGACGCGCACCAGCCCGTCCGGCATCTGCACATAGCCGCCGAGCTTGTCGGTATGCGCCACCAGCACCTGCGGATGATAGAGATAGATGATCGGGCCGCCGCCATTCAGCACCTTGGCCGCCACCTTCTCGTAAGCCGCCTTGCGCGCGGCCTGGTTGGCGGCAATGCGCGCCTCGTGATGGGCGGCGTCGACCTCCTTGTCGCAATACTTGCCGTTGTTCAGCGGCTGGTTGCAGACCTGGAAGGAGTAGGAGTTGCCGTCCGGGTCGGTGCGGCCGCTCCAGCCGATCAGGTAGAGCTGGAAGTTGCCGTCCTCGGCCTGCTTCAGCGAGGTCGCGAACTCGGTGAGGCGGATCTTGAGGTCGAAGCCCGCCTCCGCCGTCATCGACTGCAGCACCTCGGCGACCTGCCTGAGCTCGACACCGTTCGGCACCATGAAGTCGATCGGAAGCGGCGTCTTGACGCCCGCCTCCTTCAGCAACGCCTTGGCCTTGGCGACATCGCGCTTGGGCATCGGAAACTTCTGCTGATAGTACGGGTTCAGCGGGCTGACCCACTGGTTGCCCGGCACGAACTCGCCATTGAACACGACCTGGTTCAGCGCTTCGCGGTCGATCGAAAGCTCGAGCGCCTTGCGCACCCGCGCATCCTTGCCCAGCGGATTGTCGGCCTTGGGGCCGTTTGCGATGTTCGTGGTGAGACCGAGATAGCCCAGCGACACGGCCTTGCTGAGCTTGAGCTTCTTGTCCTCGCGGACGGTCTTGATGTCGGTCGCGAGAACGCGCTCGATCAGGTCGAGGCCGCCCGAGCGCAGGTTGGCAAGGCGCACCGTCGAATCGACGATCGGCAGGTAGGTGATCTTGTCGATGTGCACCTTGTCCTTGTTCCAGTAGTCGGCGAACTTCTCGACCACGATGCGGTCCTGCTGCACGCGCTCGACGAACTTGTAGGGCCCGGCGCAGACCGGATGCAGGCCGAACTTGTCGCCCGCCGCCTCGGCCGCCTTGGGCGCCACCATCATGCCGGAGCGGTCGGTAAGCTGGGCGAGCAGCGGCGCGAACGGCTGCTTCAGGTGCAGCTTGAGGGTCAGCGGATCGACCACCTCGATCGACTCGATGGCGGCGAGCTCGGGCTTGCGGAACGAGCCCTTCATCGTCATGTGCCGCTCGAGGCTGTACTTGGCGGCGTCGGCGTTGAAGTCCTCGCCGTCGTGGAACTTCACGCCCGGTCTGAGCTTGAGGGTGACGGTCTTGCCGTCCTCCGACGTCTCGTGGCCGAGCGCGAGCTGCGGCACGATGTTCATCTTCTCGTCGATGTCGAACAGCTTGTCGCACATCGAGGCGAAGACGATGCGCCCGACATAGGTGCGGGCGAGCGTCGGATCGAGCACGTCGGGATCCTCGGCGAGGCCGATGCGCAGATTGCTTTGGGCATGGGCATTGCTGACAGTGGCAAAGAAAGCGGCCGGCGCCAGTGCCAGTAACGCCACTGTCATCCTGAGCGAAGCGAAGGATCTCATGGCGACCGCTATGCGCCCGCGTCTGGCATGAGGTCCTTCGCTCCGCTCAGGACGACAGGGTGCGGGCCGACAAATGGCGATGGTCATGATGCCTCCTGTGAAACGAATGCCGCCTGCAGGCGGTCGAGCCTTATGCGATCTTGATCTTGAGCCAGGGCGCCGTCGGTTTCGAGCGTTGGCGCCGGCGGAAACTCCGGCCACCAGGGACAGGCGGTGGCATGCGCGCCGTCGTCTTCCAGCACCGGCTCGTCGCGGCGGCAGGATGGGCGCGCATGGGGGCAGCGGGTGTGGAAGCGGCAGCCGGCGGGCGGCGCCATTGCGCTCGGGACGTCGCCTTCGATCAGCGCTCGCTCGCGGACGAGCGCGGGATCAGGCAGCGGAACGGCCGAGAGCAGCGCACGGGTGTACGGATGCCGCGGGTTGCGGAACAGCTCGTCGCTGGCCGCCGTCTCGACGATCTTGCCGAGATACATGACGGCGATGCGATCGGCGATGTGCTTCACCACCGCGAGGTCGTGGCTGATGAAGATATAGGCGAGCCCGAAGCGCCTCTGCAGGGCGCGCATCAGATTGATGACCTGGGCCTGGATCGAGACATCGAGCGCCGATACTGGCTCGTCGGCCACGATCAGCCTGGGTTCGACGGCGAGCGCGCGGGCGATGGCGATCCTCTGGCGCTGACCGCCGGAAAATTCATGCGGGTAGCGCCGCGCATGCTCGGGTCGAAGGCCCACCAGTTCCAGCAGCTCGGCAACGCGGACGCGGCGTTGCGCCTCGCCAGCGGCGAGACCGTGCAGCATCAGTGGCTCGGCGAGCGTGGCGCCCACCGTCATGCGCGGGTTGAGGCTCGCGTACGGGTCCTGGAAGATGACCTGGAGGTCGCGGCGCCGCGCACGCATGGTGGCGGCATCGAGCGAGAGCAGGTCCTCGCCCTCGAAGTGCACCTTGCCGGCGGTCGGCTCGATCAGCCGCAGCACCAGCCGGCCCACCGTCGACTTGCCGCAGCCCGATTCGCCCACCAGCGCCAGCGTTTCGCCCGCCTTGACCTCGAAGTCGAGCCCGTCGACGGCATGCACCCAGCCCGACGTGCGCCCGAAGACGCCTCCCGCGACCGGAAAGCGTTTCACGAGGCTCTGGACCTGGAGAAGGGGGTTCATGGCTGGGGGTGCGCGACTCCAGTCGCGCGTCTTCTCTTGGACCGACAAAGATCGCGCCACTGGAGTGGCGCGCCCCCACCAATCACGACAGCACCTGGGAAAGCGGCGCGCGGCGGCATCTCGTGAGATGGCCGGGCGCGACCTCGGCAAGCGGCGGAACGTGCTCGCGGCAGGCCGGCTGGACGAACGGACAGCGTGCGGCGAAGCGGCAGCCGTCGGGTGGCTGGGTCATGTCGGGCACGCGGCCCTCGATCGAGGGCAGTCGCTCGCGCTTGCGGTCGAGCTTGGGGATCGAGCCCAGAAGGCCCACCGTGTACGGGTGCTCGGGCCGCGCGAACAGCGCCTTTACCGGCGCCCGCTCGACGATCTGGCCGGCATACATGACGGCGACATCGTCGGCCATCTCGGCGACAACGCCGAGATCGTGCGTGATCAGGATGATCGCGGTGCCGGTATCGCGGCGCAGCCCGCGCATCAGGTCGAGGATCTGCGCCTGGATGGTGACGTCGAGCGCTGTGGTCGGCTCGTCGGCGATCAGGAGATCGGGCCCGCAGGCGAGCGCCATGGCGATCATCACGCGCTGGCGCTGGCCGCCCGACAGCTTGTGGGGATAGTCGTCGATGCGCTTCTCGGGAGAGGGGATGCGCACCCGCCGCAGCATCTCGATCGCCTTCTCGCGCGCCTCGGCAGCCGAGACGTCGCTGTGGCGGCGAATCGCCTCGACGATCTGGTTGCCGACGGTGAAGGCCGGGTTGAGGCTGGTCATCGGCTCCTGGAAGATCATCGCGAGCCGGGCGCCGCGCAGATCGCGCAGTGCACGCTTGTCTATGGCGAGCAGATCGCGACCCTCGAACCGCACCTCGCCGCTCACCTTCGAATTCTCCGGCGGCAGCAGGCCCATCACGGCAAGCGATGTGACGCTCTTGCCGCAGCCCGACTCGCCCACCAACCCCAGCGTGCGCCCGCGCTGCAGGGCAAGGTCGATGCCATCGACGGCGCGGACGGTGCCGTCGTCGGTGGCGAAGCTCACGGCAAGCCGCTTGAGTTCGAGCAGGGGCATGCTCATCGAGGTTCCGTCGTCGGGCTCCCTTGGATTGCCGCCGTGATCTTCGCGCGGTCAAAGATGCCGGCCGGATTGTCGCGCGAGGGCAGGAAGGCACGGAATTTTGCCCAGTGCTCGCGGCTCACCGCCTCCAGCCGCGCCAGCTCCTGCAACGGCTCGGCATGATCGTCGACGCGCAGGTCGAGCTCGGAATATTCCTCGCGGCCGTAGATCACCAGCGCGGCCGACTGCTTGCCGCGCATGTCGCCACCGGCTGCCTCGCCCGCTTTCATCGCCGCGATCAGCCGTTGCGGCAGCGGCAGCGCGGCCTGTTCCCGCAGCACACGTACGGTTTCGCTCACGACCTCGGGACCAGCCAGCATGTTGCCGGCGACGGAGAAGTGCTCGCCGATCCAGTGGCCGCACCATGGCACGCACTCGGCGCCCGTCCGCGCGGCGAACCGGCCGTCGGCGCCCAGTACATGGAGCTGGCGATGTTCGCGGCCGTCGTCGGGTGCGGTGAGAAGGCGCACGAGATCGGCCGCACCGATGCCGTCGCGGATGAGCTGCCGACCGCGCGGACCGTAGAGCGGATTGGTGAGCGCCTGTGTGCAGACCGCACCCTTGCCTGGCTCGATGTGCGGCACGCGAGCGCCGACCGCGAAGAACCTGGTCGCGACGGCAATGCCGATGCGGCCGGTCGCCTTCTCATGAAAGATGATTGACCACGTCATAGGAGCGCGCCACTCCAGTGGCGCTCGGAGGAAGATGCGCCACTGGAGTGGCGCGCTCCCATGAACATCATCGTCCCGCCGCGTAGCCTTGCATGCCGCGCGGGTTGGCGGCGGCCTTGCGCCACGGATCCTCGCGGGAAGCGGCGGTGAGACGGCCTTCGGACCACTGGTCGTTCACCTCGATCTCGTGGCCGCGCTTCCTGAGCTCGTCGACCGCTGCTTGCGGCACGCGGCCCTCCAGCACCAGCACGCCGGGCCGCGCGGTGCGCGGCCAGAAGGAGGAGGGGAAGTGCTCGCTGTGCCAGGCGGGTGCATCGATCGCCTCCTGCAGGTTCATGCCGCAATGGACATGGCGCAGGAAATGCTGGGTCACCCACTGGTCCTGCTGATCGCCGCCGGGCGAGCCCCAGACCATGTAGGGCTCGCCGTCGCGATGGCAGAGCGTCGGCGTGAGGGTGGTGCGCGGCCGCTTGCCCGGCGCCAGCGAGCCAGGCAGGCCTTCCTCCAGCCAGAACATCTGGCCGCGCGTGCCGAGCGGGAAGCCGAGCTCGGGGATCACCGGCGAGCCCTGCAGCCAGCCGCCGGACGGCGTCGAGGAGATCATGTTGCCGTCCTTGTCGACGATGTCGAAGTGGACGGTGTCGCCGCTGGTCTGGCCCATGCGGCCGACGGTCGGCTCGCCCGCGCCGCTTGCCGCCACGGCGGTGCGTGAACCCTCCGCGCGACGCAGCTTCACCACGCCGCCATAGCCCTCGACCTTGCCGGGCCGGAGCTCGAGGCTCGCCTTTGCCTTGTCGACGAGCTTGCGGCGGTCCGCGTTGTAGGCGTCGGAAAGCAGCGTCTGCATCGGCACGTCGACGAAAGCCGGATCACCGTAGAACGCTTCGCGGTCGGCATAGGCGAGCTTGAGGCATTCGACCTGCAGGTGGATGAAGTCGGCGCTGGTCGGATCCATGCCGTCGAGGTCGAAGCCCTTGAGCAGCGCGAGCTGTTGCAGCACCACGGGCCCCTGCGTCCACGGACCGGCCTTGCACACCGTGTAGCGGCCGTAGTCGTAGGTGAGCGGCGCCTCGACGGTGGCCTGCCATCTGGCGAGGTCGTCGCCGGTCATGACGGCCCTGTTGCGCCGGCCCGAGACGTCCATCACGTCCTGCGTGCGACAGAACCCGTCGATCGCCTCGGCGACGAAGCCCTGGCTCCAGATCTTGCGTGCGCGCTCGATCTCCGCCTCGCGCCCGCCGCCGCCTGCCTCGGCTTCCTTCAGGATGCGCGCGTAGGCGTTGCCGGCGGCGGTGTTGCGGAACAGCGAGGCCGGCTTGGGCACCTCGTCGTTGGGCAGGAACACTGCGGCGGATGTCGGCCAGTGCTCGCGGAAATTGTCGGCGACCGTGGCGATGGTGGCGGAGGCGCGCTCCACCAGCGGATGGCCGTTCAGGAAATAACCGATCGCAGGCGAGAGCACGTCGCCGAGGCGCATGGTGCCGTAGTCGCGCAGGAGCAGCATGTAAGCATCGAAAGTGCCCGGCACGCAGGCGGGCAGCATGCCGGTGCCGGGAATGAGATCGAGGCCGAGGCTCTTATAGTGGGCGATGGTGGCGCCGGCCGGCATCGTGCCCTGGCCGCAGATCACCTCGGTCTTGCCGCGCTTCACGCTGTTCAGGATCAACGGCACGTCGCCGCCCGGGCCGCAGAGATGGGGCTCAACGACTTGCAGGGTGAACGCCGTGGCGACGGCGGCGTCGAACGCGTTGCCGCCCTTCTCGAGGATGCCCATGCCGACCGCGGTCGCGATCCAGTGCGTCGAGGTCACGACGCCGAACGTGCCGACGATCTCGGGCCGCGTAGTGAACGGGTTGGGGTTGATGAGCTTCACGGGCGCGGCCTCCCTCTGTGTGCAGAAACAGGCAGGGACCATAAGCCCATGTTCCTCTCTCCCGCTAGGGCAGGGCAGTTGCATTTGAGCAAAAATCTCCGTCATCCCGAGCAGAGTGAGCGAAGCGAACGAAGCCGAGGGACCTCTTTTGTTTTGCTTCGCCGCCGTGGGACGAAATGCTGACAAAAGAGATCCCTCGGCTTCGCTGCGCTCCGCTCGGGATGACGGGTTAGATCATATGCGATTGCCCTGCCCGGTAGGGGGAGAGGCGAAAGAGTGAATCAGTCCGCCGGTTCCGGCAGGCGCATCCAGGCCGGGACTTCGGGCTGAATGCGCGTTTCGCCAGACGTCAGGGCACCCTCACTGCGTACCGCTTCCAGGCGCAGCAGTGCAAGCGCCCGATCGCCCGCACCGGAGCGGATCTCACCGACCTCCTGGCCGTCGCGCTCGATCGGTGCGCCAAACGCAGGCAAGGGACCGTCGACCTTCACAGGAAAGAGCCGCTTCCTCACAAGTCCGCGATATTTGGTGCGGGCCGTCAATTCCTGGCCCATGTAGCAGCCCTTGTTCCAGTCGACGCCGTTCAGCTCGTCGAAGCCGCTTTCTAGCAGGAGCGCCTTCTCGGGCAGGAGATCGCGGCTGCCGTCGGGCACGCCGAGCGACAGGCGCAGCTTCTCATAGGCTTCGAGATCTGCGCGTGCGGCGCCGCGTGCCACGAGCAACGCGGCCGCCTGGCCGACAGGGGCGAGCACACGCACGCCAAGCGCCGGCAGGCGCGGATCGACGAAGGCAGTTGCGCCATCCAGCGGCACGAGCTTCTCGACGGCAGGGCCGAACGCGACCGCGACCTCCATCGCCGCGCCGCGATCCTCGACCGTCACCTTGGAGCGCAGCTTGTAGAGGGTGAGCTTCCTGGCCAGCGCCGGCGCCCGTTCTCGCTCGGTCTCGAGCAGAAGTGTCCCGTTGTCACCGTCGGCCACGAACATGTCGTTCAGGAACCGCCCTTGCGGTGTCAGCAGCGCCGCCCAGATCGCCTGACCCGGCGCAACCTTGCTCGTATCGTTGGAGATCAAGCCCTGCAGGAACGATGCGCGATCCTCGCCGCCGACGGCAATGACCCCGCGATGGGGAAGGAGAGTGAAGGCAATCGACATGGTCGTCCAAAGTTGGGCATCGGGCCTGTCCTTGGCAAGCCGTCATCGCCTGCCGAGCGCGGCCAGGGCGAGGGCGAGCCAGCCCAAAAAGAAGGCGAGTCCGCCGATTGGCGCCACGGCGCCGAACCAGCGCGGGCCGCCGAGGGCCAGGGCATAAAGTGCGCCGGGGAAAAGGATGCTGCCGGCAAGGAACAGGACTTGCGCCGCCATTGCCAGTCCCTCCTTCAGCCGGGCTCTCCGGGCGAGGGCCACGACCGCGAGCATCGCCAGGGCATGGGCGATCTCGTAATGGCTGCCTGTCTGCAGCAACTCCCGGGCCTTGGCGCCGGCTGCGGTGCTGGCATCGAAACCATGTGCGCCAAAGGCGCCGGCGCTCACCGAGATTGCGCCGCTCAGCGCGGCCACGACGATCCAGCCGCGGTCCTGTGCATTCCTCATCGATGGAGGAAATAGAGCGGAATGGCCCGCTACTCCAGCCGGCAATAGGGCCGGCGGCCGTCGTGCTCGACCGTGCAGGTCCAGCCCGGGGGTTTGGGCCAGCGCGCGGCGCAGACGTCGGTCGCGGCCCGGTCATCGGGTGCTTCGCCATCGAGCCGCGCGAGGCGCACGCAGAGGCGGAAGAACTCGGCCTGGTTGCCGCAGGGGTCTGTGATCGCGCCCGGGGCATCCTTGTCGAGGCCGAGCATCCTGCGCATGGCGCTCCAGGCCTCCGCCGAGTCGTGCCAGCTCATGGTCGGGCTCTTCACATGATCGAGCCGACACTGGCGGAAATGGAAGAAGTCGGTGTGGTCGTCGAGCCCCAGCCGTGCCTGCAGCCTATCGATGTC
>DATEID010000363.1:0-8191 GCA_035279245.1 Reyranella sp.
TGGCGGAGAGGAAGGGATTCGAACCCTCGATACGAGTTATCCCCGTATAACGGTTTAGCAAACCGCCGCCTTCGACCGCTCGGCCACCTCTCCGCAGCCCGTAAGACCCCGGCAGTCGATTTCCACGACGGATGCCGGGCGGTTCTAGCGGCGGGCTGTGGGCGAGTCAAACAAGGGCATGATTTCGCGCGTATTTTCAGGCCCTTGGCCATCAAGTCCGAGCTGTGCGACCGTGCCTGACGATGACTCAGCCAGCTCCCAGCTCGATCGAAATGCTGACGCGTCTCGTGGCCTTCGATACCACGTCGCGCAACTCCAACCTCGACCTCATCCGGTACATTCAGGGGTACCTCGAGGATCTTGGGGTCGAGAGTACGCTCGTACCGAACGACGAAGGCACCAAGGCCAATCTCTACGCCTCGATCGGGCCGGCGACGGCGGGAGGTATTGTGCTCTCGGGGCATACCGATGTCGTGCCGGTCGATGGACAGGCCTGGATCACCGATCCTTGGCAGCTGACCGAAAAGTCCGACGGCAATCTCTATGGCCGCGGCACGTGCGACATGAAGGGCTTCATCGCGGCGTCGCTCTCCCATGTCCCTGCCTTCCAGAGGGCGAAGCTCAAAGTGCCGGTGCATTTCGCCTTCAGCTACGACGAGGAGGTGGGTTGCCTGGGCGTCCATTCGCTGGCCGAGAAGTTGATCGGCAACGTTCCCCGTCCGCGGGCCGTGATCGTCGGCGAGCCGACCATGATGGCTGTGGTCAACTCACAAAACGCCGGCGGCGGGTTGATCGCGACCTTCCGGGGCGTCGAGGCCCATTCTTCCATGACTCATCTCGGGGTGAGCGCCGTCCACTTTGCCGGCGATTTCATTCATTGGCTGAACGAACTGCAGGACGAGCTGGCGCAACGCAAGCGGACCGACATCGATACCGTGCCGGGCCATACGACAATCAATGTCGGCATCGTGACCGGTGGGACGGCCGCCAACATCCTGGCGCGCGAATGCATTTTGAACTGGGGTTACCGCACCCTTCCCGGCGACGATGCCTGGGAAGTCCAGCGACGCGCCGAGCAATACGTCGCCGAACTCCTGTTACCGAAGATGCGGGCCAGGCATCCGGACGCGGATATCACGCTGCGGCGCCGTTCGTTCGTCCCCGGCCTCATGGCTGAAGAGAACGAGGAAGCGTCCAAGCTTGCGCTGCAATGGACGGGTGGCAATCGCACTTACGCCGTGCCTTACGGCACCGAAGCCGGCATTTTCCGCAGCCATGGGATCCCCACAGTGATCTGCGGGCCGGGCGACATTTCCCAAGCGCATCAGCCGAACGAGTTCGTGGCCCGCTCGCAGATGGATGCCTGCGATGCCTTCCTGGCCAAAATGATCCGCTGGGCGGAGGGGCAAACGTGACATGAAAAAGGCGGCCCGACGGCCGCCTTTTCCGTGCTTATGCCTGTCGTTTACTGGATCACGATCACGACGCGGCGGTTCTGCGGCTCGCGTACGCCGTCGGCCGTCGGGACCAGCGGATCCGACTCGCCCTTGCCGATGACCGAGATCGCGGTCGCCGGCACGCCGTCACGCACCAAGGCGTCCTTGACCGCATTCGCGCGACGCAGCGACAGCGCCATGTTGTAGTTCTCCGGGCCCGACCGGTCGGTATGGCCGGTCGCGGTGATGCGAGCATTGCCCTTGGCCTTGTAGGCATCGGCGGCCTGGCGGATCGTGTTCAGGGCCTGGGCCGACAGGGTCGAACGATCCCAATCGAAGAACACCATGAACGACGGCGCAGCAACCGGCGGCGGCGGCGGCGGAGCCGCTTCAGGAGCGCCACCGAACTTGAACGAAACGCCCAGCATCACGGCGAAGCTGTTGTTGCTCCAAGCGGAGTTCTGGAAGGTCGGGTTCGTCGTACCGAAATACCGGCCGCTCAGATCGAAGCGCAGGTTCTGCGTGGCGTTCCAGCCCACGCCCAGAATGCCCTGATAGGCGAACTGCGTGCTGCGCAGCGGCAGGTCGGAGTCGATGAACCCGACGCCGGCGCCCGCGCCGATGAACGGGACGATCACGCCGCCCGCGTTGAAGTCGTAGAGGATGTTGGCCATCACGGCCGCCTGGCCGATCTTGCCCTGGATCGCCTGGCCCGGGAAATTGGCGCCCGAGTACTGGTTCTCGTGGTACACGCCTTCGATTTCGACGCGCGGCCCGACGAAGTCATAGCCGAACTTGCCGCCAGCCGCCCAGCCAGTGGCAGGGTAGACACCTTGGCCGGCAATGGTGGTGTTGAGCAGCCAGCTCGCGCCACCTTCCACGCCGCCATAGAAGCCGGGCGTCGGTGACTGCGCGTACGCCATGACGGGAAGCGCCGCAATGGCGACTGCCGCCACAAAAGCCTTCTTCATCGCTATCTCCCTTGCTTTAATACTCTGAATTCACTCAACCGAGGCTGAAGCGGTCTCGAACGCGGCGAGTTTAGTCGAATTTCAGCGAAATCGCGACGAACACGGCCAATTTGTGCAAATTGCGGTTGCGCCTGTTGCAGGACAGCCACACCCCAAACCGCGAAAGGCAGACGATCCCCTCGCAGGGGCACCGAGATATGCAAAAAAGGTAGATCAGCCGCTGCGCCGGCCGGCCTCGAACAAGAACCACGTCCGCTTTTCGGTCTCGTCGATCCAGTTCTCGATCAAGCTTGCCGTGGCCACGTCGTTGTGCTCGTCGCAGAGCTCATGAAGTGTGCGCATGTTGGCCGTCAACTGTTTGTTGTCGTCGCGCAGCTCGGCCAGCATATCCTCAGGCGTCACGTAGTCGGCGTCATTGTCCAGGAGGCGCTGCAGCTTCGTGATCTGCCCCACCGACCGGATCGTGGTGCCGCCGAGCTTGCGGACGCGTTCGGCGATCGGGTCGCCCATGGCATAGATCTCGTCGGCCTGCTCGTCGAGCATCAGGTGGTAGTCGCGGAAATGCGGCCCCGAAACGTGCCAGTGGAAGTTCTTGGTCTTGAAATAGAGGGCGAAAACGTCAGCCAGCAGGATGTTGAGGCCACCCGAGATGTCTTTCGTGGCGTTGGCGCCAAGATCGGTCGGCGTCGCCAGGGCGGCAGCCTGACGACTTTTGACGTTCTTGTTCATGAGCGAACTCTCCTCGAACAGCGTTTCCTTATTTAGACTTATTCCAAATAGGATGCCATCCCTTCGGCGGCATCAGTTGAGATAGGGAACCGCCATACCTTTGGTCACGGCAGGACGTGCGTTGACCACATCATACCAGCGCTTCACGTTGGGAAAGTCCGCAAGATCGACCTTGTGCCATTCATGCCGGGCGGTCCAGGGAAAGATCGCGATATCGGCGATCGTGTAGTCGGCGCCGGCCGCGAAGGGATTGGCGGCAAGCTGCTTGTCGAGAACGCCGTACAACCGCTTGGCCTCGTCGACATAACGCTTGATCCCGTATTCGATCTTCTCGGGCGCGGCGCGCAGGAAATGGTGAGCCTGCCCGAACATCGGCCCCACACCGCCCATCTGCCACATCAGCCACTCGAGCGTCTTGTAGCGCTGGACCGGTTCCTTGGAGAGGAACTTGCCGGTCTTCTCGGCGAGGTAGATCAGGATCGCGCCGGACTCGAACAGAGCAATCGGCCTGCCTCCCGGGCCATCCGGATCGACGATCGCCGGGATGCGATTGTTGGGACTGATCTTCAGGAACTCGGGCTTGAACTGCTCTCCCTTGGAGATGTCGACCCTATGCACATTGTAGGCCAGCCCGCATTCCTCGAGCATGATGGAGGCCTTGCGGCCGTTCGGCGTGCCCCACGTGTGAAGCTCGATCATTCGCTGGTCCCCCCGCTTCATTTTCCTCAGACTTCGGTCGTGTCGTCGAAGCTCGAGTCGTCGCCAAAATCATCACTGCTCGAATCGTCGCTCGAATCGTTCGACGGCGCATCGTAGTCGTCGGTCGCGCTGTCGTCCTGTGAGAGATCGGCAGAGGAGACCTGATCCGGCGGCATCAGGGGCGCCGACGGATCGGTGGCGGCGGGGTCGAGAACGCCGTAGCTGCCGAAGGGACTGCCTGTCTGTGCGAACAGGTTGCGAATGCCGTCGAACAGAAGAGCACCGCCGGCGACGCCCGCGGCGGTGGCCAGCGCCGAACGCAGGAAGCCGCCCCCGGCGGGCTGAGCGACCGCCGTCTGCAGCGGCGATCGCGCCGGCATGCCAGGGGCGGTTGGGGCAGCCGCGGGAGCAGCTCCCCACGGTCCGATCCGCGGCGCGTTCTCGAGGAAGCCGGGTCGATCCGCAGCCGCGCTCACCTTGGCTTCGAGCTCGGCTATGCGCTGCTGAGCCGCCTTCAGTGCGTGCTCCTGGACCAGCACAGTCTGTGTGAGCAGATAGGGCGAACCGGGCTGGCCGGCGATCCGGCTTGCTATTAGGCGCTCGGCTTCGGGATCCCGTGACTGCGCTTCGTAGGTCTTCAAGCGGTTGAACAGGCCGTCGATGAGGTCGCGTTCCTGGTCTTGCATGACGATGCCTCCTGCTCCCCCGCAAGTGCCGCCAACGTGGTTGGCGACGCGGCAACCGTCAAGGGCGCGCCATCGTCGCTAGACACGGTTGAAGTCCATGATCCAGTTGGTCTCCCAACTGTTGCCTTCATCGAGGGAGAAGGCCTGTTCCCATCGCGCCGAGTCCGCTGCAATTCGTGAGCAGACGAACCGCACCCGGATCGGTCGGCCCTGCCATTCGTCGTCCCCGTAAAAGGTGCCGATGCCCTTGGCGAAGCGTCCGGCGACCGGCGCGAACGGACGGCCGGGCCGCCGGCTGTCGTACCAGTGGATCGTCCAGCGATCCCTGTCGAAGTCGTAGAGGCGCAGGCTCATGGCGCGATATCGATCGCCCGGCAAGCCGATGTCGCTCTCGTCGACATTGCCGAAACCGTCGAGCACCTTGCGGGCGGCGCAGGTGCCGCCGAACTCGATCCAGTCATGACAGTCGCTCAGCCTGTGCGCCAGGTAGCGGTGGCGGCAATTCCAGATGCCCATGAAGAAATCGAAGTCCGGGCTTGGCTTGGGGCGGGTTTGCAACATGGCGCTCTCCTGTGGATGTCGCCCCGATTTAAGCCCGCATTACTGTCAACTCCTGTCAGGATTGTTTGCTATATCGTCACGAATGCGCGCGAGCCGCCTCCTGTCGATCCTTCTGATGCTGCAAACCCGTGGCCGGCTGACGGCGGAGGCGCTGGCCGCAACATTCGAAGTGTCGGTGCGCACCATCTATCGCGACATCGAGCAATTGAGCGCGGCTAACGTGCCCGTCTATGCCGATCGCGGTCCGGGCGGCGGCTTCCAGCTCCTCGACGGCTTCCGCACCAAGCTGACCGGGCTGACGGAGAGCGAGGCCGAGACCCTTTTCGTGGCGGGCCTTCCTGGTCCTGCCTCGCAGATGGGCTTGGCCGATCAGCTCCTCTCGGCGCAGCTCAAGCTGACCGCCGCCTTGCCCGAGCGCAATCGGGCCGGCGCCCGGCGCATTGCGCAACGCTTTCATCTCGATCCCATCGACTGGTTCAAGACTGCAGCATCGGCCCGCCTCCTGCCCGAGATCGCCCGCGCCCTGTGGAGCGACAGCGTGATCGAGATCGTCTACCAGCGCATGGATCGGCGCGTGACGCGGCGGCTGAAGCCCCTCGGTCTCGTGCTGAAAGCCGGCACCTGGTATCTCGTGGCCGAGGTTTCACAACAGCTCAGGACCTACCGCATCTCCAGTATCGTCGAGCTCGCCGTCACGCAGGAACGGTTCGCGCGGCCCAAGGACTTCGACCTGGCGCATTTCTGGACGGAGTCCTCGCGGGCCTACGAGGTCGGTCTCTACCGCGACAAGGCGGTGCTGCGGCTCTCGCCGCGCGGCTTCAGCCGGCTCGAGCAGCTTGGCGCTGCAATAGTCGAAGCGGCCGGTGAATCTGCGCAACCAGCCGATCGTGACGGCTGGCGGCAGGTCGAGATCCCGATCGAGTCGGTGGAACAGGCGGCATCGGATTTCTTCCGTCTCGGCGCGGAGGTCGAGGTGCTGAAGCCCAGGGAGCTCCGCCGCCGCCTTGCCCGCGCCGCGCGAGCGATGGCGAAGCTCAATGGGTCGTGAGGGCCAACGCGCCACGACCGCCATCTGGCCATCGATCTGGCTCGGCAATGCAAGGTCGACATCTTCGAAGGCCGATTGCGTCGGTCGGAAAACTAGGCGATCAAGCTGATGGTACGATGCAAGGACGGTTCGGCCGGCCATCGGGAGATAATCGTGTCTTATGTGAAATCAGTCCTTCAACCCGGCGAAAGCATCCGCGCAATCGGCCGGCTGCACTGGATCATCTTCGTGCGTGGCGTCTTGCTGCTGGTCGTCGGCTTCGTACTCCTGATCTACAGCGGCAGCCTGTCCACGCGAATCGGCCAACTGGTCGAGATTGCCGGCTGGCTGGTGCTGGCTTTGGGTGTCCTGGCGCTGGCCCATGCCTGGTTCGTTCAGTGGATCACCGAGCTTGCCGTCACCAACTACCGGGTGATCTACAAGCGCGGCTTCCTGAGCCGCTACACCGTCGAGATGAACATGAACAAGATCGAGACGATCGATGTCGAGCAATCGTTACTCGGCCGCTTGTTGGGGTTTGGCAGCATCCGCCTGCGCGGCACGGGCCAGGGCATCGAGAATCTACGGCATATCGCGGCCCCGCTCGACTTGCGCAACGCCATCATAGCGCATTGACGCAGGCGTCAGGACTGCAGCGGCGCCCGGGCTCCTTGGCCGAAGTAGGCCTGCTCGAGCCGATTGGGCAGGTCGGCCTCGCCGGTGCCGGCCTGCAGCACGATCGAGCCACGCGCCAGGGCATAGACTCGGTCCGCCGTCGCCAGCGCCTTCTCGATCAATTGCTCGACCAGAAGGATGGCGGTTCCGGCCTGGCGAAGCTGGGCCGCCGCAGCGAGAACACGGTCGACCAGCACGGGCGACAGGCCGGCCGACGGCTCGTCCAGCATCAGAAGTCGCGGGCGGCGTACCAGGCCCTGAGCCACCGCCAGCATCTGCTGCTGTCCGCCGGACAGGGTCGCGGCAAGATCGCGACGCTTCTCGGCGATCTCGGGAAAGAATGCCAACGCCTCTTCCACCTGCCTTGCCCGAACCGCGCGCGGCAGGCCGTAACCCGCGAGCAGCAGATTGTCGAACACCGGGAGCTGCGTGAAAACCCGATGGCCCTCGACGACATGAACGAGGCCGGCCGACACCGTTTCACGTGGCCCTGCCGAGCTCATGTCCCTGCCCGCGAAACGGATGCGGCCGCTTCTCGGCAGCAGTCCCGAGATGGCGCGCAACAGCGTCGTCTTGCCGGCGCCGTTCGGCCCCAGCAGCGCCACCGCCTCGCCGGCGCCGATGGAAAGCTCGATGCCGCGGAGCACGCCGATCTTGCCGTAGCCGGCAGACAGGCCGCTCACTTCGAGCAGCGGTTCAGGCGCCGAGGTAGGCACTGACCACCTCCCGATGCGAACGGATTTCGTCCGGTGTGCCGTCGGCCAGCACGCGGCCCAGATTGAGCACGGTTACCCGGTCGCAAATGTCGAAGATGAGATCGGCATGATGCTCGACCAGGAGGACGCCCGTTCCCGCCTGGCTGATCGCCTTGATGAGGGCGCCGAGCCGTCTGATCTCCTCGGCCGACAGGCCCGCCGCAGGCTCATCCAGCAACAGGCAGGCCGGTCGTAGCATCAAAGCGCGAGCAATCTCCATGAAGCGCAATTCGCTGTGTTGCAGGCGATCGGCCCGCACCTCGGCCAGCGACTCGAGACCTACCGTGGCAAGTGCGAGCATCGCCCGCTCCCGCAACAAGGCTTCGTCGCCATTGTGGCGCGGCAGCGTGAGCAGCGATTCGACGAAGCTGGCCCGCCCGTCGATCGTGCCGCCAATCATCACGTTCTCGATCACCGACGCGCCGCCGATCAGGCGTGGCGTCTGAAAAGTCCGGGCGATCCGACAGTTCGCACGCACCTGCGGCTCCTGAGGCGGCAAAACCACCTGTCCCAACCTCACCTTGCCCGCCTGCGGCGCGTAGTAGCCCGAGATCACGTTCAAGGTCGTCGTCTTGCCGCTGCCGTTGGGGCCGATCAGGCCATGCACCTCGCCCGGCCTCACCTCGAGATCGAGACCCGAGATCGCCTGGAC
>DATEID010000364.1:0-9675 GCA_035279245.1 Reyranella sp.
GTTCGGTCATCTCACCGCCCATTCGCTGCATGCCCAGGCGCACCATGAGAAGTTCGGCGCGGCCAAGCTCGAAGAGGCGGGCAGCCAGCAGGAATTCCTCACCCGTACGATCAAGAAAGTGCTCGACGAGGAGACGACCGCCCTCGAGAACGGTCTCACCGTGCTGGCGACGATCGGTGCGACCGCCCCCTTCGTCGGGCTGTTCGGCACGGTGTGGGGCGTCTACCACGCGCTGGTCGCGATCGGCACGAGCGGATCGGGCATGCTCGACAAGGTCGCGGGTCCGGTGGGCGAGGCATTGATCATGACCGGCATCGGCCTTGCTGTCGCCCTCCCGGCGGTCATGGGTTACAACTGGCTGACCCGTTCCAATCGCGTGCTGACGGCCAAGCTCGACGGCTTTGCCTTCGAACTGCTGACGTTCCTGTCGATGGGCCGCACCCTGCAGACATCGGCGCAGGGACGGGTGGCGCCGCGGCCCGGCAACGTGTCGCTGTCGGCGGTTCAGTGAGGAGGATGCGCCATGGCGTTCGGTAGCTTCGACCGCAAATCGTCTTCGCAGCCGATGGCCGAGATCAACATGGTGCCGTTGATCGACGTCGTTCTGGTCCTCCTCGTGATCTTCATCGTGACCGCGCCGCTTCTCACCAATGCGGTAAAGCTCGATCTTCCCAAGGCGACGTCGAACGCAGACGTCCACAAGCCCGATAAAGTCGAATTCGCGATCGACGCCGAAGGCGGTCTGTTCTGGAACGGCGAGCGACTGACACGTGAAGAAGCGGCCGTCCGCTTCGCCGAGGAAGGCAAGAAGCGCCCGCAGCCCGAGATCTATCTGCGCGCCGACCAAAGCGTGCCGTACCGATACGTCGCCGAGATGCTTGCGGATGCCTCGAAGGCAGGCCTGAGCAAGGTGGCCTTCGTCAGCGAGCCGGTGAAATAGCAAGAACCCCACAACGTTGATTTGAACGACGTCTGGATAGCGGTACGCTCTATCTGGGCGGTGGAAAGTTTGATCTGGATTCTTGACAGACCGCGGGGCGCATGGGCGGATGACCTGATGGCAGAAGCGCAATCATCCAGGCCCTATCATCACGGAGAACTGCGCGAGGCGCTGGTGACCGCCGGCCGCAAGCTTCTGGAGGAGCGGGGAATCCGCGGCTTCACCCTGCGCGAATGCGCCCGCCGCGCCTCGGTGTCTCATGCCGCTCCGGCTCACCATTTTGCGTCGATCGACGATCTGCTGGCCGAGATTGCGACCCGCGGCTACCAGGAGCTGATCGTTGCCATGGAGACGGAGGCAAACCGGGCAGGGTCGACCGCGGCCGCGCGGCTGGTCGCGCAGGGCGTCGGCTATATGGCTTTCGCTGCCGCCAACCCCGTGCTGTTCCAGCTCATGTTCAGTCGCGAAGCCAATCGCTTCGAGACACCCGCGTTGAAGGCGGCCGCCAAGACGGCGCACCATCTTCACGTCGCGGCGGTCGAGGATGCCATTCCGAAGGCCCCCCAGGAAGTGCAGCAGCGCATGGCCGACTTTGCCTGGGCGTCGATCCACGGCTTCATCACCCTTGTGCTGGAGGGCCAAATCGGCGACGAGGACTCCTCGCGTGCCCTCAAGATGCGCGGCCTCGCCATGCTCGGCGCCATGGTCGAAGCCGTGGTGCGCGCCGGCGGCGACCCTTAGCTCAGCGAAATGCGAAAGCGCAGCTCTTCCTTGCCGTAGACCGGGTGGCGGAAGCGTTCGACCAAGACCCCGCCATTGCCAAGGATCACCCGCTGCGACGGCTCGTTGTCGGGATCGGTGGTGAGCTCGACATGGGGCAGGCCTTCGCGGCGCGCTTCCTCCAGCATCAAGGCAAGGGCTTGCGTCGCGTAGCCGCGACCGCGCTTCCAGGGTACGACCGCGTAGCCGATGTGACCCAGCACGTACGGCGGCAATGCTGCCGTGCCGGGCTGCCAGCGAAATCCGATCGAGCCGCAAAAGGCGCCGTCCCACATCCAGCGCCGAAAGCCGGGAAGACGTGGGACTGTCGATCCGTCCGGCAGGGTGATGGGTCTGCCCTTGGCTTCCCGGTCATCGAGCGATGCGACAAATGCCTGCGGATCGGCGGCGATTCGGTCGAGTTCCTCGCGTGCTGCGACTTCCAATCTGATGTTGTCTGCCGACCAGCCGCGCCGCAGAGCGTCGGCGTAGGCATCGAGATAGGCGAGGGAGGGGACGACCAACTCCATGCGATTTGCTGTAGCATGGCGAAGCATGAGCGCCAGCCCTGTTCTCGTCCTCGACATCGACGGCGTCGTCTCGCTCGGCCAGCCGGGCTCGCCGACGCCCTGGTATGCGACCCTGAAGGAGGATTGGGGTCTGAGCCACGACGACGAGCTGGCGCCTGAATTCTTCCTCAAGGCCGATTTCCTCGAAGTGCTGCGCGGCCGGCTCGACCTCTACGCGGCGCTTCACGGCTACTTCGAGACCAAGGGGCTGGCCGACCGGATCGAGGAATTCGTCGCCTACTGGTTCGAGAAGGATGCCGTGATCGATCGCGAGGTGCTGGCGCTGGCGGATGCGTGGCGACAGCGCACCGGCGGGCGCTGCTTTGCCGCGACCAATCAGGAGCATCACCGCATCGCCTATCTGCGTGACACGGTCGGGCTCGACCGGCATTTCGACGAGATCGTGTATTCGGCAGCTCTTGGCGTCTGCAAGCCCGACCGGGTGTTCTTCACCAATGCCCAGGCGCGCATGGGAGTGTCCGCGGCCCAATCGATCCTGTTCGTCGACGACAGGGCGGCGAATATCGACGGCGCGCGCATGTGCGGCTGGCGGGCAATGCTTTATCGCGGACCGGAAAGCCTGGCCAAGGCATTGGGTCGTTGGGGTTGAAATTCGTGCTAGACGATTGCGCGAAAGGGATCGATCGATGTTGATGTTCGACATACCGTTCGGCACGACCGACTAGGCCGGTGTGGAGCGCACGGAGCATCCCGGCGAGACCGGCAAGGCCTATTGGCGCACGCGTACGTTCAACAACGTTCGCGTGCGGATGGTGGAATACACGCCGGGTTATCTGGCCGACCATTGGTGCCAGAAGGGCCACGTGCTGCTGGTGCTGGAGGGCGAGCTGCACACCGAGCTGGCCGACGGCCGCACCGTGGTGTTGAAGCCCGGTCAGAGCTATCAGGTCGCGGACGGCGACTTGGCCCACCGTTCGCGCACCGACGTCGGCGCAAAGCTTTTCATCGTGGACTGACATGAGCGATCGCATCGGATTCATTGGCGTCGGCACCATGGGCGAGCCGATGTGCCGCAACCTTGCCCGCAGGGGCGGGCTGACCGTGCTCGCCGCCGATCGCGACGCGGCGCCGCTCGAACGACTGGCAGCCGACGGTGTGAGCGCTGCATCGATCCGCGACATTGTCGCCGAATGCCGGACGATCTTCCTTTCGTTGCCTGGCGGCAAGGAAGTGGAACAGGTTTGCCTTGGCGAGGGCGGCCTGGTTGCAACCGTGCCGGTGGGCTGCACGGTGGTCGATCTCAGCACGGCGCCGATCTCGCTTGCTCGACGGCTTTATGCCGAGTTCGAGGGTCGATCGTGCGCGTTCGCCGACGCGCCCGTCGCACGCACGCGCCAGGCGGCAATCGACGGCACCTTGTCGATCATGGTCGGCGGCACCGGCGAGACCTTCGAGCGCATCAGGCCGCTGCTCGGCCATATGGCGAGCGAGATCACGCATTGCGGCGAGGCGGGAGCGGGCCAAGCGGTCAAGATCCTGAACAATATGATCCTGTTCCAGACCGGGGTCGCGCTCGCCGAGGCGCTGACGATCGCGCGCGCTCACGGCATCGACGGCAAGATCCTGTTCGACACCTTGACGAAAGGCTCGGCCGACTCCTTCGCTCTGCGCAATCACGGCATGAAAGCCATGCTGCCCGGAGTCTTTCCCGAGCGTGCCTTCTCGACGGTCTATGCGCTGAAGGACCTTTCTTACGCGATCGAGATGGCAGAGGAGCGCGGCGTGCCGGCACTGGGCGCAGATGTCGCGCGCGAGTTGATGGAGCGCGCCAAAGAGCTCGGCCACGACAAGGAGTACTGGCCGGTGCTCGTCAAGGCGATCGAAGATGCAACGGGTCAGAAAGGCGACTGACCGTCAGTTGTCGACGGTCGCCGGCGGCGGTGCCGCAGGCGGCGTCGCCTGGGGCGGCTTGATCGTCACGAGCTGGTAGCCTTTGTTGCGCATGCAGAAGTCGGTAAGGCGTCCTTCGGCATAGAAGCGGTCGCTTTCATAGAAGCTCCAGCGGGGGAAACGCCAGGAGGGTGCGCCGAAGCCATAGCCGAATCCGTATAGTGGCGCTGCCTGGAACGTTTCCTGCTGTGCCGCGCGCCGGCAGGTAGAGAGATCGTTGGCAGCGACCTTCTCATCCGAGCCGGGCTTCACCCACCGCGTTTCGGGAATGGCGCAGCCCGAAACGGCCAGCATGACGAGGGAAGGCAGGACTCTGCGCATGACGGTGATATGGTCGTTCCCGAGCATATAGGAAGGGGAGTTTCATGGCGCGTATCGCCGTCGGTGGTTTTCAGCATGAGACCAACACGTTTGCACCGCAGCAAGCGACCTGGGCCGATTTCGAAAGGGCCGATGCCTGGCCGCCCTTGCTGCGCGGCAAGGAACTCGTCGACAGAGTCGAAGGCTTCAACATTCCCATCGCCGGCGCGGTCAAGCGGCTGGCGGAGCTCGGCCATGAAATCGTGCCGCTCGCCTGGGCGTCGGCGCCGCCCGCCTCCTACGTCACCAGGGACGCGTATGAACGCATGTGGACGCTGTTCGATTCGGATCTTCGCCAGCTCGGGCCTTTCGATGCGATCTATCTCGACCTGCACGGCGCCATGGTCGCCGAGCACACCGAGGATGGGGAAGGCGAGTGGCTGCGCCGCATCAGGGGTATCGTTGGCGACAAGCTGCCGATCGCGGCCAGTCTCGACTATCACGCCAATTTGACGCCCGACATGGCCCGGCTTGCGACCGCGCTCGTGGGCTACCGTACCTATCCGCACATCGACATGGCTGTGACAGGCAGGCGCGCTGCCGAGCTGCTCGACCGGCTATTGAAGGACAAGCGGCCCGTCTATCGCGCCTACCGTCAGCTCGATTTCCTGATCCCGCTGGTCTGGCAGTCGACTTTCATCGAGCCGGCCAAAAGCATCTTCGACCTGGTGGGTGAGATCGAGACCGGCGGCAAGAGCCATAACCAGGGAATCGTGAGCGTCACGCATACGCCGGGTTTCCCGCCGGCCGACATCGCCCAGTGCGGCCCGGCGCTGGTTGTTTACGGTCACGACAAGGAAACGGTCGAAACGGCCGCCGACCGGCTGGCCCAGGCGGTGAAAGCACAGGAGAAGGCCTTTGCCGGCGAATTGCTCGATCCGGATGCGGCAGCGCTGCGCGCCATCGAGCTTGCGAGAAAGGCGAGCAAGCCGATCGTGCTCGCCGACGTGCAGGACAATCCGGGTGCCGGCGGCACGTCCGATACGGTCGGTCTGCTGGCGGCGCTGATGCGCCACAAGGCCAGGGGTGCCGTGATCGGCATGATCGTCGATCCGGAAGCCGCCCAGACTGCCTTCGACACCGGGGAAGGCAAGGTCATGCACCGCGGGATCGGCGCGGCGGTCGGCTATGCCGGCGAGAAGCCGGTCGAGGCCGACTGGCGCGTGGTCAAGCTGGGGGACGGCAAGTTCACCGGCACCGGTCCGTTCTACGGCGGCGCCAAGTTCCAGATCGGCCCGATGGCGCTGGTCACGGATGAGGCGAGCGGCGTCTCCGCCGTGCTGGCCTGTCGGCGTGTCCAGGCAGCCGACCAGGAGATGTTCCGCCATGTCGGCGTCGAGCCGTCCAAGGTGCCGATCCTGGCGCTGAAATCGACCGTGCATTTCCGCGCCGACTTCCAGCCGATCGCCGAGACGATCCTGGTCGTGCAGTCTCCCGGCGCCCATATCACCGATCCGGTCGAGATGCCCTACAAGCACCTGCGCCAGGGCATCAGGCTTCGGCCGATGGGGCCGGTCTGGACCGGAAACCGATAGAAGGGCAGACGGATAGACCTACCTAACAGGAACAGTCGGTCCCGAGGTGAGTCGCCGCATGTGGCGGCGCATGCCGTGATAGTCGTTGATGGCGTTGTGCATCACGCGGCGATTGTCCCAGACCGTCAGCGTGCCGGGCTCCCAATGCACGCGGCAGGTGAACTCCGGCCGCGTAGCGTGGCTCAGCAGCCAGTCGATCAGCGGCTGGCTCTCCTCGCTGGTCATGCCCTCGAAGTGCGTGGTGTGGACCTTGCTGCAATAGATCGCCTTCTGGCCGGTCTCCTCGACGGTCCGCACAATCGGATGCACGGCCTCGTAGGAGTCGGCCCTCTCGCCCGCGGTGACCTTCATGCCGCCGATCTGGGTGTGATGCAGCGAGCGGCCACCCGAATTCTTCAATCCGGCACTGAACACGCCGTTCAGGCTGCCGAGCATCTCCTTCATCTTCGCCGACAGTGAATCGTAGGCCGCCACCATGTCGCAATAGAGCGTGTCGCCGCCTTTCGCCGGAGTCTCGAGCGCATACAGGAGCGTCGCCATCGGCGGCGCCTTCATGTAGGTCGTGTCCGAATGCCAGCCGCCGCCGAAATTGCGCTGCTCGTCCGGCTCCTTGATCACGTCGAACAGGAACGGGAAACCGTCGAGCCCTTTGACGAACGGATAGTGGTTGGGCTCACCGAACCGCGCGCCGACATCCATCATGTCCTGCGGTCCGAGATCCTGGCCGCGGATCGCGATCACCTTGTGGTCGAGGAACGCCTGGTGCACGACCGCCCATGCCTGGTTGTCCATGGTGTGCAGGTCGACGCCGCGCACTTCCGCGCCGAGCGAGCCGGCGATCGGGATGACTGTGATGGAGCTCATCTCGGACTCCCTCAAATGCCGAGTCGATAGAATCGCGATGCGGTACCGTGGAAGAGATCCGCCTTCTCGGACGCACTCGCGCCCTGCGCCAGCCGCTTGCAGGCGTTCCAGTACACGCCGTAGCTGTAAGAACCCTTGTCGACTGGGAAGTTGCTTTCGAACATGGCGCGGTCGGGACCAAAGGCCGTGATGCAGGTCTCGATGTAGGGCCGCCACAAGGTCGCGAGCTGCTCGGAGCTTGGCGGCAGCTTGCCCTCGTGCACGTCGAAGCCGAACATCTTCATGCCGAGGCCGCCCAGCTTCACATGCACGTTGGAGCACGCCGCGAGCTCTCGGATACGCTTGCTCCAGTCGGCGAAGACCTCGTCGCGCTTGCCCTTGTAGCGGCCGAGCCCGATCGCGCCACCGACATGGTTGAGGCAGATCCGGGTCTTCGGGAAAGCGCGCGCCAGCTCGACGAGATCGCGGAGCTGCGGATGGTAGATCCAGGCGTCGAAGCTGAGGCCGAGCGGCGCCAGCTGTGCGAAGCCTTCGCGCACACGCTTGTCGAGCAGCAGGCCCATCGGCCGGATGGCAGTAGCGCCCCATTCGGCCTGATCGGGGTCCATGGAAGCGATGTAACGGATGCCGCGGAATCTGCCGCCGCCCGCCACGATCATCGCCTCCAGCACCTTTTTCACCGATGCGCCAAGCATGAGATCGGCGTGGCCGACGATTCCGGCGCAGACGCGCGGCTTGCCGTAGCCGCCGCTGGCGCTCATCGCCGCGATTCCGTTGGCGAACTCGATCTCGCCGACCGGCCGCATCTCGATCGGCCCCTCGGCCCGATACATCGACAGCCATTCGAGATACACCGTGGCCACGACATTGTGCCCGCTGTCGATATCGGCCAGCAGGTCGGGCAGCAGGTACGTTCCGCTCTCCGGCCGGTCGATCAGGTGATGGTGCGGGTCGACGATCGGCAGATCGGGCTCGAGCGCCTCTTCGCGGCGGCTGGCCAGCCAGTCCGGTCGTACCGCCAGATGCGCGCTGATCTGCGAATTCGTTGCCTGCATGGCCGCACTAAAGCCCCTGCGCGCCGGCGACGGCAATCGTCTGGCCGGTGACCCAGGAGGCGAGGGGCGAGGCCAGGAAGAGCGCCACGTTGGCGACCTCCTCCGGCAGGCCCATGCGTCCGAACGGGATCGACTTCAGGGTGGCGTTGTAGAGTGCCGGGTTCTCGGTCTTGCGGCGATCCCAAACGCCGCCCGGAAACTCGATCGAGCCCGGCGCGATGCAGTTCACCCGCACCAGGTCCTTGGCGTACATCGCCGCCTGCGTCGTGGTGTAGTGGATGACTGCCGCCTTGATGGCGCCGTAGGGCGGCTGGCGTGCCGCGGGATGGTGTGCCGAGATCGAGGAGATGTTGACGACGCTGCCCTTGGACTTTTGCAGTGCCGGCAGCGCCTCCTGGGTGGCATGGACGATCGCCAGCATGTCGATCTGCAGGCTCGAGGTCCAACCGTGGTCGTCGTCGGTGTTGCCGAAGGCCGAGGCATTGTTGACCAGCACATCGAGCCCGCCGAGCGCCGCGAGGGCTTCCTTGACGTAACCGCGCACCGCACCGCCCTTGGCGAGATCGACGCTCGCGACATGGACCTTGTGTCCATGTCGCGCGATCTCGGCCTTCGCCTTCTCGAGCGTCGCGACGTCGCGGGCACAGATCGAAACATCGCCGCCGGCCTCGGCAATGCCGAGCGCGATCGCTTTGCCGATGCCGCGGCTGCCGCCGCAGACGATGGCCTTCTTGCCCGTGAAGTCGATTTTCATGATGCGATTTCTCCCGATTCGATCTGTCCGTCGCAGTTTGCAGACGGCGGCGTATCGGTGTCCACTCCGGCGCGAAGGAGTAGCCCTATGATTCGAGGTCCGTCGCGCTGGGAGTCGTCAGCGCCCATCCGCTATCCCGATCCCGACGTGGTCGTGCTCGACAAGCGCTTCCGGCACCTGGTGGTGCCGATGGCCGCGATCGAGCGCATCGCCACCGGCTTCCGGTTTACCGAGGGCCCGGCGTACTACGGCGACGGTCGCTACCTGCTGTTCTCCGACATCCCCAACGATGCGCTGCTGCGCTGGGACGAGATCACCGGTGCCGTCGCCACCCTGCGCAACCCCGCGGGCTATCCCGACGGCAATACGCGCGATCGCCAGGGCCGGCTGATCAGCTGCGAGCTCGGCAGCCGGACGCTGACCCGCACCGAGCACGACGGCACGGTCACAGTGCTGGCCGACAACTTCGAAGGGACGCGGCTCACCGGTCCGAACGACGTCGTCGTGAAGTCCGACGGCACGATCTGGTTCAGCGACAACGGCGCAGGCATCCGCGGCCACTATCTCGGCGACAAGGCGCCGAAGGAGATGCCGTACCGCGTCTACAAGCTCGATCCCGCGACCGGCAAGCTCACCATCGCGGTCGGCGACATGGAGCGGCCGAACGGGCTCGCCTTTTCGCCCGACGAATCGAAGCTCTATGTCGTCGACACGCCGGACGGCACCCGCACCACCCATGTGTACGACGTGGTCGACGGCAAGGCGGTCAACGGCCGGCTGTTCTTCGATGCCTCGCCGGGCTTCGCCGACGGCATCCGCGTCGACACCGAGGGCAATGTGTGGGCAGGCTTCTCGGGCGGCGAGGGTCAGGACGGCGTCGCAGTGTTCGCGCCGGACGGCACCTTGATCGGTCGCATCCTTCTGCCCG
>DATEID010000365.1:0-3047 GCA_035279245.1 Reyranella sp.
TCTGCGACTGGGCAAAGGCGATCTTGTCCTTCTCCGTGAAGCCCATCGGCTCGTCGCGCCAAGTCAGCCCTTTGTGTTTGAGCGCGAGCTTGGTCCGCCAGCAGAAAGGACTCGGCCGGACGTCGTTGTCGAAAACCAGATCGTAGAGCGTGATCACGGTCGGCTCACTTGCCATCGACCATGCGGCCATCGAGCATGCGGATGATGCCGGAGAAGTCCTTGCCGCCATTGCCGCCGTTCACGAACAGGCTGAAGAGCTGCGCGGCTTCCGCGCCGAGCGGCGTCGTGGCGCCGGCCGCCGACGCCGCCTGCTGGGCGAGCAGCAGATCCTTCAGCATCATCGCCGCCGTGAAGCCGGCCTGATAGTCCCGGTTGGCCGGCGACGTCGGCACCGGCCCCGGTACCGGGCAGTAGTTGGTGAGCGACCAGCATTGGCCGGAGGCCGTCGAGGCCACGTCGAACAGCTTCTGTGCGTCGAGGCCGAGGCGCTTGGCCAGCATGAAGCTCTCGCTGACGGCGATCATCGAGACGCCGAGGATCATGTTGTTGCAGATCTTGGCCGCCTGGCCGTTGCCGCTGCCGCCGG
This sequence comes from Reyranella sp., assembly GCA_035279245.1. GTDB lineage: Bacteria > Pseudomonadota > Alphaproteobacteria > Reyranellales > Reyranellaceae > Reyranella. The sequence continues at coordinate 587 of DATEID010000365.1, forward strand.
CATGGACGATGTTCTTGCCCATCTTCTCCAGGATCGGCCGCGCCTTGGCGAACGACGCTTCCGGACCGCCGACCATGAAGGTGAGCGTCCCGGCGGTCGCGCCGCCGACGCCGCCCGACACGGGCGCATCGATCATTTCGTGGCCGCCCTTCTGCGCCAGCGCCGCGACGTGGCGCGCGCTTTCGACGTCGATGGTGGAGCAATCGATCAGCAGGGTGCCCTTCTTCGCGTTCGGCAGGACGTCCTTCTCGTAAACCTCGCGCACATGCTTGCCGGCGGGCAGCATGGTGACGACGATCTCGGCCTCCTTCACCGCCTCGGCCGCGCTCCTGGCCTTGTGCGCGCCCTTCTCGACAGCCGCCGAGACCGCGGCATCCGACAGGTCGAACGCCAGGACCTGATGCTGCGCCTTGCACAGATTGACGGCCATGGGGCCGCCCATGTTGCCGAGACCGATGAAAGCGATCTTCGCCATGCCTTCCTCCACGATCGTCAGTGCTCTGTCGTCCTGAGCGCAGCAAAGGACCTCATGCCGTTCCAACAGGCATACCGGTCGCAATCGCCATGAGATCCTTCGCTGTGCTCAGGATGACAAGAAACCTGGATTCACATCAATGACCCTAATCGAAGAACAGGTCGTTCGATACCGGCCTGAAATGCTCCTCGACCAGAGCCGGCGTCACGCCCTCGATGGTCGACGGGTTCCACCTGGGCTTCTGGTCCTTGTCGATCAGCAGCGCGCGCACGCCCTCGAAGAAGTCGTGACCCTTCTGCATGCAACGTTGCGACATGCGGTATTCGATGGTCATCGAATCCTCGAACGACCGATTGGCGCATCGCTTGAGCTGCTCCAAGGTGATCGCCATGGAGAGGGGTGACAGCTTCAGGAGCGCGGCGAGCTGCTTGTCCGCCCACTCGCCGCCACGCTTCTTCAGCTTGGCGACGATCTCGGCGAGCGACTCCGCCGAGAAGCAGCGATCGATGTCCTGCATCATGGCCGGCAATGTCGGCACGCCCGGATCCTCGGCGAACAGGGCGATCACCTTGTCCACCTTCTTGTTCGGGTCGGGACCGGAAAGATCGGCCGCGGCAAGCGCCGCCTGCAGGTCGCCGAGCTTCGCGCTCGGCACATGGGCCTGCACGATGCCGGCCCACAGCGCATCGGCGGCTTTCAGGCGATGGCTGGTCAGCGCCAGGAAGGTGCCGAGCGCGCCCGGCAGGCGCGACAGGAAATAGCCGCCGCCGACATCGGGAAAGAGGCCAATGGTGGTCTCCGGCATGGCGAACAGGAACTTCTCGGTGGCGACCGAGTGCGAGCCATGCACCGAGAGGCCCACGCCGCCACCCATGTCGATCCCGTCGATCAGCGAGATCCAGGGCTTGGCGTAGCGGTAGATGCGCCGGTTGACGATGTATTCGTCACGGAAGAAGTCGCGCCGCGTCGTGCCCGAGGGATCGTCGCGCATCTCGCGATAGAGGCCGGCGACGTCGCCGCCCGCGCAGAAGGCGCGATCGCCCGCGCCGCGCACGACGACCGCCTTGACGGCGGCATCCTTCTCCCACTGCGGGATCACCTTCTCCATCTCGAGGATCATGCCGTGCGACAGCGAGTTCAGCGCCTTCGGCCGGTTGAGCGTGATGATGCCCAGGCCGTCCTTCACCTCGAACAGGATTTCCGCTTCAGACATTCGGCTCGCTACCCCATCAACAAACGCCGGGAAATGATCACGCGCATGATCTCGTTGGTGCCCTCGAGGATCTGGTGCACGCGCAGATCGCGCAGATAGCGCTCGATGGGAAAGTCCTTCAAGTAGCCGTATCCGCCATGCAGTTGCAGTGCCTCGTTGACGACCCGAAAGCCGACATCGGTCGCGAAGCGCTTGCCCATCGCCGCCGCCTGGGTCGCCTCTGGCGACTTGGCGTCGAGCAGCGAAGCGGCACGCCAGATCATGAGGCGGGCGGCATCGAGCTCGGTCGCCATGTCGGCGAGCTTGAACTGAGTCGCCTGGAAGTCGGCCAGCGGCTTGCCGAACTGCTTGCGCTCGACCACATAGCGCGACGCCGTCTCGAGGCAGGCGCGCGCGCCGCCCAGCGAACAGGCGCCGATATTGATGCGCCCGCCATCGAGCCCCATCATCGCGATCTTGAAGCCATGGCCCTCGGGCCCGAGCCGATTGGCGACCGGCACCTTGCAGTTCTCGAAGATCACCGCCGCCGTCGGCTGGCTGTTCCAGCCGAGCTTCTGCTCCTGCTTGCCGAACGACAGCCCGGGCGTGCCCGCCTCGACGACGAGCGTCGAGACGCCCCCTGCCCCTGGGCCACCGGTCCGCAGCATCACGACATAGATGTCGCTCCGGCCGCCGCCCGAGATGAACGCCTTGGTGCCGTTGATGACGTAGTGGTCGCCCTGCAGCTCGGCGCGCGTGGACAGCGCCGCCGCATCGGAGCCGGCGCCCGGCTC
>DATEID010000366.1:0-4794 GCA_035279245.1 Reyranella sp.
CCAACACCTTCAGCGTGGCGGTTGCGTCGCCGATGATGCCGATCTCGGGCTTGCGCTGGCGGTCGAGCTCCTCGCTGTCGATGTCGATGCGGATGATCTTGAGATCGGGCCGCAGGCCCCAGGTCATCTGCTGCGGCTGGAGGCGTGTGCCCACCGCGAGCACGACATCGGCCTCGCTCCAGAAGCGATAGGCAGCCAGCGCCGTCACGGAGAGCCTGTGCCGACCGTCGATCACGCCCTGCCCCATGCGTCCGGTCGCGACCGGCGCCTCGAGCATCTCGGCGATCCGCAGCACATGGGAGCCTGCATCCTGCGCGCCACCGCCGACCACGATCAGCGGCTTTCTGGCCCCGCCCAGGAGCCTGGCGGCACGCTCGACCGCATCCTCGTCGACCAGGCAGGGATCGGCCTTGGCGGCCGAAGCCGGCAGCTCGACCGGCATCCGGCGCGCCCAGGTATCCATCGCGCATTCGAGAGCGACGGGTCGACGCCGCCCCGAGAGGAGCCTCCGGAAGGCTTCGTTCACGAGACCTGGCGCTTCGGCAGGCGAGCTGATGCGATCCGCCCATTTGGTGAGGCCGCGTATGATCGCAAGCTGGTCCGGCAGTTCATGCAGCAGCCCGACATTGCGGCCGATCATCGCCTGCTGGATCTGGCCGGTGAGGGCGAGCACCGGTGCATTCACGGCGTAGGCGGTCGAGAGTGCCGCCGTCGTGTTGAGGAAGCCCGGGCCGGGCACGACGACATAGGCCGACGGCCTGCCAGTCGCCATGGCGTAGCCCAGCGCCATGTAGCCGCAAGCCTGTTCGTGCCGTGCATGGATCGGCCGGATTGCATTGGTCCGGTCGTAGAGCGCATCGAAGAAGGGATCGTTCTGAACGCCGGGCAGGCAAAACAGCGTGTCGATGCCGTTGAGCTCCAGCATCGCGACCACGGTCTGGGCGGTGCTGAGGATCTCGACTGGCGCGCTCATTTCTCCCTCCGTCCCGGACCCGTCAGTCCACCCGCGCACCCGAGGCGCGGATGATGGGCGCCAGCCGTTGCTGCTCGCTGTCGCGGTAGGCGAGCGTATCGGCCGGCGAGTTCCACCACGCCGTCGCGCCGAGATCGGCGAACTTCGCCTTCACCTCGTCGCTTTCGAGCGCCTTCTGCGACAGCGCCGACAGGCGCTCGACGACCTTCGGCGGCAGGTTCGCCGGCCCGGTGAGCGTCGTCCACGAGACGATGTCGAAGCCCGGCAGCGTCTCGGCGAGCGTGGGAATCTCCGGAGCAACCGGCGTGCGCTTGGCAGAGGTCACCGCGATCGGCCGGACCTTGCCGGCGCGCGACTGGGTCAGCGTCCCGGGGATGTTGTCGAACATCATGTGGATCTGTCCTGCCAGCAGGTCCTGCATGGCGGGCGCCGCACCGCGATAGGGGACATGCATGATGTCGACCTTGGCCAGCATCTTGAAGAGCTCGCCGGAGAGATGAAGCGTCGTGCCCGCACCGGCCGAGCCGTAGGAATATTTGCCCGGGTGCGCCCTCGTGATGTCGATCAGCTCGCTCGTGTTCTTCGCGGGCACCTCCAGATTGACCGCCAGAAGGTTCGGCAGCCACCACATCGTCGAGACGAAGGTGAAATCCTTGCGTGGATCGAACGGCAACTTCGCATAGAGCGTGGGCGCAATCGCGTGGCTCGAGATGCCGCCCAGACCCAGCGTGTATCCGTCGGGCTCCGACTTCGACAGGACATCGACGCCGAGATTGCCGCCCGAACCGCCGCGATTCTCCACCACCCACTGCTGGCCGGACAGCTCGGTCATCTTGCCACAGAAGATGCGAGACAGCGTGTCGGTCGGCCCGCCGGCAGGAAACGGATTGATGTACCGGACGGGGCGGTTCGGATAGGCGCCTTCGGCGTGCGCAATCCCCGGTGCGGCCAGCGCGCCCGCCATGCCGGCGAGCACGGCGCGGCGGCGAAGCCTGATGCGTCTGGTCATAGTATTCTTTCTCCCCGAAAACGACAGTCAGCGCCACATCCTGACACGGTTCACGCCGCATACCAGAGGCGAATATTCAGGCGTTCGCCGTGCCGTTTGATCTGCTTGCGATCGGCTGTGATGCTGCGAATGAAATTGAGCAATCCGAAATGGACGGCGGCCTCCTCATCGTCGAGTTGCTCGCGGCGGAATTCGGCAATCGGCCGATGGGCAGGAAGATCCACTGCCATCATTCCGAGGTAGCTCAGGTCCAGTCTCAGATCGATGCCGTTGAACATCATGGCGACGCGGCCGTCGCGCACCTCCTGCTTGCTCTTCCGCAAATGGTCGAAAATCTGCCGAACGTCATTGAGGCTGCGCTCGGCAGTCTCGCCGTCGACCTTCCAGGCATGCAACTGCTGGCGCATAAAGTCGGACGTGGTCGCGATCGACTCGTCGGAGATCGACCAGGCTTTCGTTGCGCGCTGTTGTGTGCCGATCAGGAAGACCAGGTGAAGCACGATGGCGGCACCCAGGCCGACCGCCAGCGAGTTGCGGGTCAGGCTCTCCATGAAGGACGACAGGTGGCGAAAGTAGTCGGGGAAAATATTGCGGCTCAGCGCCAACAGGGTCGCGATGCCGATCACATAAACGGCGCGCGTGTGCGCCGGCCGCGAAAGCATGGTCGACATGCCCGATGCGATCATGAGCGACGCAGTGAAGACCAGGATGCTGCCGGCGACTTCCGATGGAATCACCAGGAACGCGGCGGCCGCTTTCGGCGAGAAAGCGATCGCAACGAGCGCCAAGGCGGCGGCAAAACCGATTGCACGGCTCGTCGCGCCGGTGGCGCTCGAAAGACCGACGAGGCTCGGGGAGATATTCATGCCGGGCGCCCCCAGCACGCCGCCGATAAGGCAGCCCAGACCGTCGGCGAAGATGCCCTTGCGAATGTTGTTCATGTCGGGCCGACGCCAGCTCGAATCGTTGATCTGCTGGCAGGTCGTCACTACGGCCACGGTGCGAAGCGTCGCGGCAATGCCTGCGGCGAGAAACGCAGGCACCAAAGCCATGTCGAAGCGATAGGTAGCGGTGTAGCCGGGCACCGCAGTCCAAGTCGCCGAACGCACGACGTCCACGGTCTCCGCTGTGATCAAGCCGATGCCGCTCGCGGCCAGAAGGCCCACGATGAGCCCGATCAAGGAACAAAGCAGCTTTGCCGAGCCGCGCCCCCAGATGCTCAAGGCGATGGCGGCGGCCAGCGTCAGAACCGAAACGCCGACATGGAGGTGGAAGGCGGGGAGGTCCTCATGGGCGACGTCGAGCAACTCGCCGATCCCGACGACGCCGAGCTGGAGTCCGATGAGAAAAACGGTGAGGCCGCTGATGACGTGCGTGAACACAAACCGCAAACGGTGGACGAAGAAACCGATCAGGATCTCGACAAGGCCGGCGAAGATGGTCATGCCGAAGACCAGCGGCAGTCCGCCTTTCTCGGCCGCGAGGATCGAAGGGGCGAGGTAGATCGCGGAATAGACGGGAGGGGCCAGGAAGCCCGATCCGACCGGGCCCCGCGAAAGACCCTGCAAGGCGGTGCCGATCGCCGCCGCGATCAGCGCCATGCCGATTGTGCCTACTCGTGTCTCTTGCGACACATGGGCGTGACGCAGCACGATCACGACCAGCACCAGATAGATCGCGATCATCACCGCGTACTGGACGGCGAGCAGCACCAGTCGCAGCGGCGGCGGCGTGTCCTCGACGGCATAGACGAGGCTTGCCGGTTGCATGGAGATCCGGATTCCTCCCCGGCTTTTCCTGAACGAAGGCCGCTCGACGGTCAACCGGCGGGAGGGACCGGCCGCGGATGCAGCAGCCGCACGCCCATGCCGATGAAGGTGAGTATCCAGGCGAACAGCGCCACCCAGAACAACGCTTGCGAAATCGGCTCGAGGAAAGGCAGGCGGGCGACGCGCGCATATTCATGGGTGGCGGCGGCATACATGCCGAGCGGGAACACGGCCGACCATAGGCCCGGATCGTAGCCGTGCGGCCCGCGTTGCATCTCCTTCCAGGCGAACAGGATCACCAGCAGGGGAATCCAGAACGTGCTCGTCGCCCATAGAAGCACGGTGAAGGGCGGCACGAAGCGCAGCAGCGGCACCGACGCCGTATCGGTGCCGGTCAACGCCATCAGTTGCGCGCCGGCCAGCGTGGCAATGGCGACGGCGCCCATGTTGATCCACCACGGCGCGCCCATTTCCGCCGGATGCATGGGCCGGAAGATCCAGCGGAAGAAGATCAGCGCCGACAGCAGCACGTAGAGCATCGATCCCAGCAGATAGAAGGCGAGCGAAGCGAAGACCAACGGCGGTGACGCGCCGCTTCGTTCGGCAAGGAGGGAGCCCAGCACGGACAGCGATTCGGTCGCCACGACCAGCAGCAGCCAGGCGCCGCTCAGGCCGTGTTCCAGGTCGGGCTTGACGAGACGCACCGTCACTGCGCTCAGGAAGCCATAAACGAGCGCCGCCCACAGCACGACGCTCGACCAGAAGAGGAACGGCAGCAGCCCGGCCAGTGTATGGAAGGCGACGAACTGGCTGCCCAGGACGCCGTTCGCGGCGACGATCGTGAGGAAGGTCGGCCCACGGTCGTGGCTCGCGAAGTCGGCCATGACAGCTTGCGGAAACCGGACCAGTCGCGCCAGCAGGATGACCCACAGGATCGGATAGGCAACGAGGGCAATGGCGAACAGCGGCCACGAAAGCGCCTCGTAGCGCAGCAGGCGCGCCGCCACGGCGACGATCCCGGTCGCCATAACCAGGGCGAAGTA
>DATEID010000367.1:0-9761 GCA_035279245.1 Reyranella sp.
ATCAATGCCAACGACGCCCAGGGCATCGCGGGCCGCGGCAACATCCTGATGTGGCTGGGCCAGACCGACGCGGCGATCAAGGATTTGGAGCTGGCGCAGCGAATCGACCCCGAGATCGATGCGATGGATCGTTTCGCGCTCAGCCTGGCCTATTATCTGAAGGGCCGCTACGACGCGTCGATCGAGGAGGCCGAGCTCAATCTTCGAAAGAATGCCGGCGCCAACTTCAGCCGCATTGTCTTGGCGGCCGCCTATGCGCAGCACGATCGGGCAGAGGATGTCATCCGAGTCGTCGCAGAAATTCGACGCTTCGATCCGACATTCGATGCGCAGGATTTCGGGACCAAGTTCTTGGAGCCGGCAGATCTCGGGCGCCTCCGTGACGGGCTGCGCAAAGCCGGCCTCTATCCTCGTCCGGCCGACCCTCCGCCGCCGCCCACAGCCAACCGCTAGCTAATTCCTGGGAACGAGCGACCGGTTCTCGTTCGCCCTGGTGACGCTTCCCGCAAGATCCTTCCGGAACAGCGCCGGCCCCTCGGGCTTGCCGAATATGTAGAGCTTGCCGTCGCTGATCAGCCAGTTCTCCGGGTCAGCGCGGACGAGTTCACCCTTGCTCAGCGCCATGGCGCAGAAGTTGCCGAATTGCGGCGCGTAGCGCGCAGGGTCGGCCTCGAAGAGGTCGCGGTGCCCGGCGTTCGCGAACCGATAGCGCTGTTCGTCCCATTCATATTCGATGGTCGGCAGCCCGTGCACCGGTCTTCCATCGGTGAAATACGCGACCGGGTCGTAGCCCTTGATCGCCAGTGGGACTTCTTGAGCCATCGCAGCTCGCGGAGAGGCCGCAACTAGGTAGGCTGCGGCCAGAGCCAACAGGCCAATAACCTCGCGCCGGCTTCTGGATGTCATGTCAGGCTCCTGCAGGCACACAAGTTGTATACCCATCCCCTCAAATAGCGGGATTTTTTCGTCGTTTGCTTCGGCTTTCTTCGTTACGGCCGCCTGCCTCCTCCCTTTACCTGGGGCCAAGATGGCCCGCTTCGGCGCGGCCTGTTCGGCTGGCTCAAGGAGCAGGGCGATGAAATTGCGAATGTCTGACGGCCGGCGTGTCGTCCTTCTGGCGCTCTTGCCATGTCTGGTGGCACTGTTGCTGCCGCTTTCGACCGCACAGGCCCAGGGGAAATTTGTCGTCACGGCGGTAACCGAGAAGAAGATCAAACGATTGCCGGCGGGGCCGCTTTACTGGGAAATCGAGAATTTTCCGACGCTCGGGCAGGCGCAGGCCGCTGCGGGCGAGACGTCACTTGCCGCCGAGATCTGGGGCAAGGTCTGGCTCTTCACCCTGGGCCCCAAGAACGGCCCAATGCACGGCGGTACCAAGATCGCCGACATCGGGCCCATACCTCCGATCACGGCGCCCGAGTACCTGCTGCGCATCAACACCGGCCAAGGACCGGCCGGAGCAAAGACGTCGGTGCATATGCATCCCGGGGCCGAAACCTTCTACGTAGTGACCGGCCAACTGGGGCAGAAAACTCCCCATGGCGTGAACCATGTCGAAGCCGGCCAATCCATGCCCGGACACAGTCCCGGCATGCCGATGCAAGTCTTCAACAGCGGCACGAGCGATCTGAATGCCCTGGTGATGTTCGTGGTGGATGCGACGAAGCCGTTCTCGTCGCCGGCCAAGTTCGAGTGAGGCAGGGGCGCTGGCGGCGCCCTACTTTTCCGCCAGCAGGAGCCTCGCAAAGGTGCGGATGCGTTCGGCATTGACGCCGAGATCCGACGTGCCGGTGCGGCTCTTGGACCGGATGTCGACGCGGCTGCCGGCCGCGCCGTCGCGTCGGACCCGCACGGCGATATCGTCATGGAAGCCGAACCACGAACTCGTGGCGACGGCCTCCAGACGACCTTCAGTCGGCTCGCGCGCGACGACCTGCCATCTCATCGCCGCCGCCACGCGCTCGACGCGCCTGAAGGCCTCGGCCGGCGGGACGCTCAGCCGGATGGGCGTCAGGTCGGGATAGATCGCGTGCTGCAGCTCGGCCGCCGCATGCCCGGGATAGGCCGGGCCGTTGGTCGCACCTTGCCGCATCTTCAGCGTGGCGACGAGCTTGGGCGGATCCTCGGTATCGGTTGTGATGTCGATGAGATCGGGCGCGCGATAGGCATGCATCAACCAAGCGAGCGGCGCCCAGGCCGACGCGACCCCGATCACCAGCGCAAGCACCGCAGCGACGAAGCCGCGCCGGCGGTCGCCAGGTCGCGTCGGTACGATGGTGGCGAGCGCCAGCGCGATGCTGGCTGCGGCGATGTAGAAGCCGAAGCGAAAGACGTTCAGGGCAAGGTCGCGGTCGACCCCGAGATAGTGATGCATCGGGCCCGCGACTGCCACGACCGGCGCCGACAGGCAGGCCAGCACGAAGGCCAGGCGCGCGACTCGATGGCTTATCGGATTCGTCGGGCGAAAGATCATGCCGTCCCTGTAATCGCGGCATCGTAACCATGAAAGCAAGGCCATGCACCCGCCCGCCTCCGAGACCTCTCTCGACAGGCGCACGCGCCTTGTCTATGCGCGGGCCATGACCATTGCCGTCCCCGAGCGTCGCCGCGCCATGGCGGCCGGCCTCGGCGCCATCGCACTCTGGGGCGCGCTGGCGACGCTCTCGGTTTTGGCGGGTCCCGTCCCGCCTTTTCAGATGGTGGCCATGACGTTTGCCATCGGCGCCGCGATCGGTGTCGTTAGGGCACGCAGCCGCCACATTGCGTGGAGCGCCTTGCTGCGCTGGCCAGTGCTGGTCTGGCTTTTGGGCGTCGGTGGGCTGTTCGGCTATCACGCGCTTTATTTTGCGGCCCTGCAGCTTGCACCGCCGGCAGAGGCCAATCTCGTCAACTATCTCTGGCCGCTCCTGATCGTGCTCCTGTCGGCGCCACTGGCCGGCGAGCGGCTGGGCTGGCCGCATCTCCTAGGCGCACTCCTCGGCTTCGCCGGCGTCGCTCTGCTGGCCGCCGGTCGCGGCGCGAGCTTCGAGGGTGCCCACGTCACCGGCTATCTGCTGGCGCTGGGCTGTGCGTTCGCCTGGTCGCTCTATTCCGTGCTGTCGCGTCGCTTCGGCGAGACACCCACAGATGCGATCGCGGCATTCTGCGCCGCCGCCTCGCTGCTCTCGTTGATCTGCCACCTCCTCTTCGAGGCCACCGTATGGCCGGCAACGCCCGGCGCCTGGCTTGCCGTCGCGGCGCTCGGCCTCGGTCCGGCCGGAACCGCTTTCTACCTCTGGGATCACGCGGTGAAGCGTGGCGACATCCGCGCGCTCGGCGCGCTGAGCTATGCCGCACCGATCCTGTCGACCGCGCTGCTGATCGCGACAGGCCTGGCGCAGCCGACAAGCACGCTCTTGCTCGCCGCCGTGCTGGTCACCTGCGGCGCCGTCCTCGCGTCACGCGACATGTGGAAGCGGTGACCTTTATGCAAGCCGATCTCGTCATCCCGAGCGGAGCGAAGCGAAGTCGAGGGACCTCTCTTGGCAACATTGGATCTCGTAGCAACGCGGCAAAAACGGTCCCTCGACTTCGTTCGCTTTGCTCACTTCGCTCGGGATGACGGCGGTTTGCCTAGGACGGCCGCCACCCCGGCGGCGCCAGCTCGAACGTCTTGAACTCGAAGGCGGGGGCGACCGTGCAGCCGACCAGCGTCCAGCGGCCGAGCGAACGCGCCGCCTGCCAGACACCGCGCGGCACGACCGCTTGCGGCAGCTCGCCGATATTGAAGTCGCTGCCCAGCCGTAAATGCCGTGTGCTATGTCCGTCCTCGCTCAGCGACAGCTCGAGCGGTGCGCCGGCATAGTGATGCCAGATCTCGTCGGCATCGACGCGATGCCAATGCGAGCGTTCGTCCGCCTTCAGCAGGAAGTAGATCGCCGTACTGGCGCCGCGCGGCTGATCGCTGGCACGGAACGTCTCGCGATAGTGGCCACCTTCGGGATGCGGCTGCAGGCCGAGTCTGGCAATGATCTCGTCGCCTGTCATGGACTTTGCCTCAGCCCGGCGGCGGCACTGTCGCCTTGAGCGATGGCGTCTTGCCGGCCGCGGCGAACCATTTGGCGAGCTTGGGATGGCGCGAGCGCCAGTCGAAGCTCGGGAAGCGGAAATCGAGGTAGCCCAGCGCACAGGCGATGGCGATGGTGCCGATGGTGAGCTTGCCCTTGAGCGCCTTGGCCTCGGCCTCGAGCTGGCCCAGCACGCCTTCGATCTTCTTCATCTGGCCCTTGCTCCACTCGGACCAGCGCTTGTCCTCGGGCCGCAGGAAGCCCTCGTAGCGCACGAGCAGCGCCGCATCGAGCAGGCCGTCGCCCATCGCCTGCTGGCGCAGCGCGACCCAACGGTCGCGGCCCTTGCGCGGGAACAGCTTGCGGCCCTTGTGGTGACTGTCGAGATACTCGCAGATCACCGGCGAATCGAAGAGATCCATGCCCTTTACCGACAGCGCCGGGATCTTGCCGATCGGATTGTGCTTGTCGACGTCGGCATTGGGTGCGATCGGCGTCAGCGCCACGTTCACCATGTCGATCTTCTTTTCGAGGCCGGTCTCGATGGCCATCACCCGCACTTTTCGGGCGTAGGGCGAGGCAGGTGAGTAGTAGAGCTTCATCTTGGCCATGATCGGTCTCCCCTCTGTCCGTCCGTTGCGTCAGGCCGAAGCGACGTGCGGGATATCAGTATCGTTGAGCCGCACCTTGCGCGCGACCTCGATGAGCTGCTGCCAGGTGGTGCCGTCGACCGGGACGCCGTTCTTCTCGCGGTCGAGCCGGCGCGCCCGTTCGGGCTCGCCTGGCATCAGCACCTGGTCGACGCCGGGCTGCGGCCGCGCCGACTTCACCCATTTGAAGAAGGTCTCGACCTCGTCCTCGAAGAGCTCGGTGCCACCCATCGCCGCGGGGTCGATGATCACCGACAGCATGTTGTTGATGATGTCGTGGCCGTCCTTCTTGATGGTGCGCGGACTGTGGGTGCGGCCGCCGGTCAGGGCGCCGGCCAGCAGATCGCAGATGACGGCGAGCCCGCCGCCCTTGTGCAGGCCGAACGGCAGGATGGCGCCGTAGGGCGGATTGTACATCACGCCCGGGTCGGTGGTGGCGTTGCCCTTGGCATCGATCAGGAGGCCGGGATCCATCTTCACCTTCTTGTTGTTGGCGACGCGCACCTTGCCCATCGCCACCTGGCTGGTGGCGAAATCGAGCACGATCGGTTCCTGCCCGTTGCGGGGAATGGCCGTGCAGTAGGGATTGGTGGTGAAGCGCGGCTCGGCGCCGCCGAACGGCGCCACCAGGGATTTGTGGCCGTGCACATTCACCCAGTGTGTGCTGACCATGCCGGCGCGGGCGCATTGCTCAGCCCAATGGCCGATCCGCCCGATATGGTGGGAATTGGTGAGGCCGACGACGCAGACTCCGTGCTTTCTCGCCCGCTCGATGCCGATATCCATGGCCTCCTTCGCGATGACCTGACCGTAGCCCGCGCCACCGTCGATCACCACGACCGCGCCATTGTCGCGAACGATCTTTGCATGATGATTACGGACGCAGCGGCCGGTGGTCGTGTTCTGGATGTAGGCCGGCATCATGCCGACGCCATGGCTGTCGTGGCCGAACAGGTTCGCTAACACCAGATGGTCTGCAACCAGCCGCGCCTCCTCGGCCGAGCTGCCGTCCGCCCGGCAGATCGCCATCGTGAAGGCATGCAGCCGGTCGGGCTTTATCCGCACTTCGCCCACGCCACCTTGTGCGGCCCCACCTTGCTCGGCCATTGCCTTATTTCCTTCCTGAGATCGACTTTTTCGGGCGCAAGGTTCCCCGTCGTGTCCGCACTGTCAATGTTTGTCCCCGCACCCCGGCACGCTGGCGGGCACATCTCCCGGAACGCTTCATGGCGGGGACTTCCCTCAGATACCCGTGCTAGGGAAATGGTGATGCGGGGTGCCTTTCGTCTGGCCTGTTCGCTGCTGTTGCTGTGCATCGGCACGGCCACGCTTGCCCAAACGGGAACACCGCCCCAGCGGCCGTTTTCGCAGCTCGTCAATCTGTGGACCCGTCAGCTCGACCGGATCAGCGAACGCGCCGACCAGGGCGATATCCAGGCCAGCGAGATCGATGCGCTGCGCGAGCAAACGACCGACGTCCGGGCGGCGGCGGCGGCAGCGGCGGCCCTGGCCCGCAACGAGCTCGCCGACACGAAGAAGCTTCTCGCACCGCTCGAGCCCCCGAAGGGCACCGACCAGACAGGCACCGACCAGCCGCCCGACACCGACGCCGTGAAAGCCGAGCGCGACCGGCTGACCGAGCAGGCCGCCATCAGCGAAAGCCGGGTCAAGCAGTGCGAGGTGATCGTCGCCCGCGCCGACCAGCTTCTCGAGCGCATGACCAAGCTGCGCGGGCAAGTCGTGCTGCAAACCCTGTTGCACCGCGGCCTGTCGCCGGTATCCCCCAATGCCTGGCAGCGCATCGGCCCGGAGTTCGTTTCGGCCGTACAAGCGCTCACCAAGGCGATGGCGACCTGGAGCCACGACGGCTTGTCGTCCTTCCGTTCTGGCACCGAGGACCTGTCGCCGCTGATCTTCTGGGCGTTGCTCACCATCGCGCTTTGGTGGGCGGGCCGTCTGCTGCGGCGACGTTTCGGCCGTGGTGACGCCGTCGAGCCTGGCCAGCGCGACCGTACGATCGCCGCCGCCATCGACGGCGTCGGCCTCGTCCTCGTGCCGATCCTGGCGGCCTGGCTGATCGGCAAGCTGCTGGCCGCGAGCGATCCGCCATCGCCGATCGATCACCTCCTGCCCGCCCTGGTCCACCGCTTGATCGCGTTCCTGCTGGTCGTGGGCCTCACGGCGACGGCGCTTGCGCCGCATCGTCCGGCATGGCGCGTGCTTCCGTTCACCGACACGAGTGCGCAGCATCTGTCGACGGCCTTGCGCCGTTTGATGGCGGTCGGCCTTTTCCTCGACTTCGTCTTCGTGGCGCTGACGCACGGCAGCGACCGCGAGGCGCTGCACGCGGTGGGCGCGCTGGTGCTCGCAACGGCGGTTGCGGTGCTGACGCTGCCCGCCATAGCCGATCGTGCTTGGCAGGCGGCGCGGCCGGCCCAGTCCGAGCGTGCGCCCATGGTGGGCGGGACCTGGTGGTCGGTCGGCCGGCTCGTCCTCTCCCTGGCCGTGCTGTCGTCGATCGTCTTCGCTCTGCTGGGCTATGCGACGCTTGCTTCGCACATCCATGCCGCGCTGGCCTCGACCTGCCTGCTGCTCGCGCTCGCCCTGCTCGTGCATCGGCTGAGCGGTGACCTGCTCGAGGCGGCGGCAGCGCCGGAGACGGCTACCGGACGGTGGGTCAGGCACCGCTTCGGCCTCGCGCCCGATACGACGCTGCGCGGCCAGAACATCGTGCTGCTGCTGATCGACATCGTGCTGGTAGCGCTGCTCGGCATCGGCATTCCCGCCGCCTGGAACGTCGACATCGACGCTATCCTGAACGGGTTCGGCCAGCTCCTGCACGGCGTGCGGATCGGCAGCGTGCGCATCTCGCTGGAAAACGTCGGCATGGCGATCCTGGCCTTCGGGCTGGCGATGCTGCTGGCGCGGCTGATCCGCAGCATCGTGCGTGATCGCGTGCTGCCGACCGTCGATGCGCCGCTGCCGCTGCGCCAGTCGATCGACGCCGGCCTGAACTATGTCGGCGTCATCATCGCCATCCTGATCGGCATCACGGCGCTCGGCATCGACTTCACGAACCTCGCCATCGTGCTGGGCGCGCTGTCGGTCGGCATCGGCCTCGGCCTGCAGAACATCGCCAACAACGTGATCTCGGGCGTGATCCTCCTGGTCGAGCGGCCGGTGAAGCCGGGCGACTGGGTATCGGTGAACGGGCACGAAGGTTTCGTCCGCCGCATCAATATCCGCGCCACCGAGATCGAAACCTTCCAGCGCACGCACGTCATCGTGCCCAACAGCCTGTTCCTCCAGAATCCGGTGATCAACCGGACCTATGCCGACACGTCGAGCCGGATCGACATCGCGCTCACCGTCGGGCTCGCCACCGACGTCGCGAAGATGGAGACGATCCTGCGCGAGACGGCGCTCGCCCATCCGCGGGTGCTGCGCGTGCCGGCACCGATCGTACGCTTCGTGCGCGTGACCCCGACCGGGCTCGAGTTCGAGCTGTTCGTGTTCGTCTCGCAGCTTGCCGACCGCACCGTTGTGAACAACGATCTCAACCGCGACCTGCTGGCGCGCATGATCGAGGAGAAGATCGTCGACCCCAGGCCCGTGCCCGAGCTCAAGGTCCGCGACCTCGACAAGATCGCCGGCCGCTTCCCGGCGGAAAACGTTTCGCCGACTGCCAGCCATGCCGACCCGTCGCCGTCGCTCTGAAGCGCCGTCGCGCCGATGGCCGCTCTATCTGTTGTTTGCGCTCGGCGTAATCGGCGGTGTTTTGCTATGGGCCTGGCGCCCGGACCTGCCGAGGGACGTCCTGATCCAGCGCTACACCAATGCCCATTCGAAATTCATCGATGTCGGCGGCGTCCGCGCCCATGTGCGCGACGAGGGCAGGCCCGACGGTATGCCGCTTGTCATGATCCACGGCTCGCTGGGCTCGCTTCAGGTGTGGGAAGGCTGGGTGCGCGTGCTGCAGGACAGGTTGCGGCTGATCTCGGTCGATCTGCCGGGCCACGGGCTCACGGGGCCGTGGCCGCGCGGCGACTATTCGGTCGAGGCCTACACCGACTTCGTCGAGGTGCTGGCCGATGCGCTGCATCTCGACCGCTTCGCCATCGCCGGCCAGTCGATGGGCGGAGCGGTGGCGTGGAACTTCGCGGCGACCCGGCCGGAGCGCGTGACGCATCTCATCCTGGTCGATTCCTCGGGCTTCCGCGACGGCAGTGCGACGGCGCTGTCGACGAAGCTCGCCCACCTGGGCTGGCTGAGCGACATCGGCATCTACTTCAAGCCGCGGTCGATGGTGCGGCGCGCGCTACTCGATACCTATGCCGATCCCGCGATGGTGACGCCCGAGCGATTGCAGCGCTATAGCGACTTGCAGCGCTTTCCCGGCAATCGGCCGGCGACGCTGCAGCGCCTGCGGACACAGGAACCGCTCGATCCCACGGTGCTCAAGCACCTCGCCGTACCCACCCTCGTCATCTGGGGCGCCAGGGACCGGCAGCTTCCGGTGAACGAGGCCTATCGCTTTCAGAGCGACATCAAGGGCGCCAGGCTCGCGATCTTCTCGCGGCTCGGGCATGCGCCGATGGAGGAAGATCCCGAGGCGACGGCCGCCGCCGTCGCCGCTTTCCTGCCCAAGGAACCGCCACCGGCACCGCGGCCACCCGCAACCGCGCCTCCGCCGCCCAGCGCCGATCAGCCGGTGGCGCCGTCGATCGTGCCCGAGAAGGATTGATCGAAAGGATCGATCAGGACCGCCAGATGCAGATCGCGATGACGGCCAGCGGCGCGGCAAGCGTCGCCCACGAGACCACCCACCAGAGGGCGTCCTGCCCCAGCAGCGCCGCCAGCAGGCCCAGCACCGTGAGGATGGCCAGGACCAGTGGCCATTTCCAGATGCGCGCGGCGCTCATGACGCTACGCTTTCGAGCTCGGCGATCTGCGTCTCGATCGACGTACGCCGGCGCGCGAGCCAGAGGTAGAGGCCGCTTCCCAGCACGCCGATCGCCACGAGATCGAACAGCGCCCAGATGATCTTGAGCGGCAAGCCGCCGTA
>DATEID010000368.1:0-4492 GCA_035279245.1 Reyranella sp.
TACCCCATGAACACCGGCCGCAACTTCGACGAGGTGCTGCGTATCCTCGATTCGGTGCAGCTCACCGCCAAGCATACGCTGGCGACGCCGGTGAACTGGAAGAATGGCGGGGACGTGATCATTCCGCCGTCGGTGTCGGACGCCGAAGCGAAGACCAAGTATCCCGGCGGCTGGAAGACGCTGAAGCCCTATCTGCGCATCTTGCCGCAGCCCAAGAGCTGAGGTGCAGCGGGAACTGTGGCGCTGGTCGGCGGGCGACCTCGCGCGGGCGATCCGCAACGGTACGATCTCGAGCCGTGAGGCGGTTCAATCCGTGCTCGATCGAATCGCGGCGGTCAATCCGACGATCAACGCCGTGGTTCATGTCCTCGCCGAGGAAGCCCTTGCCGACGCGGCGAGGGCTGATGCCGAGCGGGTGCGTGGCGCTGCGCTCGGGCCGCTCCACGGGGTCCCCGTCACCGTCAAGGTGAATGTCGATCAACGAGGCTGCGCGACGACCAATGGGGTCGTCGCCTTCCGGGACGTCGTTGCGACCGAGGATAGTCCTCCCGTTGCCAATCTGCGCAAGGCGGGCGCGGTGATCGTCGGCCGCACCAATACGCCCGCCTTCTCCCACCGCTGGTTCACGAGCAACGACTTGCACGGCGCGACGCGCAACCCTTGGGGCGCACGGTTGACGCCGGGCGGGTCGAGCGGCGGCGCGGCGGCAGCCGTCGCCTCGGGGATGGGTGCCCTGGCCCATGGCAACGATTTCGGCGGCTCGATCCGCTACCCCGCCTATGCCTGCGGCGTGGCCGGGCTGCGGCCGACGCCTGGCCGCGTTCCCGCCTTCAATCCGTCGGCCAAGGCGGAGAGGCCGATCACGGCACAGATGATGTCGGTCCAGGGGCCGCTCGCCCGCCGGGTCGCCGACCTGAGACTCGGTCTGGCCGCAATGGCCGCCGCCGATCCGCGGGATCCGACTTGGGTCCCCGCGCCCCTTGCCGGTCCCGCTCCGGAGCGACCGATCCAGGTGGCGATCGCGCCCGATCCTTTTGGCGACACCGCGCCCGAAGTCGTTGCGGCAGTCAGGGAAGCCGGTCGCCGTCTGGCCGATGCGGGCTACGGGGTCGTCGAGACGCTGCCGCCACGGCTCGGCGAAGCGGCCGATCTTTGGCATCGCCTGGTGGTGAACGAGGAGCGGCGCGCCCTCGTTCCGAGCATCCGCGCCTTCGGTGACGCGAAGAGCCAGCGCAACATCGATGGCCACCTCCGCCATGCGCCCACGCTCGGCGGCGACGGCATCCTCGAGGGCTTCGGCACGCGGCTGTCACTGATGCGCGACTGGCAGCTCTTCTTCGAACGTTTCCCGATCGCCGTGTTGCCGGTGTCGCATCGACTGCCGTTCCGCGACGACCTCGACCAGGAGAGCGAGGCAGTCGTCACCGCCATGATGGAGGCCCAGCGCTCGCTCCTGGCAACGCCAGTCGTGGGCTTCCCCTCCGTGGCCGTTCCGACTGGCAGCGTCGACGGCGTGCCGGTGGGCGTGCAGGTGCTGGCCGGCCGCTACCGTGAGGATCTCTGCCTCGACGCGGCAGAGATCATCGAGGCACAGGCGCCCGTCCTGACGCCGATCGATCCGCGCGACTGAGTTGTCCGTTCAGCCGCGCGCGCGCTCAGCCTGCTGGCCGAGGGCGGCAAGCGCCGTCGCCACGATGTGCGGTGCATCGAGGCCCGCCCATTCGTACTGCCGCTTGGGCGCGGCATGATCGATGAAGCGATCGGGCAGAACCATTGGCCGGATCTTGAGGCCGTGATCGAGCAGGCCGGCCGTCGCCAGGAACTGCAGCACGTGGCTGGCGAAGCCGCCGACCGAGCCCTCCTCGACCGTGATCAGCACCTCGTGCTCGCGCGCGAGACGGGTGATCAAGTCGGTGTCGAGCGGCTTGGCAAAGCGCGCATCGGCCACCGTCGTGCTCAGGCCTTTGGCCGCGAGGTCCTCCGCCGCCGCCAGGCTGTCGGCGAGGCGGGTGCCGAGGCTCAGGATGGCGATCTTGGTGCCCTCGCGCAGAATGCGGCCCTTGCCGATCTCGAGCGGCGTGCCCTTTGCGGGGAGCTCGACCCCGACGCCCTCGCCGCGCGGATAGCGGAAGGCCGAGGGCCGGTCGTCGATCCTCGCGGCGGTCGCCACCATGTGCATCAGCTCGAGCTCGTCGGCGGCCGCCATCACGACGAAATCGGGCAGACAGGCGAGATAGGCAACGTCGAAGCTTCCGGCATGGGTCGCGCCATCGGCGCCGACGAGGCCTGCCCGATCGATGGCGAAGCGCACCGGCAGCTTCTGGATCGCCACGTCATGCACCACCTGATCGTAGGCGCGCTGCAGGAAGGTCGAATAGATCGCGGCGAAGGGCCGGAAGCCTTCGCAGGCGAGACCGGCGGCGAAGGTTACGCCGTGCTGCTCGGCAATACCCACATCGAAGCATCGATTGGGGAAGCGCTCGGCGAACTTGTCGACACTGGTGCCCGACGGCATCGCCGCCGTGATGGCCACGATCTTGTCGTCGGTCTCCGCCTCGGCGATCAGCGCCTTGGCAAAGACAGCCTGATAGGCCGGCGCATTGGCGACGGGCTTCGCCTGCTTCCCGGTGATGACGTCGAACTTCACCACGCCGTGATATTTGTCGGCGCTGTTCTCTGCCGGCGGATATCCCTTGCCCTTCTGCGTCACGACATGGACGACGATCGGCTTGTCGAGATCGCTGTCGCGGGCATTCTTCAGCACCGGCAGGAGGTGGTCCAGATTATGCCCGTCGACCGGACCGACATAGTAGAAGCCGAGTTCGTCGAACAAAGTGCCGCCCGCGACAAGCCCGCGGGCGAACTCCTCCGCCCGCTTGGCCGCCTTCTCCAGCGGCCTCGGCAAGGTTTCCGCGAAGGAGCGGCCGATGTTGCGCAGCGTCACGTAAGGCCGGCTCGAGAGAAGCCGCGACAAATGTCCCGACATCGCCCCGACAGGCGGAGCAATCGACATGTCGTTGTCGTTCAGCACGACGATCAACCGGCTGCGCAGGGCGCCGGCATTGTTCATCGCCTCGTAGGCCATGCCCGCGCTCATGGCGCCATCGCCGATGACCGCGACGACCCGATTGTTGCGACCGGCGAGGTCCCGGCCGACCGCCATGCCCAGCCCCGCGGAGATCGAGGTCGAGGAATGTGCGGCACCGAACGGATCGTATTCGCTTTCGCTGCGGCGGGTGAACCCCGAAAGGCCTCCCTCCTGGCGCAAGGTGCGGATACGACGACGGCGGCCGGTGACGATCTTGTGCGGATAGGCCTGGTGACCGACATCCCAAAGCAGGCGATCGCGCGGCGTATCGAAGATGTAGTGCAACGCCACCGTAAGCTCGACCACGCCGAGGCCCGCCCCGAGATGGCCGCCCGTGACGGATACCGCAGAGATCGTCTCCTGGCGCAGTTCGTCGGCAAGCTGGCGCAGTTGGTCGGGCCGCAACCGACGGATGTCGGTGGGCGTGTCGACCGTATCGAGAAGCGGCGTAGTGCTTTGAGTCATGAAACCGTTGTGCCCTTAAAACTCACTATAGCCTTCTGCCCGGCTCAGGCTCGCCGCGAAACGACAAAATCCGCCGCCTGCCTAAGCAAATGTGCGGCAGGGCCGAAGGGTTCCAGATGCGCCTTCGCCTGGGTCGCCAGCAATGTCGCCTGGGCCCGCGCCCGATCCAGGCCGAGGATCGACACGAACGTAGCCTTGCCGGCCGCCTGATCCTTACCGGGCGTCTTGCCAATCTCCTCCGCACTGCCTTCGACATCAAGCAGATCGTCGACGATCTGGAACGCCAGGCCGAGGTCGTGTGCGTAGGCGGACAAGGCCAGCCGCAACGGTTCAGCCGCCTTGCCGAGAATCGCGCCGGCAGTGCAGGAGAAGGAAATCAGCGCACCGGTCTTGAGCCGCTGCAGGCGCGTGATGGCGCCGATCGACATATCCGGCCCCTGTGTCTCGGCCAGCAGATCCAGCATCTGGCCGCCGACCATTCCGTGGGCACCGGCGGCCTTGGCGAGTTCCGCCACCAACGCCGTCCGCACCGCCGAATCGCCATGCGTGTCCTCGTGCGCAAGCACCTCGAAGGCAAGCGCCTGGAGTGCGTCGCCGGCCAGGATGGCCGTGGCCTCATCGAACTGCTTGTGGCAGGACGGTTTGCCACGCCGCAGGTCGTCATCGTCCATGGCGGGCAGATCGTCGTGAATCAACGAATAGGCGTGCACGAACTCGATGGCGCTGGCGGTGCGCATCGCGGCGAGCGCGCCCACCTTGAAGAGCGTTGCGCTTGCCAGCACGAAGAAAGCCCTGAGGCGTTTGCCTCCGCCAAGGCTCGAATAGCGCATGGCCTCAAATACACGGGCCTCGCCGGCTTCCCCTTTGGGTAGCAGGCGGTCCATGGTGCGTTCGACCGACTCGGCGGCAAAGCTCAAGGCGGCACTGAAGTCGCGATAC
>DATEID010000369.1:0-8176 GCA_035279245.1 Reyranella sp.
CGTACGTGTCGCGGGTCTTGCAGAATTGCAGGATGGCCGCGTCAAGGTGGTCCTGCAGGTTGCCGCCCACACCCGGGATGTCGAACAGCGGGCGGATCCCGACCGACTTCAGGTGATCGGCCGGACCGATGCCGGAAAGCATCAGGAGTTGCGGCGAGTTGACGGCGCCGCCGGCCAGGATGATCTCGCGGCTGCAGCGCGCCACCTCGTCCTGGCCGTTGTAGCGGTAGCGCACGCCCATCGCCTTGTTCTGGTCGAGGATGATGCGCTCCACGAGCGCGCCCGAGATGACGTGGACGTTGTTCCTGTTGCGCTCCACCGCCGGCCGCAGATAGGCCGAGGCGGTGCTCCAGCGCTGCTTGTCCTTCTGCGTCACCTGGTAGTAGCCGACGCCTTCCTGGCTCGCGCCGTTGAAGTCCTTCACGCGGCTGTGGCCGGCCTGTTCGCAGGCCTTCAGGAAGGCTTCGTTGAGCGGCGTCGGGTCGGCCTGGTCGGCGACGTTCAACGGACCGCCGACGCCGTGGAAATCGTCGCCGCCGCGCTCGTTGTTCTCGGCTTTCTTGAAGAACGGCAACACGTCGCCATAGCTCCACCCTTCGTTCCCGAGCTGGCGCCAGTGGTCGTAGTCCCAGGCATTGCCCCGAACATAGAGCATGGCGTTGATGGACGACGAGCCGCCCAGCGTCTTGCCGCGCGGCCAGTACATGCGGCGGTCGTTGCAATGCTTCTGCGGCACTGTCTCGTAGCGCCAGTTGTAGGGCGACTTCTCACCGAGGCTCGCGAAGCCTGCCGGCATCCGCAGCATGAAGGAGGTGTCCTGCGGCCCCGCCTCGAGGATCAGGATGCGCAGCGAGTAATCTTCGGCCAGGCGGTTGGCGATCGTGCAACCGGCCGAGCCGGCGCCAATGATGATGTAGTCGTACGGCCAAGACATGGTCGTTTTTCCTAGGGCAGTCTGTTCTCGATGACGGTGAAGAAGGTTCGGGCGGATATGGGCGACAAAAAGCCCGATCCGTCCAGTGGAAAGACGCTGCGACTCACCGAGTCGTGCACATTGCCGCCGATCGCCTGCACCTGCCCGGACCGCACCTCGACGACGATGTCGCAATGGCCGGGGCCGCGGTCGAGATTGTCGAGCGTCGACTTGCCGCCATCGCGCGAGGCGCAGATCAGATCACCGACCTGAGGTTTGCGTTCGTCGAGCCGCCGCGGAACGAATGCGGCGCCGGGCCGGCGAGCGCGATCGGCCATGCGCTCGATATAGATCGTGTGGCGTGCATCGGGACAGAACTGGTCGCGCGGCACGCCGGCGCTTTGGATGTCCCACGAGATGAAGGCGGCCGACCATGGAACTTGGTGGTCCTTGCCGCTGAGGTTGGGCCGGCCGACGCTCTCCCAATAATCGTGCACGCGCTTCGAGGCGAAGGCATCGCCTTCCTGGACGCCCAACCGTGCCACGCGTGGAGGACCATCCTTCGGGAAGTCGACGGTCTGGCTGCCGAAGCGGAACCATTCGGCCACGGCGAGCAGCACCATGGAGGTCTTCTTGCGGGCAGTGGGCCGCGGCGCTTCGGGTCGCCACGACGAAGCGGGGCAGGGGCCAAGCGGTGCGAGTGCAGAACCCTTGGTCAAAGGCGGTGCACACGCACTTGTCCCGAGCGCGAAAGCGAGAAGCAGGATGCGGCGACGCATGCCTGTCTTTACCATCGGCCGAGGCCGCCAATGACGATCGTCGGCACATTGGCCGTATGGCTGTGGACGGTGAAAACCTGCGTGCCCGGCCGCCGGCCGTCACGAAGCTCGGAAAGCTCGACACCGGCCTTTCTCAGGCGTGCATGGCAACGCGCGATGTCCGGCGTCCGCCAGCTCAGCCCCCACAGCCGGTCGGGCTCGGCGGATACGGCCGTCTTCAGGTCGTGCGCGATCTCGACGACGAGGTCGGCGCATCGAAAGAAGAGGAGGCGGGCACCCCACTGCGGGTTGCTCCGATCGAGCCTCAAGTCGAGCCCCAACCGCCCGCCATAGAGCGCCACCGCGCGTTCGGGATCGGGCGAACGGATCACGATGTGATCGAGTGCGGTGATGGAAGCCGCTTCGTCTGCGCCGACAAGCGACGAGGGAGTCGGCTTGTCCTTGCGCTCCATCACGGCGATCGGCACCTGGTGCGTCGCTTCGCGCGTAAGCATCAGGCGGTCGCCCTCGCGATTGCCCGCCACCCCGCGCCGCTCGAGCAGCCGTTCCGCCTTGTCCAGCGACGCGGTCGCGAAGACCATCGTCGACAGACCAGCGGTCAACGGCTCGTCCTCGATCGTGAGTCCGACGTTGCCCAGTTGAAAGCGACCATCCTGCGCGCGTCGCCCGAACAGCGTCTCGTAGGCGCCAACTGCGCCGCCGACGAACGAGGCGCGCAACACAATATGGTCGAGGGAAGTAATCATCGGAGCGCGCCAATAAGAGGCGATGTCCTTCTGCGTCCAAACCGCATGAGCGCAACTGGAGTTGCGCGCTCCGATGAGTGCTCCGAGGAGCGGGCCACTCCAGTGGCGCAATCTGGTGATGAACCCCAGTGGCGCCGGTCAAGGCGCCATTGAAGTGGCGCGCTCCCTGCGGCGCCCATCACCCGATCCGCTTCAGGTTGGCTTTGTAGTTCTGGCCGCGCTTGACGTAGCTCTCGGCGCTCATCTTGAGACGCAGCGCATTCTCCTCGTTGAGCTCGCGCACGGCTTTGGCCGGCGAGCCGAAGATCACCGAGCGGTCGGGAAAGCTCTTGCCTTCGGTCACGACGGCGCCCGCACCGACCAGGCAATCCTTGCCGATCACCGACCGGTTCAGCACCACCGCCTGGATGCCGATCAGCGCGCCATCGCCGATCGTGCAGCCATGCAGCATTACCTGGTGGCCGACCGTCACGTTCCTGCCGATCGTGAGCGGCGCGCCGGGGTCGGTGTGCAGCACGCAGTTCTCCTGGATGTTGCTGTCGTCGCCGATCACGATCGGCTCGTTGTCGCCGCGTAGCACGGCGCCGAACCAGATGTTCACCCGCTCGCCCAGGACGACGTCGCCGATGATGACCGCCTCCTCGGCGATGTAGCAGGAGGCCGGGATCACCGGCTTGCGGTCGTTGAGCTGGTAGATGGCCATTGCACTTCCTTTGCACTTCCTTCCGTGCGTAAAGCGGTGACCGTCTTCCCGGACATGCCGATTTTACGCAACATCAATCACTTAGCATGTTCCAACTTGAAACGGAGAGGGAACCAGGCCGTCAAATTGGTCACCCTTGGTCACAGGCTCATCCCGCGCCGGAGTTCGGGGTTGGCCTTGGGTGAGCTCTCCGGGTTTCATCGCTCTCGCCGTTCTAGCCCGTTCAGTCCTGCTGCAGTCGCCTGAACCATCACAAGTGAATAACGAGGCTCCGTGCAATGGCGGCGATTCACACAATCCATTAAATTGTGTTGGGGACCGGGGGAAAATTGGGGCACGCCATGAGAAGGAGGCTTCTGCTTTGGGCGGCGATGGCTTTGCCTGCCGCTGCTCGTGCGCAAGGCAATCCCGAGACCGCCAAGATCGGCTTCGTTTATCCCGGCACGAGCCAGCTCGCTCCTTCGCGCCTCGATGCCTTCACCAAGGGGATCCGTGCGTCAGGTTATTCGGCACTTCAAATCGAGATCGTAACGAGGATTGCCGATGGCGATCCCGCCAAGATTGCGCCGATGACGGCCGAAGTGATCGGAAAAGGCGTGTCCGTGTTCATTGCGACCGGACCTGTCGGTGTGCACGCCGTTCTTGCGCTAACCAAGACACTGCCCGTGATCACCACAAACTTCGAAGAAGACCCCGTTCTCGCCGGCTATGCGCGCAGCATCGCCCAGCCGAGCGGCAACGTCACCGGCGTATTCCTCGATTTTCCGAACTTCGCCGGCAAATGGATCGAACTCCTGCGCGAGTGCCTGCCGCAGCTTTCCTACATCGGCCTGATCTGGGACGAGCGGACCGGGCGCGTGCAAGTCGACGCCATCGCTGCGGCCGCCAAACCGCTCGACCTCAAGATCGACTTGCTCGAGATCAGGGAGCGCGCCGATTACATCGATGCGTTCGCGGTCGCCAAGGAGCGCGGCGTGGGGGCGCTGATCCTCGCATCGTCTCCACTGGTACCCGCGGCCGCCAAGGAACTCGCTGATCTGTCGCTGCGGCACAAGCTGCCGGCAATCACCATGTTCGCCGAGTTTCCCCGCACCGGCGGTCTCATCTCCTACGGACCGAACCTGCAGGAAGCCAACAAGCAGGTTGGCATGCTGGTCGGCAAGGTGTTGAAGGGCGCTTCGCCTGGCAACCTTCCGATCGAGCGCCCGACAAACTTCGAGCTGATCGTCAACACCAAGACAGCCCAAGCGCTCGGGCTCATCTTCCCGCCCTCGATCCAGGCGCGCGCCGACGAGGTGATCGAGTGAAGCGGCGCGCGCTGATCGCCGCACTGGCGGCCTTGCCCGGCGCCCTCGCGCCCGCGACGCGTGCGCAGACGAACACGACGAAAGTCGTGGGCTTCCTGCATAGCGGTGCACCGACCTATCTGCCAGGCATCATGGACCGGCTGCGCCGGTCCCTTGCGGAGCATGGCTTCGTCGACGGCAAGAACCTGCGCATCGAGACCCGCTTCGCCGCCGGCCACTACGAGCAGATCCCGAAGCTCGCGAAGGAGCTGCTGGCATTGAAGGTCGACGTCGTTCTCGCCGTCGGCGGCTCGGAACCCGTCAATGCCTTCAAGGCGGCGACATCGACCGTGCCGATCGTGTTCATGAGCGCCATTGATCCCGTGCGCGACGGCATCGTCGACAGTCTCAGCCGCCCCAGCGGCAACATCACAGGTGTCAGCCTGATCGGCGCATCGCTCGAGCCCAAGCGGCTCGAGGTGTTGGCCCAGCTCGTGCCGGGCAAGGGCCCGCTCTGCGCGCTGTTAAATCCCCGCTATCCCAGTGTCGACCAGCAACGCAAGACGTTGCGTGCGGCGGCGGCGGCGGTCCTCGACCGTCCGCTCGAGTTTGTGCAGGCGACAAATGCCGCCGAAATAGCCGCCGCCTTCAAGGCGGCCGCTGACCTTGGAAGCACTGGCCTGACGCAGGCACAAGACCCGTTCTTCGCCAGCAGCATCCCCCAGATCGTGACTGCCGCCGCGCGCGAGAAACTGCCCGCCGTGTACCAAAGCCGCGAATTCGTCGACCTCGGCGGTCTTGCGAGCTACGGCACCAACTTCATCGCCGCCTTTGGCGATGCGGGTGGATATCTCGGTCGGATCCTGAACGGCGCCAAGCCCGCTGACCTTCCCGTCCTGCAACCGACCAAGTTCGAGTTCGTCGTCAACCTCAAGGCGGCGCGCGCCATCGGCCTCGAGCTTCCCACCACCGTCACCTCCACCGCGGACGAGGTCGTCGAATGAAGCGCCGCCATCTTCTGGCGCTGGCCGGCGCGATGCCGCTTGCAGCACAGGCGGAGGCACCCAAGCGTGTCGGCTTTCTGATCCAGGGGGATGCCGAGCCGACCTGGTCGTTGTACCGCAAGGCCATGGCCGACCTCGGCTACAAGGACGGCGGAAACGTGAAATACGAGTACCGTGCGGCCGAGGCCGCGGGCCCCGAGCTCGACGAGATGGCGGCGGAACTGGTGCGCCTGAAAGTCGACGTCATCGTCGCGATCCTGACGCCCACCGTGGTGGCCGCGCGTCACGCCACCTCGACCATTCCGATCGTCTGGATGGGCGCCGACCTGCCGGCCAGCGGTATCGCGAACCTGTCGCGTCCCGAAGGCAACGTGACCGGCGCGCTCAGCCCCAGCGCCACCCTCGCCGGCAAGGCGCTCCAGCTTTTTCACGAGATCAAGCCAGACGCAAAATTGTTTGGGCTTCTGCTGAACAATGCCGACCCCTTCCACATTCCGCTGCAGCGCGATGTTGAGGTTGTGGCGAAGGCTGAGAAGATAGAGCTCATCGTCGAGCTGCCGAACTCGCACACCGAGATCGCAAACGTCATGGATGCGCTGATCAAGCGCGGCGTGGGCGGCGCGATGATCCAGCCCAGCCTCGGCCTCGCCGTGGCGGCGCGCGAGGCGTTGGCGCGCAAGCTGCCGGCTATCTCCTTTCGACGTGAATTCGCTGAAGAGGGCGGGCTGCTGTCCTACGCCACGGACTATGCGGACCTGACCCGCGTCCTCGCTCGGCAAACCGACAAACTCCTGAAGGGCGTGCCGCCGGGCAATATTCCTGTAGAGCAGTCGACGCGGTTCGAGATGGTCGTCAACCGCAAGACGGCGTCCACGTTGGGCCTTGCGCTATCGCCCACGTTCCTGGCGCGGGCCGACGAGGTGATCGAATGAGGGTCGTCGGGTGAAGCGCGGCCTCTTCCTCAAATACGTCACGCTGTTCGTCGGCCTTGTTGCTGTCGTGAGCGTGATCAATGCCGCGCTCGATCTCTACTTCGTTTACCGCGACAATCGACAGGCCTCGATCAACGTGCAGCGCGAGAAAGCTGTCGCGGCGGCCCAAACCATCGAATCCTTCGTCAAGGAGATCGAGCGGCAGATCGGCTGGGTGGCGTATGCCCAGTTCGATGCGCTGCCGGCCGATCAACGGCGCTTCGACTACGTACGGCTGCTGCGTCAGGTGCCGGCGATCACGGAGCTGGCGCAGCTCGACCGCACCGGCCACGAACAGCTTCATGTCTCGCGTCTTAGCATGGACGTCGTCGGCAGCAATGAAGACCGCTCCGCCGACCCCGCATTCGTGGAGGCGAAGGCGAACAA
Source organism: Reyranella sp. (assembly GCA_035279245.1). Classification (GTDB taxonomy): domain Bacteria; phylum Pseudomonadota; class Alphaproteobacteria; order Reyranellales; family Reyranellaceae; genus Reyranella. The sequence goes on from DATEID010000369.1 coordinate 6,790, forward strand.
GGTCTACTACGGGCCGGTCTACTTCCGCAAAGGCAGCGAGCCATATCTCACCATGGCGGTGGCGCATGGCGGCCGAGGTGGCGTCACGGTCGCCGATGTCAATCTGAAGCTGATCCTGGACGTGATCTCTCAGATCAAGATCGGCCAGAACGGCTATGCCTACGTAATCGACCGCCAGGGCCGGTTGGTGGCGCATCCCGACATTTCGCTGGTGCTGCGCGGCACCGACATGAGCAAGCTGGCGCAGGTCGAGTCCGTGCTGAAGCAGCCGGCCAACGACGTCGCCAACGACAACACCGCTATCGATGCCCGCAATCGCAACGGCGTGTCGGTGCTATCAGCTCACGCCTCCATCCAATCGCTGAACTGGATCGTGTTCGTCGAGCTGCCGATCTCCGAGGCTCAGCAACCGGTGATCAATGCCGGCCTGCGCGACCTCGCACTCCTGGTGCTGGGCCTCCTGATTGCCGGCGTGGCTGCCGCCTTGCTGGCGAGGCGCATGGTGATTCCGATCCGTTCCATGCAGGCGAGTGCCCAGCGCATCGGGAGCGGCGACCTCGGCCATCGCCTCAGCATCCGGACAGGCGACGAGCTGGAGGCGCTGGCCGACCAGTTCAATCGCTCAGCCGGGGCGCTGCAAGAATCGTACGAGACCCTGGAACAGCGGGTCGAGGACCGCACCGCCGAGTTGCGCGAGTCGCTGGATCAGCAAACCGCGACGGCGGAGATTTTGCGCGTTATCTCTCAATCGCCGACGGACGTGCGACCGGTGCTCGACGTTGTGGTTCGCGCCGCCCGCCGTTTCTGCGGTGCCGACGACGCCATGATCGTCCTGCGCGAGGGAACGGAGCAGTTGCTGGCTACCCACCAGGGCAGTCTGCCGTCACTCGTCGGCAATAGCTTTCCACTCGACAGAACTTCGACCACTGGTCGGGCCACGCTCGATGGGTGCACCATTCACGTGCCGGATGTCGCGGATCTCGATCCGGTGAAAGATGCGCTGACGTTGGAGCTCACGCGAAGGACGAATGTCCGTGCCTTGCTCGCCGCCCCAATGCTGCGCGAAGGGATGGCGGTCGGCTGCGTGCTGCTTCGCAAGCCGACGCCCGGCGCCTTTACGCCTCGCCAGATCGAGCTTCTGGAGACTTTCGCCGCGCAGGCCGTGATCGCCATCGAGAACGTACGATTGTTTACCGAATTGCGAGAATCGCTCGATCAGCAGACGGCGGCCGCCGACATCCTCGGGGTCATCAACTCGTCGCCGGGCAATGTCGCGCCGGTCTTCGACGCCATTCTCGAGAAGGCGATGCTGCTCTGCGACGCGGCCTTCGGCCTGTTCAACACCTATGACGGCAAGCACTTCCACACCACCACCACTCGGGGAGTG
>DATEID010000370.1:0-5369 GCA_035279245.1 Reyranella sp.
CTGGTTGCCGGCGGCGATCTCCATCGATTGGCCGACGCTGGCATTGTCGCCCGACAGCATCGACAAGGCGGCCGGCAGCTGGCCGGTCGAAAGGCCGAACAGGGCCGGCATGGCGCCCCAACCCGGTCCGGCATTGAAGGCGGAATCGAGGACGCGCGCGACGGCGATCTGATCGCCGCCCAGTCCCGGCGTGCCGGCCATCGCCGATTGCAGGTTCAGGGTGACGTCGGTCGCCGAATAGCCGAGGCCGGTCTCGAAGAAGCCCGGCAGGCCGGAGCTGGCGAGGCCCTGGAAGCTGCCCGAAAGGCCGCCGGCCGCCGACAGGATGGTGTAGTTGCGCGCGAAGCCCGCGCCCGAGAAGGACGCTTCGACCGTGCCGGCGAGCGCGGCCGCGCCGGTGACGTTGGCGCGCGCCGCGACCGAGGTTCCCGCGAGCGCGACCTGGTAGGCGCTCCCGGGATTGAAGGTCAGGTTGCCGGAGACCGTGAGATTGCCCATCGGATTGCCGGGCGCCAGCACGCCACTCACCGTCGTCGTCGGCACGATGCCGGTGCCGGCGAGCGTGCCGGGCGCATCGACGAACAGCGCGCTCGAGCTGGTGAGATTGCCGTTGGCGATCAGCCGTCCGCCGAGCACGCTGGTCGTGCCGGTATAGGAGGTGGTGCCGTCGATGGTCAGGGTGCCGGTGCCGACCTTCTCGAGGTTGCGGCTGGCATAGTCGCCGTTGGTCAGGATCGAATCGGGCGGCGCCGAATCGTTGTCGGCGAGGCCGAAGCGCAGCACCAGCGCCGACGGGAAGTAGGCCGTCACGTCGTACAGCAGCCACGCTCCCCTGCCCCACAGGCTGACCGCCAGCACGTCGGCGTCGGGATTGTAGACGAGCTGGTTGGCGATCGTGTTGGGCAGGCCGAAGCCGAAGGCGCGCCACGGCGACAGCGTGCCGTTGCCGTCGCTGTCGGCCACGGCGATCGGGCTCTGCGCGTTCACCGTATTGTTGACGCCGCCCACCAGCAGGGCATTGACGCCGTTGCTGGAGATGAATTCGAGCGCGGTCGGCCGCGTCAGCGTGGTCGGGCTGATGTCGCTGAAGGAGCCGCCGGTATCCGTCGTGCCCCACAGGGCTGTGGTGTCGGCGGCGTAGAAGCGGGCCATCGTGCGCGGATCGAAGACGACGGAGGTCGGCGCGCCGCCGCCGTAGCTCGCGAGATGCTGCAGCGACCCCGGGGCGGCCGTCGCGCTGAGGAAGAGGCCGCCGGCCGAGCCCGCGAGCAGGGCGTTGACGTTGTCCTGCGTGCCGTAGGCCAGCGCGGTGACCGGGCCGATCTTCGGCCCGAGGTTGGTGAGATGGAGCGTGTCGGCCGACGCGTTGGGGTCGACCGCGGTATAGACGTAGTTCGTGCCGATCGCGATCATCGAGGGATCGATCTTGTTCAGCACGATCTTGCTGGAGAAAGGCAGGCTCTTCTCCGCCGGACGTTCCTCGCTTTCGTCGGTGAAGTCGTCGGCGGCGTAGCCCTGCACCTCGAGGGTGGTGTTGGCGACCGTGCGGCCCTGCGCGTCGACGATCCGCCGCTGCAACGGATCGAGGCCCTGCGAGCTCGTGTAGATCGCGCTCTCGCCCTGCCCGCGCAGCGTCTTGTCGTTCACCACCGCGTTCAGCCCGTCGCCCTGCCCGATCGCCTCGTACTGGTTGCTGTTCGGCGCGTTCTGGAAGGCGACGCCGGTGTCCTGCGACGCCACGACCAGCCGCTTGCTGATCGCGTCGTAGGCGATGGCATAGGCCTCGCGGATTGCGAGCGTCGAGTTGAGGCCGGTCCAGACGCCGTTGGGGCCCTGCGGATCGCTGAGCGCATAGACGCCGCCGTCGCCCACCATGATCAGCCGGCCGTTGGCGTCGAAGGCGAAGTTGCGCACGTCGGCATGCACGGTCGTGTTCGAGGTGAAGCTGTCGGTCAGCGGCACGGTCGTCGTCGTGCCGTCGGCGTTCAGCGTGACGCGGTAGGCCGCCAGGGTGGGATTGCCGCCGTCTTTCGCATCGCCCGCGACATAGACGATGTTGGGGTTGCTGCGGTCGATGGCGACGGCGAGGTCGGTCGAGGCCTGGCCGCCCGGGTTCACGTTGGGTGCCCCGAGATTGACCCAGGTGCCGGCGGCGCCGCCCGCCTTCGACAGCATCAGCGCCACCAGCCTGTTGTTGCTGTCGGGCTTGGTGACGTCGGCCGGCGCATAAACGGCCGCCACGACCGAGCCGTCGGGTCCGGTGGCGAGCCGCGCGATCTGCCCCGGGGCGAGATCGAGTCCCTTGGTCCAGCTCGCGCCGGTGTTGCCGCTGACATAGACGCCGCGATCGGCGGCCACGGTCGAATTGACGGCGGCGTAGAAGAGGTTCCGGTTGGCGGGATCGGCCGCCAGCGCCGTCACCGCCACCGTCCCGCCGCCCGAGCCGAGCGTCACCGGCTGGAAGCTGCCGCCGCCATTGTCGCTGATGAAGAGGCCGCCCGCCGCGGTCGCCGCGTTGGGCTCGGCGGCGGCGGCGAGGATGGTGCTGCCGCGCACGGCGACGCCGACGATGCTCTTGCCCGCGAGCGTGGCGCCGCCCGCCTCGCTCCACGACTGGCCGCCGTTGTCACTGAGCAGCAGGCCGATCCGCGCGCCGCCGCGGTTCGCGACGTTGCTGGGGTCGGCAAAGGCGCCGTTGGAGACGAGGCCGGTTCCGGCGACCAGCACGTTGGGATTGCCGGGATCCATGGCGAGGCTCGAGATGGAGAGCGAGCGCTGGGTGTCGCCGAGCGGCGTCCAGCTCGCGCCGCCGTTGTGGGTCGCCCACACGCCGCCGTTGACGGCGCCGATATACATCGTGCCCGGATCGGTCGGGCTGACGACGATCGCCTGCACCGCGCCGGAGACGGTGCCGGTCTGGCCGTCCGGCCCGTCGCCGCTCTGCACGGTGGCGGCCGGCCCGATGCTCGGCGCCGGCCCCTGCGAGGTGAAGGTCTGGGAGAACGCCGCCTGGGAAAATGCCGATTGGGCAAAGGCAAGGACGGCAAACGCGAAAGCGACTACGGGTGCGCGACTCATCGCAACACGATAGCGCCGACCGATTCGGGGAAAAAGAGGAGGAAACTACCAGGCTTTGGTAGATAGCGACTAGACGGGGGACGATCTTTGTCGACGCGAAGGATCCTTCGGCTTCGCCTCAGGATGACACCTCTCTCGTTGCAGGAGATCGTGTCATCCCGACCGACAGGGAGGGATCTTTCCTGCCGCGCTCACGCGGCCTTGGGCGCGGCCTTGGCGTCGGGGATGCGGTAGACGTTGAGGCCGTCCTGGATGCCGCGCAGCTTGGCGAGCTGCCGCTCGACGGGCCATTCGGCCAGGATCGGGCGCACGTCGTCGGCCTCGAAGACGTCCTCGGAGACGAAGATCTCGTCGGCGTCGGCCAGCGCCTGCACGCGCGCGGCGATGTTGGCGGTCTGGCCGAAATAGTCGAGCCGGTCGTTCAGCGTGACGGCGATGGCGGCGCCCTTGTGGATGCCGATCTTGAGCACGATCTCGCGGTCGGGCCGGTCGCGGTTGAACGCCGCGATATCGCTGCGCATCTCCAGCGCGGCGCGGACCGCATCGGCCGGTCCGAGGAAGGCCGCCATGACCGCATCGCCGATCGTCTTGATGATGGCGCCGCGATGGCGGACCGTCACCGCCTGCAGGCGCTCGAAATGCTGGTGCACGAGGGCGAAGGCGTTGAGATCGCCGATCCGGTCGTAGAGCGCGGTCGAGCCCTTGAGGTCGGTGAACAGCAGCGTGATGTCGGTGACGCCCAGTCCCTCGCTGGCGCGGATCACCTCCGACCGGAAGAGGTCGCGGAAGGTCTGGGTCGTGAGCAGGCGCTTGCCGGTGAGGAACGGCACGAACTGCAGCGGCTGGCCGGGGGCGACGCCGGGCGGCAGGACGGCGAGCACGAACGTGCCGCGCTCGCGCGTCGTGTTGGTGACGGCGAAGGTCATGGCGCCGGGCGCGACCTTGGCGGTCGCGTATTGCCGGACCGGCTCGCCGAACTCGATCTCGAAGCGCTGCGGCCCGGCCGCCGGCGCGCCCTCGATCGCATAGAGGAGCGCCGCCCCGCCCTCGTGGCTGACGCCGATGACGGTGCCTTCGGTCGCATCGATCGACATCAGCGTCGTCTCGCCCGGCGGCAGGTGGCTCGCCGCCCGCGCCATCGCCTCCTGCGCCTTGACGAAGGGCGTTCCGTCGGGGAGCCGGCCGTCACCGATCGCGCCGTATTCGAGGAAATACTCGACCGGCGACAGCTCCTGCGGGCGATGGAACTTGATCCGCCGGACAGTCGGCAGCACGGTGAAGGTGACGGCGACGAACTCGTCCAGGCGCGACGTGAAGTCGGCCTGGCAGACGTTGCAGTGATAGTGGCTGTGGACGCCCTTCAGCTCCTTGAAGCTCTCGACGACGCACGAGCAGAGCGGGCACACCAGCAGCCAGTTCATCTCGACCAGCCGCTGGTTGGTGGCATGGAGGAAGAGATCGATCGTCTCGGTCTCGGAGAGGCCCCGCTCGCGCGCGAAGGTCAGCGGATTGATGCGGAACACCTCCGCGTCGGGCGCGCCGCGCAGATGGCTTTCCAGCTTCGACACCAGGCGCGGGCTCCAGGAGCGCGCCGCCTCCAGGGCGGCCAGCCGTTCGTCGAGCAGCTTTTCGTCGAGTTGAGCGACCATCGGTTCCTCCAGCACGCAGAGCCTGCAACCACGGACGCCGGCGACTCGCCAGCGCCAGTTGGGCACCATTCGAGCCGGATTGCAATGGTTCGGGCGAGGAGGAAGAAGGGACGAGCGTGGCGCAGGCGCTGCAAAGGATCCCTCGCTATGCTCGGGATGACACACCTTTTCTTGTGTCATCCCGAGCGAATGCGAGGGATCTTTCCCGTCGCGTCAGAGGATGAACGCGAGCCACCATTGCGGTTCGTTGGCGTTCACCCGCTCCACGACCTTGCGCGATGTCCCCGAAAGCATCGCCAGCGCTCCCTCGGCCATCCCGGCTCACGGCGATGGCAGCGCCATGTCCCTGCCCCGAGAAAGATCCCTCGGCTTCGCCTCGGGATGACACACGTTTTTGGTTGGTGTCATCCCGAGCGCAGCGAGGGATTCTTCGCTTTTTTCCGTCCGAGGTGAGGCCGCGGGCCGCGGGCGCCCGGACGAATCGTCAGAACCCCGCGATCTCCCGGCCTGCGTCGTAGTAGATGTTGGGCTTGCGATAGACAGCCAGCAGCACCGCCCCGTTGGGCGACCAGTTCTCGTGAAGGGAGCCCGGCTTGCGCCAGATATAGTCGCCGGCCGTCGCGACGCCGTCATGGTCCTCGA
>DATEID010000371.1:0-8444 GCA_035279245.1 Reyranella sp.
GATGGTGCGGCCGCGGCCGACGTCGCCAGTCTTTCCCGTCAATGAATCGGGAATCGCGTCGCCGACGATGACGTAGGAGCGAAGTCCCTCCTGGGCCCGCGCACTAACGACGAACAGCGCCAGCGTGGCTGCAAAAAGAAAGATGGACCGCATGCCGCTCGACCAAATCCCGCCAGAACTCTCGGGAGCGAGATGCGCGAATCGATAATGACCCGCAAGGACTTTCCACGTCACCGGGTCAGGCGAGACTCGCGGCAAATACACGCTGGTAGTTGCCGCCAAGAAGCTTCGCGGTTTCCTCCGCCGTGAAACGAGCACGCAAGGCGGCTGCAAGCTGCGGCAGATCGGCGTAGCTCGGCAATGTGCTCGCTCCCAGCAGCCCCATCTGATCGGTGCCGAGGCCGACATGGTCGATCCCCACCACATCCACCATGCGGGCAAAGCCGTCGGCATAGGATCTGTAGGTGCCGAAAAGATGCTTCACTGGCCAGATCCCGATCACGCCGCCGGTCGAGGCGACTGCCCTGGCGTGATCCGGCGTGATCAGCCGCGTCCAGGCCACCGGCCGCTCGCTGAGCGAGGTATGCGAGAGCACGAGCGGCTTGCTCGAGACGGCGGCAGCTTTCTTCACCAGCTCATAAGTGCCGTGCGCCACGTCGACAACGACACCCAGCCGGTTGCAACGACGAATGACCTCGGCGCCGGCCGGCGTCAGGCCGTCATGCACGGCAGGTTCCGTCTGGATGTCGCCCAGCTCGTTCGGGCGATAGTGCGTGAGCTGCAGATGGCGGAGCTGCCATTTGTCGTAGGCCTCGTCGACGCGCTCCGGCCTGCCTTCGAGGAAATCGCCGCCTTCGGACGAGACGATGATCGAGGGTCTGTCCGCACGGGTGACCGCAAGCTCCGCCGCCTTGCGAATGATCGCGAGATCCTGCTCTCGTGCCAGCCGGTGCAGGCGGGCAAAGGCAAGCTGCGCATGGGCGTACAGCTCGCCCGGCTTCGGCTCGCGATAAGGCCGGATGCGGCCTTCGGTGACGTGCGTGGTCGGCGAATCAGCGACTGTCGCGAGGCAGATCACCGCCATGCCGCCCTGGCGCATCGGCTCGGCCACCGGCGAGAAGGGATAGTTGCCGTTCTGGCTGCGAACATAGAGAACCTGACCGGCATGGCTGTGCATGTCGACGGTCAGGCCGGTCGGCGGTTCCGCGATTGCCGGAACGGGAAGACAGAGAAGCGGGCTCGCGGCGAGCAGCGTCCGGCGCCCGAGACCGATCGGCCTCGCGTCGCGAAGCTGGTAGCGCCAGCCCGTCGCGTCGTCGGTTACCTGGAAGGTGCCGCCGAGCCGCAACGGTCCGTCGCCGAACGCAATGTCACGATCGGCGAAGACCTCGATCGTCACCCGCGGATTGCGCGGCAGGCAGCCGGCGCAGCAGGCGACGTCGGACGTCAGCAGGAAATAGTCGGCACCAGGCCTGGGCACAGCTGTCGCCGGCCAACCGCTGATCTCGACCGTCTTGCCGTGCGCCCTGTCGGCCCGTGGCGTTCCGAGATCACGCCAGGCAAGGCGCATCGGCTCCCCCTATAGTTTGGGCGGGGGATAGTAAGGCCGATCACCCAGCGCCTGCACGCGCTTCCAGAACTCCGGACCCGATGCCTTGCCGACCTCCTCGAGATCGGCCGCCTGCCGCCACATGCTCCACGACTCGGGGTGGAGACGGCTTGCCTCGGCGAGTTCCCGGTCGCCCTCTTCGGTGCGACCATGGTTGCGCAGCCACACGCCCAGGCGAAAGCGCGCCCGGGCCTCGGCAATCTCGGGTGTGACGCGCGGAAGGCTCGCGCGCGCCGCATCGGCCGCAAGCGCGTGCTTGCCGGTCGTCACCCAGGCCCTCACGGCCTCGAGGTAGGCCTGACGCGCCGCCAGCCGCGCCGCCTGATCCTCCGGCGACAGGGTACGCGTCTCGAGGTTCATGCGCCGGAAATGGTCCGTCGATCCCGCCGTCTCCGGCGGCCGTGCGATGCGCCCTTGCTCGTCGATCCAGACCGCCTGCGGCACGTTCACGAGATTGTAGAGGTCGCTCAGCCGATGCTCGCTGTCGATGAGCTGCCAATAGCTCGACTTCGCCTGCTCGATCCACGGCCGGGCATGCTCGGCGCCGCGGCTCTCCTCGGCCACGGCCACCACCATGAAGCCCTTGTCCTTCAGCTCATCGTAAAGTTGCTGCCACACGGGCAAGTCGAAGCGGCACCCTCACCAACTGGCCCAGGTGGCGAGAAACACCTTCTTGCCGCGAAGCTCGGACAGAGTGCGCGGCACGCCGTCGAGGTCGGGCAGGGTGAAGTCCGGCGCCTCGAGACCCTCGAGCGCGGCGTTGCGCTCGTCGGCCGGCGCGCCCAAGGCCCAGACATCGCGGGAGTCGCTGGCGACGACGGGGCCGCCGAGCTTCCGCCAGAAGGCGACGAGGTCGATCTCGTTGGTGCCCACGGCGGCGGCCGGCATCGGCACGCAGACGTCGGCGCGGCACATGCCTTCGGGCTTCAGCGTCCAGCCGGTGACCTTTTCGGCATCGGTCGCGCTCGTCCAGAGACCGTCGTGGGCGGCGACTTCGTGCTCGGCAGTCGGAGTGAGGATCCGTGTCATGATGCAGGCACCTCCGTCGCCCCGAGCGTAGCCGAGGGGCCTTGCCTCAACAACCGGCGGGTTGCCCGCAGAAACAAGGTCTCTTCACTACGCGCTTCGCGCTCCGGTCGAGACGACGGCGGTTACTTCGGCACCGAAATCGACACTTCCTTCGAGGTGATGAACTCCAGCAGCGCCGGGACGCCCTTGCGGGTCTGCTCGACCCCGCGCTGGATGGCGGGCACGATGTCCTCCGGCCTGGTCACCCGCTCGCCATAGCCGCCGAAGGCCCGTGCCATGGCGGCATAGTCGCCGGAGATGTCGGTCGAGCGGTACTTCTCGGTCGAGACCTGCATGATGTGCAGCTCGATCGCCATCGAAAAATTGTTGAGCAGGATCGAGAGGATCGGGATGCGCTCGCGCACCGCCGTCTCGAAGTCCATGCCGGTGAAGCCGATCGCGGCGTCGCCCCAGACATTGATGCAAAGCTTGTCCGGACAGGCGAGCTTGGCGCCCATCGCGAGCCCCAGCCCGTAGCCGAGCTGGGTGGTCTTGCCCCAGCCGATATAGGTGTGCGGCGCGGTGGTCTTCCAGAACGGCGAGAGCTGGTCGCGCGGGCTGCCGGCATCGTGGGTGATGATGGTATTGGCCACATCGACTGTATGCTGCAGGTCCCATAGCACGCGATAGGGATTGAGCGGCGCATCACCGCTCTTGAGCTTGGGCAGCCATTCCTTCAGCCACTCGCCCTCGATCTGCTTGATCTCGGCCGCGACCCCTGCCCCATCGCGCTTGGTGGCGCCGGCCGCCTTGCAGGCCGCCACAAGTGCGGCAAGCGTGAGCTTCGCATCGCCCACCAACCCGTGCCTGATCTTCACGTCCTTGTTGAGATGCGCCGGATCGAGCGTGGCATGGATGATGGTCTTGCCCTGGGGCATCGCGATGCCGAAGTTGGTCTCGGTGAAGGAGCAGCCCACGCCCAGGATCACGTCCGACCGGTCGAGGAAGCTTCTAACCGCCTTGGGATAGGCGCGACCGCCCGAGCCCAGCGCCAGCGGATGGGTCTCGTCGAAGCTGCTCTTGCCTTCCAGGCTGGTGCAAACGGGAATCGCCAGCAGCTCGGCGAGCTCCTTGAGCTCGGCATAGGCCTCGGCCCAATGCACGCCCTGGCCGGCATAGATCACGGGCCGCTTGGCCGCCATCAGCACCTGCGCGGCTTGCTTCACCGCCGCCGGATCCGGACCGTACTTCGTGACGACCACCGGCTCGTAAGCCAATGGATCGGGCGCGTCCTCGGCATAGACGTCGGCCGGCAGCTCGACGATCACCGGCGAGCCGCGGCCGTTGCGCAGCAGGCTGAAGGCGCGCCGCATGATGTTCGCCACCTCCTTGCCCGAGGTCACCGGCTCGCAGTGCTTGGCGACATGCGCCATGGCGCGCGTCGAGTTGAAGTTGGGCGGGATATGCGCGATGCGGCGCGGATAGCCCTGCGGGATCACCAGCAGCGGCACCGATTCGCCATAGGCCTGCGCCACGCCGCCATAGGCGTTCTCCGATCCGGGGCCGCTCTGCATGCAGAACACGCCCATCCTGCGGCCCTTGCTGAGGCGCGACATGGCGTCGGCCATGTGCAGCCCAATGCGCTCCTGACGCACGATGATGGGGCGGATATCGACCGCGGCGCAGGCTTCGATCAGATGATTGACCGGATAGGCGAAGAGATATTCGACGCCCTCCTTCTTCAGGATGTCGGCGATCGCCGGACCGGTTTTCATCTTGGGTCCTCCTTCGGCTACAGGCTTGCGCCTGTCACTTGTTCAGTTCCTTCATCGCGCTGTCGAGGCCGCCCAGGGTGAGCGGGAACATGCGGCTGGAGGTGAGCTGCTGCAGGAGCTGGATCGAGGGCGTGTAGCTCCAGTGCCGTTCGGGCACCGGGTTGAGCCACACCAGGCTGCGATAGGTGTCGGCCATGCGCTGCATCCACACCTGGCCCGCCTCCTCGTTCCAGTGCTCGACGGAGCCGCCGGGATAGGCGATCTCGTACGGGCTCATGGAGGCATCGCCGACGAAGATCACCTTGTAGTCGGGCGGATAGGTATGCAGGAGCTGCGCCGTGGGGAAGGTGTCGACGTGGCGGCGGCGGTTGTCCTTCCACAGCTTCTCGTAGAGACAGTTGTGGAAGTAGAAGAATTCGAGGTGCTTGAACTCCGAGCGGGCCGCCGAGAAGAGCTCCTCGCAGACGCGGATGTGGGCGTCCATCGAGCCGCCGATGTCGAACAGCAGCAGGAGCTTCACCTTGTTGCGTCGCTCGGGGATCATCTTGATGTCGAGATAGCCCGCGTTGCGCGCCGTCGAGCGGATCGTGTCGGGCATATCGAGCTCGACCTCGGCGCCCTCGCGCGCGAATTTGCGCAGCCGGCGCAGCGCGATCTTGATGTTGCGCGTGCCGATCTCGACCGTGTCGTCGAGGTTCTTGTACTCGCGTTTATCCCACACCTTGACGGCGCGGCCCTCGCGGTTCTTGTCCTGGCCGATGCGCACGCCTTCGGGATTGAAGCCATAGGCGCCGAACGGCGAGGTGCCCGCCGTCCCGATCCACTTGCTGCCGCCCTGATGGCGCTTCTGCTGTTCCTCCAGACGCTTCTTCAGCGTCTCCATCAGCTTCTCCCAGCCGCCCATCGCCTCGATCTGCTTCTTCTCTTCGTCGGTCAGAAGCTTCTCGGCCAGCTTGCGCAGCCACTCCTCGGGAATCTCCGCCGTCGTCCCCTCGCCCGCCGGCGCTTCCAGGCCCTTGAACACATGGCCGAACACGCGATCGAACTTGTCGAGGTTGCGCTCGTCCTTCACCAGCACCGAGCGCGAGAGATAGTAGAAGTCGTCGACGTTGTACTCGGCGACGCCCTTGTCCATGGCCTCCATCAGCGCCAGGTATTCCTTGATGGAGACCGGCACCTTGGCCTGGCGCAGCTCGAGGAAGAAGTTCACGAACATGATCTTTCCTCACGACCCATCATGCACCCGCCTTCCGCGTGCCATCCCGAGCGCAGCGAGAGATCTTTAGTCGGCGCCGCAAAAGATCGCTCGCTCCGCTCGGGATGACACCGATAGACGCTCGGGAACCGAGACATTTGTACCTACTGACGCTGCTCCCGCCGCGCCATGAAGGCCAAGCGCTCGAACAGGTGGACGTCCTGCTCGTTCTTGAGAAGGGCGCCGTGCAGCGGCGGAATGAGCTGCTTGGAATCCTTGGAGCGCAGCGCCTCGGGCGAGATGTCCTCGACCATCAGGAGCTTCAGCCAGTCCAGCAGCTCCGAGGTCGAGGGCTTCTTCTTGAGGCCCGGCACCTCGCGGATATCGTAGAAGATGTTCAGCGCCTCACGCAGCAGGTTGCGCTGCAGGCCGGGGAAATGGACATCCACGATCTGGGTCATGATCTCGCGATCGGGGAAGCGGATGTAGTGGAAGAAGCAGCGGCGCAGGAAGGCGTCGGGCAGCTCCTTTTCGTTGTTGGAGGTGATCATCACCACCGGCCGCTGCGAGGCCTTCACGACCTCCTGCGTCTCGTAGACGTAGAACTCCATGCGATCGAGCTCGAGCAGCAGGTCGTTCGGGAACTCGATGTCGGCCTTGTCGATCTCGTCGATCAGGAGCACCGGCCGCTCGGTTGCGGTGAAGGCGTCCCAGAGCTTGCCGCGCTTGATGTAGTTGCTGATGTCCTTCACGCGCTCGTCGCCGAGCTGGCTGTCGCGCAGGCGCGAGACGGCGTCGTATTCGTAGAGGCCCTGCTGCGCCTTGGTGGTGGATTTGATGTGCCACTCGATCAGCGGCGCGCCGATCGCCTTGGCGACCTCGTGCGCCAGCACGGTCTTGCCGGTGCCCGGTTCGCCTTTGATGAGCAGCGGACGCTGCAGCGCGATGGCCGCGTTCACCGCCACGCGCAGATCGTCGCTGGCAACATAGGAGTCGGTACCGGTAAATTTCATCGTGCAAAATCCAGGTTCGTTCGGGTGCCGAACCACCCTAGAGGCCGCCCCAATCGCCAGCAAGGCCGGTTACCCGATCCGCGGCGGCGATTTCGAGCGCCCATTCGGACAATGGAATTCAGTCGCCTTTGTCGTCCTTCGGCGCCTTGCCGGCACGCGGCGGCAGGGACTTGATGTAGGTTGCGATCGCCAGCCGGTCCTCGGCCGAGAGCTTGCTCGTGTTCTTGACCACGTCGGCCATGCTGGAGCCGACCGAATCGAAATCGGGCGTGAAACCGGTTTCCAGCAAGTAGGCAATGTCCTTCACCGAGTAGTTGGGGATGCCATCGGGGCTCGGTGTTATGTTGGGAATCCAGCCCTTGCCCGTCGGATCGGGGCCACCGGCGAAGCGCCGATCGGCGTCGATGCCGCCGATCAGATTGCGCGGACTGTGGCATTCGGCGCAATGGCCCGGCCCCTCGACGAGATAGGCGCCGCGGTTCCAGACGGCGTCTTTCGAGCTGTCGGGGGCGAGCGCCTTGCCGTCGACGTAAAGCAATTGCCACAGGCCGAGCCCGCGCCGCACGGTGAATGGAAACGCGAGATCGTGCGGCTGCGACGGCGTTTGGACCGCCGGCAAAGTCCTCAGGTAGGCGTAGAGATCGCGCACGTCGTCGAGACGCATGCGCTGATAGGATGTGTACGGAAAGGCCGGATAGAGGTGCTCGCTGTTGCGGCCGATCCCCTTCTTCATGGCGTTGACGAAATCGTCTTCGCTCCAGGCGCCGATGCCATATTGCGCATCCGGCGAGATATTGGGCGCCCTGAACGTGCCGAAGGACGTCACGAGTGCGAGACCGCCGCCGAGGCGCTTGCGATCGCCCTGATGCGGCGTCGCATGGCAGGAAGCGCAACCGCCGACGTTGAACATTATTTCGCCGTTGGCGAGATCGGCGTGACGCGAAGGCAGCGCGCTCGCGGGAATGCGCGAAGGCATGGTCAACACGAAGGCCGCCGTGCCGCCGACGATCGCAAGGAGCACAACCGTTTTCGCCAGGCCCGAGAACCGCATGCCGTCTCCTCTCGTCATATCGGCGACTGTCGTCGCTCGTTCCCATTTTCTATTTACCGGCGCGAGGGCGATGACAATCCTCGCGTTCTACGGAATATTTGCCGAGCACACGCAGTCGTGATGGCAGATTCGGCGCATGGCCTGTTCGCTTTGCCGCCGACCTCTGCAACAAATGTTGGCTCGGCCGACGTCATGCTGTCGGCGAATTGAAACTGAAGCGAGGGGGGCGACGTGAGAAAGAAGACCCTGATTGTGGCGTTGATCGGCATGCTGGGCATTGGAGTGACAGTGGGCAGCGTGACCGCAGCCTTCGCCCAGGGCGATGTGATCAAGCAACGCGAGGACAACCGCAAGGAAGCCGCCGCGGCGATGCGCGCCATCAAAGGCGTCATCGACTCCAAGGGCGATACGAAAATTGTCGTGGAACAGGCCGCCAAGCTCAAGACACTCGAGGCGGCGTTCGAAAAGCTGTTCCCGCCCGGCTCCGACAAGGGCAAGACCGAAGCCCTTCCCGTTATCTGGACGGACTGGGACGGCTTCCTGGCCGCCAGCAAGAATGCCGACGCGGCCTATGACAAGCTTGCCGTGGCGGGAGGCTCAGGCGATATCGCCGCCATCCAGGCGGCCTTTGTCACCACGGGCAAGGCCTGCGGCGCCTGCCATCAGAAGTATCGCGTCAAGAAGCAGCAGTGAACGATCCGCAATGGCTGCCCAAGGCGACGGCACGCCCGTCGCCTTTTTCATTGGCCCAAAGGAAAGGCCGGTCGCTTGGGGACGACCGGCCTCTGAAAGG
>DATEID010000372.1:0-19297 GCA_035279245.1 Reyranella sp.
CGGCGCTCGCCGAGCTGGCTGGCATGATCGGCGATCCGGCCGTCCGCAACCGCGGCACGATCGGCGGGTCGGTGGCCAATTCGGATCCGGCGGCGGATTATCCCGCCGCGGTCCTCGGCCTGAACGCCACCATCACGACCAGCACGGGCAAGCACACGGCCGACGGCTTCTTCAAAGGGCTGTTCGAGACGGCGCTTGGCGAGGGCGAGCTCATCACCTCGTTCAGCTTCCCCAAGGCGGACAAGGCCGCCTACATGAAGTTCCGCAATCCCGCCTCGCGCTATGCGATGGTCGGCGTGTTCGTGGCCAAGACGGGTAACACCGTGCGCGTCGCGGTGACGGGAGCCGGGCCGTCGGTGTTCCGCGTCAAGGCGATGGAGGACGCGCTGGCCAAGGATTTCTCGTCGGCCGCGATCAAGGACATCAAGATCCCGGCCGACGGCCTCAACAGCGACATCCATGGCAGCGCGGAGTACCGCGCCCATCTGGTGAACGTGATGGCGCGCCGCGCCGTGGATGCCGCGAACAAGTAGATATCGCCGGTCGACGGCGGTAACGTCGGGCGCCCCCATCGGGGGCGCCCTTTTTGCTGGCGGCGAAGGATCGACTCGATGAAGGCGCTCGTGACAGGTTTCGATGCGTTCGGCGGCGAGAAGGTCAATCCCTCGTCGATGGCCGTCGGCCGGCTCAAGCGGCGGATGGGCGGCCTGGCGGTCCATACCACCGTCCTGCCGACCTCCTATGCGCGTTCGGCCATCGCCTTGCGTACTGCCTTGCACGAGGCGCAGCCCGACATCGTGCTGTGCGTCGGGCAGGCGGGCGGCCGCGCCGAGCTCAGCCTCGAGCGGGTGGCGATCAATGTCCAGGATGCCCGCATCCGCGACAACGACGGCAAGCAGCCGATCGACCGGCCGGTGGTGCGCGACGGCCCGACTGCCTATTTCACGACACTGCCGGTCAAGGCGTGTGTCGCCGAGCTGCGCCGCGCCGGCCTGCCGGCGGCCGTGTCGAACAGCGCCGGCACGTTCGTCTGCAATCACGTGTTCTATACGCTGATGGACGTCGCAGGCCGTCACGGCCTCTCGTTCCGCGGCGGCTTCCTGCATATCCCCTATCTGCCCGAGCAGGCGGCGCGGCTGGGCGGCGGGCCCTCGATGTCGGTCGACGATATCGTGCGCGGGATCGAGATCGTGCTGGCCGTGAGCGCCGCGCGCACCGGCGACGTGCGCACGGCCGAGGGGCGACTTTCATAGGCGTCGGCATCTCGGGGATGGAAAGGGAATTGTTCGCGGCGGCTCCCGGTACTCGAAAGAAGCGCGGCGAGGGCCATACCCGCCGGGACGAAATCCTCTGGGCTGCGAAGACATTGTTCCTGAAGGAAGGGTACGAAGCGACGACGATCCGCCGTATCGCCGACGTCGTCGGCGTCTCCGCCCCCGCGCTCTATCTCTACTTCAGGGACAAGGAAGCGATCATGCTGGCGCTTTGCGAACAGACCTTCGGTGGCCTGATCGAGCGCATGGCGACGATCGAGAAGGAAGACTTGCCGCCGATCGAGCGCCTGCGGCGCTGCGGCGAGTCCTATGTTCGCTTCGCGCTCGACAACCCGCAGGAATATTGGTTGACGTTCCTCTCCGGGAACATGCCGAAGCGCAGCAGGGAGAGCGAGCCGGCTACGAGCGGCGCGATTGCCTTTACCAAGCTGATGGGCATGTTCCGCGACGTCGAGAATGCCGGCACGTCGCTGCACTATCCTGTCGAGATCGCGGCCGAGCTCGTGTGGATGAGCCTGCATGGCCTGGTGTCGGCCCTCATCGACAAACCGGAACCGCTATCGTCCAGACGCGACACACTGATCGCCGGCATGATCGACATGGTCGTGCGCGGCGTGATGCGACCGTCGTAGCCGACTACTATTGTCATCCCGAGCGCAGCGAAGGATCTGGCCTCCGCCTCAAAGACTTCCTATGGAGCTGGCGCAAGGTCCTTCGCTTCGCTCAGGACGACAAGAATGCCAGTGGCGAAGAGTCAAGTGGGCGAGAGGACGTGGATGACGCGGTTGGCGATATGCTCCTTGGTCTTGGCGGCATAGGCTGCCATATGCGGCGCCGCGGCGTGGGCCTTGAGGGCATCCGTGCTTTCCCACTTCTCGACGACGACAAACGTGTCGGGGCCGAACTTGGTCTGGAACGAGCCCATGCCTTCGGCGTCGACCGTAGCGCCGTACTCGATGCAGCCCTTCTCGGCTTTCACTGCCGGCACATTGGCGCGGAAATGGCCGAGGATCTCGTCGCGCTTGCCGGGCTTGGCGGTGATGACGGCGATGACATGGATCATGATTTTCTCCCGATCTGAGGTTTAGGCCGCACGGCCGTGGCGCAGCAGACGCCCGGGCAACCGATCGTCGGCCGCCACGACATCCTTGCCGTCGCGACGGATCAGCTTGCCGTTTACGATGACAGCGTCGATGCCGTGCGCCTCGGACACCAGCCGATCGGCGCCGGCCGGCAAATCATAGACGCGCTTGAGCGGGCCCGGGCCGACGGTCGTCGGATTGAACACCACGACGTCGGCCGGGCGGCCCTCGGCCAGCACGCCGCGGTCGGTGATGCCGAACATCTCGGCCGGCCGTTGCGTGAGATTGTGGACGGCCTGCTCGAGAGTGAAGGTCTTCCGGTCGCGCACCCAGTGACCCAACAGATGCGTTGCATAGCACGCATCGCAAAGCTGGCTGGCATGCGCGCCGGCATCGGAAAGCGCGATGATCGTGTTGGGATCGGTGATCAACTCGGCCACCTCGCCTTCGTCGAAGTTCATGACGGCCATGCGGAAGCGTGCCTGGAGGTCGTTGTCGAGCGTGAGATCGAGGGCGAGATCGACCGGATCCTTGCCGAGCTTGCGGGCAGCTTCGGCGAGCGGCTGCTCCTCGAGCTCCCGCGCGGATGGCGCCCATGCGATCGTCGTGCGGTCCCACCAGCGCTGGAACAGCGGCGTCAGCTCGGTCGCGAGCTTGCGGCGCCAGGCCGGATCGGCATAGGCGCGGCGGCGCGCGCCGGGCGAACGGGCATCCTCGGCCGCAAGCTCGTTCATGAACTTGAGCACATCGAAGATGAACGGCTCGGCGAAGGTGAATTCGAAGTTGAGCGGACGGCAGCTCACCTGCGGAATGACCAGCGCGCCCGACTTGCGCTGCTCGGCGGCGAGGTCGAGCTGCTTGCGATGTCCGCCGGGACCGTAGAGGTAGGAGAGGAGGGCGGTCCAGGTGACCGGGACGCCGTACTTGCGGCTCACTTCGGCCATGGCCCTGGTCGAGAACTCGCGGCCGATGGTGATCTGCATCAGGCCGCGCTTCATCTCGCCCATCACCGAGACAAGCGCATCCATTTCCTCGGGCGTGGCCTGGCGACTGGGCACCGGCTTGCCGGCATAGCCGTTGTGGGTCACCGACATCGAGGTGCCGAAGCCGATCGCGCCCGCTTCCATCGCCTCGCGCATCAGCTTCTTCATGGCAGCGATCTCGTCCGCCGTCGCGGCGCGCTCGGTGGACGCCTCGCCCATGACATAGAGCCGGAGCGGCGTGTGGCCGAACAGGGCGGCGATATTGATCGCCGTGCCATGCTTCTCGAGCGTGTCGAGATACTGCGGGAAAGTCTCGAACGGCCAGGCATCGCCCAAGCCCGCCTGCAGGGCGTCGAGGCTCATGCCCTCGACCTTCTCGAGCGTCTGCAGGATCAGCTTGCGATGCGCCGCGCGGGTCGGCGCGACGCCGAAGCCGCAGTTGCCGATCACGGTCGTGGTGACGCCGTGCCACGGCGAGATGGACAGCATGCGGTCCCACAGGATCTGGGCGTCGTAGTGCGTGTGCACATCCACGAAACCCGGCGACACGGCCCTGCCTTCGGCGTCGATAGTCGTGGTCGCCGGCCCGTCGGCCTTGCCGATCGCCACGACCTTGCCGTCCTTGATGCCGAGGTCGCCGACGAAACCTGGCTTGCCGGTGCCGTCGACAATCGTGCCGCGCGTGATCTTGAGATCGAAGGACATGGCTTGCTCCTGGATACGCGTCCATTATACGTCGCTAAAGTCCAAGAGAGGCAACGGATGGCCAAGCACAAGATCGCCCTCGTTCCGGGTGACGGAATCGGCAAGGAAGTTCTACCCGAAGGCGTTCGCGTGCTGGAAGCCGCCGCCCGCCGCTTCAATTTCGAGCTCGAGTTCACCGACTTCGACTGGTCGTGCGACCGCCTGCTGAAGACCGGAAAGATGATGCCGGACGACGGCATGGAGCAGCTCAAGGCGTTCGAGAGCATCTTCCTGGGCGCCGTCGGCTGGCCGGGCGTGCCCGACCATGTCTCGCTGTGGGGTCTCCTGATCCCGATCCGTCGCGATTTCGACGAGTACGTGAACCTGCGGCCGGTGCGCCTGTTCGAGGGCGTGCCGTCGCCGCTCGCCAACCGCAAGCCGGGCGAGATCGACTTCTGGGTCGTGCGCGAGAATACCGAGGGCGAGTACAGTCAGCTGGGCGGCCGCATGTTCCAGGGGACCGAGAACGAGTTCGCCGTCCAGGAAGCGATCTTCACCCGCAAGGGCGTGGACCGGGTGCTGAAGTTCGCGTTCGAGTTCGCCCGGGGCACGAAGAAGAAGCACGTCACCTCGGCCACCAAGTCCAACGGCATCATCCATACCATGCCGTTCTGGGACGAGCGCTTCGCCGAGATGAGGAAGCACTATCCCGACATCAAGGCGGACCAGTACCATATCGACATCCTGACGGCGCATTTCGTGCGCAACCCGGACTGGTTCGATGTCGTCGTCGGATCCAACCTGTTCGGTGACATCCTGTCGGATCTCGGTCCCGCGCTCACCGGGTCGATCGGTGTCGCGCCGTCCGGCAACATCAACCCCGAGCGCAAGTATCCTTCCATGTTCGAGCCGGTGCACGGCTCGGCGCCGGATATCGCCGGCAAGGGGATCGCCAATCCGATCGGCCAGATCTGGTCGGGCGCCATGATGGTGCGCCATCTCGGCTATCCGGAGGCGGCCGAAGCGATCGAACGGGCGATCGCCGCCTCGCTGGTCGAGGGCGGTCCGCGCACGCGCGACCTTGGCGGCAACGGCGACACCAAGACCGTCGGCGCGGCAATCGCGGAGCTCGTGAAGACGGCCTGATCTCGCGACAACGAGGAGGAGCGCCATGGCGCCAAAAGTGGTCCCGTTGGATGCGCCGTTGGGCGCACGCATCGAAGGCCTGGCTCGTCCAGATGCGGCCAAGCCCGAAATCGCCTCGTTGCTCAATCGGGCGCTTGCCGAACATCTGCTGGTGGTCGTGCCCGGCGAACGCATGACGCCCCACGAGATGCGCGCCTTCGCCTCGGCCTTCGGCAAGCCCAAGCCGCAGGTGCTGCGCTACAAGCGCAGTGGGGAGGTGCCGGAAGTATCGATCATGGTCAGCACTCTGATGACCGACGGCACGACCGACAAGACGGCCCTGCGCTCGGAGGATTGGCACACCGACGATTCCTATCTGGCGACGCCGGCCAAGGCGACGCTGCTTCATTCGATCGAATTGCCGAGTCGTGGCGGGACGACGTGGTTCTGCAACATGCACTCGGTCTACGAGGCCTTGCCCGAAAGCACGCGGCGGAAGATCGACGGCGGGCGCGCCGTGCATGGCTACGACACGCGGCGGGCCCGCAATCGTCCATCGCAACGTACCGCCGAGGAGATCGCGGAGACGCCGGACGTCGAACATCCGCTGGTGCGGACTCATCCCGACACCGGCCGCAAGGCGCTCTACCTCAACTTCAATCGGCTCGATCGCATCGTCGGACTGGAGCGCGAGGAAAGCGATGCCTTGTTGGACGAGCTCGCGGCCGAGGCGCGCAAGCCGGAGCATCACCACGGCCATGCCTGGAAACCCGGTGACGTCGTGATCTGGGACAATCGCGCCACCATGCACCGCGTCGATGTCGACTACCCGGTCGGCGAACCGCGCATCATGCAGCGTGTCCTGATCGAGGGCGATCGGCCGTATTGATCGCTGTCATCCTGAGCGCAGCGAAGGATCTTTTGGCGGTTTCAACTGGCAAGCTGTTGAAATGGCACGAGGTCCTTCGCTTCGCTCAGGACGACAGAAACGAGCGTCAGCGAGCAGTGGTTTCCTGAACCGCACCTGACGCAATCAGCTTGTCGATCTCGGCGGCGCTGTAGCCGGCTTCGGCCAGGATCTCGCGGGTCTGCTGGCCCATGAGCGGCGCGTGGCCTTCCTCCTCGCGCGTACCGCCGGAGAAGACGTTGGCGAGCCTGGTGCGACGGATCCGGCCTTCGCTCGGATGATCCTCTTCCTGGAAGAAGCCGACATCCTTCAGATGCGGGTCGACAAGGAGGTCGTCGATCGAATTGTAGCGCGCCGCCGGCACGTCGAGCTTGTCGAACAACTCGACCCATTCGTCGGTCGTCCGGTTGCCCAGGCCTTCTCGCTGGACCTGGAAATAGGCTTTGGCGTTGCGGGTGCGGGATGCCGCGCTGTCGAACCGGGGATCGGTCTTGAGCTCGGGGCGGCCGATCGCATCGAAAAAGGCGAAGGCCTGGGCGTTGGTGTTGGGACGCACGGTGATGTAGCCGTCCTTGGTGGGCAGGGGCCGATAGTCGGGGCTCAGCAGGCGGCCGTCGCCACTCGGACCGACCGGCGGATCGAAGGTCATGGCGCCGAGATGCTCGCTGGCGACGAACGACGCCATGTTCTCGAGCATCGGCACGTCGATCGCTTCGCCCTTGCCCGTCTTCTCGCGCCGATAGAGGGCAAAGCCGATGCACTGGGCGGCGATGAGCCCGCTCACGTGATCGCTCATCACCATCGGCACGAAGCGCGGCTCGCCGGTGGCGCGCGCCAGTGTGCCGGCGACTCCCGACAGGCTCTGCACGACCGGATCGTAGGCCGGCCGGTTGAAGTAACGGCCGCCGCGCCCGAAAGCGAGGATCGAGCAATGGATCAGTCTCGGATATTTCGCTGCCAAGCTTGCCGGATCGAGCCCGGCGCGGGTCAGCGCTTCCGGCCGGACATTGCTCACGAACACATCGGCGCGACCGATCAGACGGAGAAGGGCGGAATGCCCCTCCGGCTTCTTGAGGTCGAGCACGATCGAGCGCTTGTTGCGATTGAAGTTGATGAACTTGCCTGACATGCCGGGATGGCGACTGCCTTCCGCCATGGTGCGCAGGAGGTCGCCGCCCGGCGCCTCGACCTTGATCACGTCGGCGCCGTAGTCCGCGAGGGTGCGCGTGCAGATGGGCCCGACCACCACGGTCGTGAGATCGACCACCCGTACGCCGGCCAGCGGGCCGCCGTTGGCTCCGGCGGTCATTTCGAGAACTCCAGCTCCATCTCGCCGCAGAGCACGCCATTCCTGTCGGCGGCCCGGACCTTGAGCCGGCTGCCCTCCTGCGCCTCGCCGCGCACCTCGATGAGGTCACCGACCCAGATCGGATGGACGAGCCGGGCGGTATAGCCGGCGAGTGTGCCCGAGGCGTGCTCGAGGGCGGCATCGACCATGAGATGCATCGACAGCCCGCCGTTGGAGACCAGCGCCGGATAGCCTTCCTCGCTGCGCGTATAGTCGGCGTCGTAGTGGATGCGGTGCGCGTTCCAGGTGAGCGCCGAGTAGCGGAAATTGAGAGTGTTGGTGACGTTGGTCGTCTCGCTCCAGGGGTGGCCATCGGGCGCCTTGGTCGGCACGGTGGCGGTGGTCTTCTGGCCGGCCGGCACGGCGGGGCGGTAGATCGCGTCGAACTCGTCGATGGCGAGCGTCTTGCCGTGCTGCTCGATCGTATGGCGCATGGTCAGCACGAAGATGTCGCCGGAGCGGCCGGTCTTGGGGACGATGTCGGCGACCTCGGCCTTCTTCGTGGCCGGCTCTCCCGCGCGCAGGCGGCCCATGATCTTCACCCGCCGGCCGGCGCCCATGCGCCGCGGCATGGGAATAGGTGGCAGGACGATCCCCTTGTTGGGATGACCGTCGGGACCGAGCTCGCGCTGCTCCACGGTCTCGGCGAAGAAAAGGGTGAACCAATGCGGCGGCAACTCGCTGCCACGGGAGAAGCGCGAGGGATCCAGGTTGAACGTGCCTGCGGCGCGTCGCACCGCCATCAGGCCGATATCGTCCTCGACCGTGCGCACGCGCCCGATCCACGGGCGCAGCGTCTCCATCGCCTTGTCCATCCACTCCGTCATGACTCCGTCCTTTCGCTGGCGGCGGCAGAGTCGCATGCCCGCCTTCGGTCCTCCAACAAAAGAAGGGCCCGCTTGCGCGGGCCCTTCCATGCCTCGGAGGAGGAGGTCAGATCGAATAGTACATCTTGTACTCGACCGGGGAGGGCTGGTGCTCCCAGGCGTAGACCTCTTCCCATTTCAGTTCCATGTAGGCATCGACCTGGTCGTCGGTGAACACGCCGCCCTTGGTGAGGAAGGTGCGGTCCCCGTCGAGCGCGTTCAGCGCCTCGCGCAGCGAGCCCGCGACGGTCGGCACCTTGGTGAGCTCCTCCGGCGGCAGGTCGTAGAGGTTCTTGTCCATCGGATCGCCCGGATGGATCTTGTTCTGGATGCCGTCGATGCCGGCCATCAGCATCGCCGCGAAGGCGAGATACGGATTGGCCGATGGGTCGGGGAAACGGACCTCGACGCGCTTGCCCTTCGGTGACGCCGAGTAGGGGATGCGGCACGACGCCGAGCGGTTGCGCGAGGAGTAGGCCAGCAGCACCGGCGCCTCGAAGCCCGGGATGACGCGCTTGTAGGAGTTGGTGCTGGCATTGCAAAAGGCGTTGAGCGCCTTGGCGTGCTTGATGATGCCGCCGATGTAGTAGAGAGCTGTCTCCGAGAGATCGGCATAGCCCGAGCCGGCGAACAGCGGCTTGTTGTCCTTCCAGATCGACTGGTGCGTGTGCATGCCCGAGCCGTTGTCGCCATAGAGCGGCTTCGGCATGAAGGTCAGCGACTTGCCGTAGCTGTGGGCGACATTGTGCAGCGCGTACTTGTACTTCTGGACGTTGTCCGCCGTCTTGACCAGCGTGTCGAACTTGAAGCCAAGCTCGTTCTGGCTGGGTGCGACCTCATGGTGATGAATCTCCATCGACAGGCCCATCTCGGTCGCCACCGACATCATCTCGGCGCGCAGGTCGTTCATCGAATCGACCGGCTGGACCGGGAAGTAGCCGCCCTTGACGCCCGGCCGATGGCCCATGTTGCCGCCCTCGAACTCGGCCCCTGTGTTCCACGGCGATTCGCTCGAGTTGATCTTGTAGTAGCTGCCGGACATCTGCACGTCGAAGCGCACGTCGTCGAACACGAAGAACTCGAGCTCCGGGCCGAACACCGCGGTA
Source organism: Reyranella sp. (assembly GCA_035279245.1). Taxonomy (GTDB): domain Bacteria; phylum Pseudomonadota; class Alphaproteobacteria; order Reyranellales; family Reyranellaceae; genus Reyranella. Next base: position 9,376 of record DATEID010000372.1, read on the forward strand.
TCGCCGAGGCCGGAGGATTTCAGGAAAGCTTCGGCCCGCTTGGCGGTCGAGCGCGGGCAGCGCGAGTAGAGCTGGCCGGTCGAGGGTTCGACGACGTCGCAGTTAACGATCAGCGTGGTCTGTGCAGTGAAGGGATCGAGCACCGCGGTGGACGTATCCGGCATCAGGATCATGTCGGACTCGTTGATCGCCTTCCAGCCGGCGATCGACGAGCCGTCGAACATCACGCCGTCGACGAACGTGCCCTCGTCGGTGGCAGAGGCCATGCGGGCCGTGTGCTGCCACTTGCCGCGAGGATCGGTGAAGCGGAAGTCGACGAACTTCACGTCCTTCTCCTTGATCATCGCGAGAACTTGCTTGGCATCCATTTGTCGTTCGTCCCTTTCCTTTGGTTGACGTCCTGGCCCCCCAAGGGCCGTTTCTCATACGGCGGCGTCACCGCGCTCGCCAGTACGAATTCGGATGGCCTCGTCGATCGGCGACACGAATATCTTGCCGTCGCCGATGCGGCCGGTATGGGCGGCGCCGCGGATCGCCTCCAAGGCTTTCTCGACCATCTCGTCTTCGATGATCAGCTCGATCTTCACCTTCGGCAGGAAGTCGACGACGTACTCGGCGCCGCGATAGAGTTCGGTGTGTCCCTTCTGCCGACCGAAGCCCTTCGCCTCCAGGACCGTGATCCCCTTGAGACCGATCTGATTGAGGGCGTCTTTCACCTCATCGAGCTTGAAGGGCTTGATGATCGCTTCGATCTTCTTCATTGGCTTGCAACACTCCACGCACAGGCACCGGCACTGTCGCTTTTGCCAGTCCCGCGCCGGCCAACGAAGCAGCTTTCATGCCAGAGTTTTCCACAAAGCTTGCGGAGAACGATATGGCCGTGCTGGCGCGAAAATGGGCGAACTGATCAAGAGATGTTCAAGAAACTGCCTGAAGTTGCATCATGACAAAGCCGATGAGATCCGCCAACGCCACCATATCGGGCCTGGGCACGACCGTGTTCGAGGTCATGTCGGCCCTCGCCCGGGAACACCAGTCGGTCAACCTGGGCCAGGGCTTTCCCGACGACAAGGGACCGGAGGAGGTGCGCCAGGCGGCGGCCGACTATCTGCTGAACGGCCATAACCAGTATCCGCCGATGATGGGGCTGCCGGAGCTGCGGCAAGCGGTTGCCGAGCATGCCAAGCGTTTCCAGGGGCTCGATGTCGACTGGCAGACCGAGGTGCTGGTGACCTCCGGCGCGACCGAGGCGCTGGGCGATTGCCTGTTCGGCCTGATCGAGCCGGGCGACGAGGTGGTCCTGATCGAGCCGCTCTACGATTCCTATCTGCCGATCGTGCGCCGCGCCGGAGGCGTGCCGCGCCTGGTGCGGCTGGAACCGCCGATCTGGTCATTGCCGCGCGAGGAACTGGCGGCAGCGTTCAGCGACCGGACCAAGCTCATCCTGTTCAATACGCCCATGAATCCTTGCTCGAAGGTGTTCGATCGCGAGGAATTGGGCTTCATCGCCGATCTCTGCCTCAAGCACGATGCCTACGCGGTCTGCGACGAGGTCTACGAGCACATCATCTTCGACGGTCGCCGGCATCTCTCGATCATGACCTTGCCAGGCATGCGTGAACGCACCGCCCGGATCGGCTCGGCGGGCAAAAGCTTCAGCCTGACGGGCTGGAAGGTTGGGTACGTGACGGCGGCGCCCGACATGCTGAAGCCGATCGCCAAGACCCACCAGTTCATGACCTTCACCACGCCACCCAACCTCCAGTGGGGGGCGGCGACCGGCCTGCGATTGGAAAAGTCCTACTTCGATACCCTCTCGGGCGAGATGCAACGCAAGCGGGACCATCTGGCCGGCGGCCTGAAGCAAATCGGCTTCGACGTGCTGCCGTCAGAGGGCACGTACTTCGTGACGACGGACTTCCGGACTTTGGGCTTCAACGGCACGGACGAAGACTTCTGCCGCCATATCACGACCGAAGCCGGTGTAACTGCAGTGCCTGTGAGCGCATTCTACGACAATTCAGGGCAGGCACCTGTGCATTTCGTTCGGTTTTGTTTTTGTAAAAACGACAGTACGTTAGATACCGCAATTGATCGATTGAAGAAGCATTTCAAGCGATAGGAACATGAGTTGCCGAATTCTCGCGACGCCGGCGTCATTTTGGGGCATAGTATTACTGCACGCTCATTGCCAAATGTTTTTCTGCGGCCCTGTCCATCGGGGACAAGGATTTGCCCTCGAATGCGCTGCCTGAACCTCACCGGTGGAAATCGTGTCGTCGCAGCCTACGCCTAAGTCACCGCGGATCGACGGTCGCCGGCTGCGAAGCGAGCGGACGAAGCAGCTTATCATCGAGGCCTTTCTCGCACTCGTGCGCGAAGATCCCAAGGTGCCGACGGCCGTCCAGATCGCGGAACGAGCCGGCTATTCGGTGCGCTCGGTGTTCGAGCGATTTCCCGATCTCAATGCGTTGCGGGTCGCGGCCACCGATTATGCGCTCGCACAGGCAGCGGCGCTCGCGCCGGCTCGTCATGTCGATGGCGACCGGCAGACGAGGGTGCAGTCCCAGGTCGGCACGCGCGCGGGCACGTGCGAGCGCGGCGTGGCGCTGTGGCGGCTGCTGATGACGATGCAGGAGGAGTCCGACGAGCTCAAGCTGCGGGTTCGGCGGGCACGCGAGGTGACGATGGCAAGGCTGGAGTTGATGTACAAGCCGGAGCTGTCGACGCTGCCGCCGGACGAGAGGCGTGACCTACTGATCGCGCTCGAAGCGCTCACCGATTTCGAAAGCTGGGCGCGCATGCGCGAGCAGTACGGCTTGGGGGTCGAGGAGGCGAGCGCCGTATGGACCTACGCCATCGACCGCTTGTTGCCGTCGACGCCGGTCCACGGCTGATTCCAACAGCAAGCGAGCCATCGTGGTAGAGCCTCCCGCAGTTTCTCCTTCCTATCCGGCGTCCCGGAAACCGGCGCGCATCGATGGCCGCCATTTGCGCAGCGAACGAACGCGACGGTTGATCGTCGAGGCGTATATGGCGCTCGTGCGGGAAACCAATCAGATGCCGACCGCGGTGCAAATCGCCGAGCGGGCCGGCTATTCGGTCCGATCGATCTTCGAGCGTTTTCCTGATTTGCATGCGATTCGCGTAACCGCGACCGACTATGCGATCGGCGAAGCCAAAACGTTCAGCACGCTGCGCGACGCCGACGCCGACCGGCTGACGCGCATCAAGTCCCAGGTCGAAACGCGCGCACGAAGCTGCGAGCGCTGGCTGCCGCTCTGGCGCACTCTCACGACTAACAGCAGCGATTCGCCCGAGCTGCAGCAGCGCATCAAGATGATTCGCCAGCTCGTCGTCATGCGCATCGAGGCGATGTTCAAGCCGGAGCTTGCGTCGCTCGCCGAGCTCGAGCGCAGGAAGACCCTTATCGCCCTCGAGGCCCTGATGGATTTCGAGAGCTGGGCCCGGATGATCGAGATGTTCGGCCTGTCGCACGAGCAGGCCTGCACGGTCTGGATCCGGGCGATCGACCGCTTGTTGCCGCCGACGCCGGTTTCTTGACGCTCCGGGCGCCTGAGCGTAGGAAAGCGCCCGCTTCGCCAGAAGCGACTGACGATGGCGGCCGTAGCTCAGTTGGTTAGAGCGCCAGATTGTGATTCTGGATGTCGCCGGTTCAAATCCGGTCGGCCGCCCCAGTCGTTCATCTACGATGCCTGAACAAAACCCTTCCGTACGAGATATCGTCCCGCACGACGAGCTGGCGCTGCTTACGTGTGCCGAGGCGGCTGCCGCCGATGCCGCGACCATGGCGGCCGGTATCCCGACTCGCGATTTGATGGAGGCGGCCGGCGGCGCGGTCGCGGCAGCGGTTCGCGAGCGATACCAGGGGCGACCGCTTGTCGTCCTGTGTGGCCCCGGAAACAACGGCGGAGACGGGTTCGTGGCGGCGCGACGGCTGCAGACGGCCGGTTGGACGGTTCGTCTTGCGCTGTTGGGAGCGCGCGATGCCCTCAAAGGCGACGCGGCTGCGGCGGCCAGGCAGTGGAAGGGACCTGTCGAGACACTTTCGGCGGATCTGCTCGAAGGGCAGCCGTTGGTGATCGATGCCCTGTTCGGTGCGGGACTTGGCCGACCCGTCGAGGGATCCGCCGCGCAGGTGCTGGCACGAGCTGGCGCGCTCGGTCTGCCGGTGGTGGCTGTGGACGTTCCGAGCGGCCTGCACGGCGATACGGGGGAGGTGTTGGGCTGTGCGGCAAAGGCCGAGCTCACCGTGACTTTTTTCCGCGCCAAGCCCGGACATTATTCGCTGGAAGGGCGCCGCCTCTGCGGCGAGCTCGTGGTTGCGGATATCGGCATCCGACCCGCGGTCCTGCACGAGATCGGTCCGACCCTGTGGAAGAACGAGCCGCCGCTGTGGTCGCCGCTGGTCGCGCACCATGATCTCGCCGACCACAAGTACAAGCGAGGCCACCTCACCATTCTGGGCGGAGCGGAGGCAACGGGCGCCGCGCGCCTGGCGGCGCTGGCGGCGCGGCGGGCAGGGGCCGGTCTCGTGACGATCGGTGCACCGCGGGCGGCCTTGCCAATCTATCGAGCCGCGGAGCCCGGCAACCTGGTGACGGAATGCGACGGCGACGACGCGTTCGGCAGGTTGCTTGCCGACGAACGGCGTAACGCCGCGCTGATCGGGCCGGGATCGGGTCACGACGGCCGCACACGCAGTGCCGTGCTGTCGGCCCTGGAAGCGCGCCGGTCGGTCGTGCTCGACGCGGATGCGCTGACGGTTTTCGCCGATCGTCCGGAGACGTTGTTCCGGGCAATCGCTGGACCAGTGCTGATGACGCCCCACGCCGGCGAGTTTCGCCGCCTCTTTGCCGATCTCGCCGACGTGCCGAGCAAGGTCGAGCGAACCCGTGCGGCGGCGCGGCGCAGTGGTGCGGCCATCCTGCTCAAAGGGCCCGATACGGTGATCGCTGCGCCGGATGGCCGAGCCGTGATCAATGTCCATGCGCCGAGCGCTCTCGCCACGGCGGGATCGGGCGACGTGCTGTCCGGAATCGCAGCCGGCTTCATGGCGCGGGGTCTGGCGCCGCTCGCTGCGGGATCGGCCGCAGCCTGGATCCACGGCGAGAGCGGCTACCGCTTCGGAAGGCCCGGCCTGATCGCCGAAGATCTGGTCGATTGCCTGCCGGAAGCGCTTGCTGCGGCGATCAATTGACCGCCCGGCGGGCGCGGGCTAAGAGGCCCGCGATTCGGCCCTTGCGGCATTGGCCCGCTCCCCTTGGCGGGGCGCGGGGCCACGTCGGGCGGGCGTGGTGGAATTGGTAGACACGCGAGATTTAGGTTCTCGTGCCGCAAGGCGTGGGGGTTCAAGTCCCTCCGCCCGCACCAGCAAAAGTGATGGAAGAGAATATGCAAGTCACGGAACTCTCGACCGAAGGCCTGAAGCGGCAATTCAAGATCGTCGTCCCTGCGGGCGATCTCTCGACCAAGGTCGATGAGCGCCTGGCGGAGCTTTCCCGCACGGCGCAGATGCCGGGCTTTCGCCGCGGAAAGGTGCCGGTCGGCTTGCTGAAGAAGCAGTACGGACAGGCGCTGTACGGCGAGGCGCTGGAGCAGGCGGTGAACCAAGGCACGGCAAAGGCCATCGAGGATCGCGGCCTGCGGCCCGCGGTGCAGCCCAAGGTCGATCTCAAGGAACTGGCCGAAGGCAAAGACGTCGAGTTCGAGGTCGCCCTGGAGGTGTTGCCCGAGATCGGCAAGCTCGATTTCTCCGATATCGAGCTGGAGCGGTTGAAGGCCGAGGTGCCGGAAACAGAGATCGACGAGACGCTGCAGCGCATCGCCAAAGCCAACCGCGAGCAGAAGCCGGTCGATCCGCCGCGCCCGGCGCAGAAAGGCGACGCGATCAAGATCGATTTCGTGGGCTCGGTCGACGGAACCGAGTTCCCGGGGGGCAAGGCGGAGGACTATGTGCTCGAGCTCGGTTCGGGCTCGTTCATTCCGGGCTTCGAGGACCAGCTCATCGGCGCGGAGGTCGGCAAGGCCGTGGACGTGAAGGTGACCTTCCCGGCCGACTACGGCAACAAGGAGCTGGCGGGCAAGGACGCCGTCTTCAAGTGCACGGTCAAGGAGATCCACGAGTTCGTCGAGGCGCCGATCGACGACGAGCTTGCGAAGAAGAACAACTTCGAGACGCTCGACGCCATGCGCAAGGCGGTCAGCGACCGGATCGGCCAGGATTACGGCCAGGTCGCGCGGTCCATGATCAAGCGCCAGCTTCTCGACAAGCTTGCCGAGAGCCACACGTTCGCGGTCCCCGAGGGACTGGTCGAGGGCGAGTTCAACACGATCTGGCAGCGTGTCGAGCAGGCCAAGAAGAACGGCGAGAAGCTCGAGGACGACGAAGAAAAGATGCGCAAGGAGTATCGCGACATCGCCGAGCGCCGCGTCCGGCTCGGCCTGTTGCTGGCCGATGTCGGCCGTTCCAACAGCATCGAGGTGACGTCCGAGGAGCTCAACCAGGCGATCATCCGCGAAGCGATGCGCTTTCCCGGCCAGGAGCGCCAGGTGCTCGACTTCTACACCAAGAATGCCGAATTGAAGGAGCAGCTGCGGGCGCCCATCTTCGAGGAGAAGACGGTCGACTTCATTCTCGAACTGGCCAAGGTGACGGAGAAGACGGTTACCCCCGAGGAACTGATGAAGGCCGCGCGGGAAACCGAGGAGAAGCCGACTTCTGCAGCCACCAATTGATCAGCACCACCGGCCTTGAACCCGAAGGCCGGCGCTGCCACTTTTCCGTCGTCAGTTCAAAGGGGGTTTCGGCGATGAGCCGCGAACGCGATCCGCTCGAGGTCTACAATAATTACTATGTGCCGATGGTCGTCGAACAATCGGCGCGTGGCGAGCGGGGCTACGATATCTGGTCCAGGCTGCTGAAGGAGCGCATTATTTTCCTGAACGGGCCGATCGAGGACAACGTGGCCGGCCTCGTTTGCGCACAGCTCCTGTACCTGGAGTCGGAAAATCCAACCAAGGACATTTCCTTTTACATCAATTCGCCAGGCGGTGTGGTGACGTCGGGATTGGCTGTGTACGACACCATGCAATATATCCGTCCACAGATTTCGACCCTGGTGTTCGGCCAGGCGGCTTCGGCCGGGTCGTTGCTTCTCATGGCGGGCACCAAGGGCAAGCGCTTTTCCTTGCCGAACGCCCGGATCATGATCCACCAGCCGTCCGGCGGGGCTCAGGGCCAAGCGACCGATATCGAGATCCACGCCAAGGAAATCCTGCAGACCCGGGCACGGTTGAACCAGATGTACGTTCAACATACGGGCCGGACGATCGAGGAAATCGAGCGGGCGATGGAGCGCGACAAGTTCTTTTCCCCGCAGGAGGCCAAGGAATTCGGCCTGATCGACGATGTACTGGAGAATCGGCCGATCCCGACGATCCAGGCGGCTGCCTCCTAGGGGCCGCGACCAATTGCTTCCTTTTCGCAGGCTGACACACCATATTTTGGGGTTGTGGCCTTCTGGGAGGCGCGTTTAACATAGTCTTGTGTGCGGGCTCGCCGGCGGCGGGCCCCCCAAGCGGAGGTGCGTTACAGACATGCCAGCCGCCAAGTCCGGGGGCGATTCCCGCAATACCCTCTATTGCAGCTTCTGCGGCAAGAGCCAGCATGAAGTCCGTAAGCTTATTGCCGGCCCGACCGTGTTCATCTGCGATGAATGCGTCGAGCTCTGCATGGACATCATTCGGGAGGAGAGCAAGACCACCTTGGTGAAATCCAAGGACGGTGTGCCTTCGCCCAAGGAAATCCGCCAAATTCTGGACGACTACGTGATCGGCCAGGACCAGGCCAAGCGCATCCTGGCCGTTGCGGTGCATAACCATTACAAGCGTCTCGGCCACGGCGGAAAGGCCAACGAGGTCGAGATCGCCAAGTCGAACATCCTGCTGATCGGTCCGACCGGCTGCGGCAAGACCCTGCTGGCGCAGACGCTGGCCCGCATGCTGGACGTGCCCTTCACCATGGCCGACGCCACGACGCTCACCGAGGCGGGCTATGTGGGCGAGGATGTCGAGAACATCATCCTGAAGCTCCTGCAGGCGGCCGACTACAACGTCGAGCGTGCACAGCGGGGCATCGTCTATATCGACGAGGTCGACAAGATCAGCCGCAAGTCCGACAATCCGTCGATCACGCGGGACGTGTCGGGCGAGGGTGTCCAGCAGGCCTTGCTGAAGATCATGGAGGGCACGGTCGCGTCCGTGCCGCCGCAGGGCGGCCGCAAGCATCCGCAGCAGGAGTTCCTGCAGGTCGACACGACCAACATCCTCTTCATCTGCGGTGGTGCCTTCTCGGGTCTCGACAAGATCATCTCGCAGCGCCGGCAAGGCACGTCGATCGGCTTCGGCGCGGAAGTGCGCGGTCCGGACGATCGGCGCACCGGGGAGGTGCTGCGTGACCTCGAGCCCGAGGATCTGCTGAAGTACGGCTTGATCCCGGAGTTCGTCGGCCGCCTGCCGGTGGTCGCCACGCTCGAGGACCTCGACGAGAGCGCGTTGATCGAGATTCTCACTCGCCCGAAGAACGCCCTGCTCAAGCAGTACCAACGGCTGTTCGACATGGAGAACGTGAAGCTCAAATTCTCCGACGATGCGCTGCGGGCGGTCGCCCAGAAGGCGATCCTGCGCAAGACCGGGGCGCGCGGCCTGCGGTCGATCATGGAGACAGTGCTGCTCGACACCATGTACGATTTGCCGTCACTCGACGGTGTCGACGAGGTCGTGATCAACCGCGAAGTCATCGAAGGGCGCGCCCAGCCGCTTTACGTGCACGGCGAGCGCAAGGAAGGCATCGCTGCCGCGCCGGCCTGAGTTTTGCTCGACTGGCGGCAATTGCCGCCGCCAGCGTTCCTGTCGGGGCCTTGAACGAACCTCCGTTCAAGCCAATCTTGCAACTGAGTGTGCGTTGCTTTCGGCCGCTTATCGCCCATGTCCCGGGGATGACGGCAGCGGTGCGCGACAGCTCTAATAGTGTATGTAGCGAGGCATCATGAACGCCCCCAGCCAACAAGGTACCGTCTACCCCGTCCTGCCGTTGCGCGACATCGTCGTGTTTCCAGGCATGATCGTCCCTCTCTTCGTCGGCCGCGAGAAGAGCGTGAAGGCGCTCGAAGAGGTGATGAAGGACGACAAGCAGATCCTGTTGATCGCCCAGAAGAACGCCACGCAGGACGATCCGGGCCCCGACGACATCTACGAGATCGGCACGCTCGGCACCGTGCTGCAGCTCCTCAAGTTGCCCGATGACACCGTCAAGGTGCTGGTCGAGGGCGGCAAGCGCGTCCGCGTGGCGGGCTACACCGACCGCGCCGATTTCTTCGAAGCCCGCGCCGTCGAGATGGACGAGGCGTCCGGCGACCCCGCCGAGCTGCAGGCCGCCGCCCGCACCGTGGTTTCCGAGTTCGAGAACTACGTGAAGCTCAACAAGAAGGTGCCGCCGGAGGTCGTCGTCTCGATCAACAAGATCGAGGAGCCGTCGAAGCTCGCCGACACCATCTCCGCCCACCTCGCGCTCAAGGTCGCCGACAAGCAGCAGCTCCTGGAGCTCGACTCGGTGTCGAAGCGGCTGGAACGCATCCTCGGCCTCATGGAAGGCGAGATCGGCGTCCTGCAGGTCGAGAAGAAGATCCGCAACCGCGTGAAGCGTCAGATGGAGAAGACGCAGCGCGAGTACTATCTGAACGAGCAGATGAAGGCGATTCAGAAGGAGCTCGGCGAGACCGAGGACGGCCGCGACGAGATCTCGGAGCTGGAGAAGCGCATCAAGAAGACGCGGCTCAGCAAGGAGGCGCGCGAGAAGGCCAACGGCGAGCTGAAGAAGCTGCGCACGATGAGCCCGATG
>DATEID010000373.1:0-17678 GCA_035279245.1 Reyranella sp.
GGGAGCGTACTATTTTCAGTCAAAAATCTGTCAATCAACAAAATGATATCGTTCGATTGACACAGTTTCGCCGTGCGTATAGACAGCCGCGCTGCGTTGCAGAGCGGATTGGATGAACCACAGCGCATTACGACAGAGGACGGGCGCCTACGCCCGCGGCGAGGATGCCCGTCGGCGTATCCTCGAGGCGGCACTCGAGATGTTTGCCACTGTCGGCTACGAAGGCGCCAGCACGCGGCATCTCGCCGAGCGGGCCGGCGTCAACTTGCCGGCCATCCAATACTACTTCGGCAGCAAGGAAGGGCTTTATCGCGCGGTCATCGAACAGATCGTGCAGCACAACGAAGCACATATGGCGCCGCTGGCGGTAAAGCTTCGGTCGGCGCTCGACCATTCCGACACGGCGGCCGATGAATTGCTCGACCTCCTGTGCGAGATGCTGGAAGCCTTCGTGGCGTTGATATCGGGGGGCGCGCAGAACGAGAGCCGCCGCCTGCTTTACGCCCGGGCCGAGATCGAGTGCACGGCGGGCCTCGAGCTTTTGCACAAGACCGGGATGCGCCAGGTCTTCGAGCCTTGTCTTGCGCTGGTCGCCCGGCTACTTGGCCGTTCATCCGAGGATCAGGCGGTCGTGCTACGCACGGTGGCGCTGCTCGGTCAGGTGACCATTTTCTGCAATCGGGGCGTGCGCGAGACGCTGGGCCTCGACCTTTTCAGCGAAGAGCGCGTGCGCGCCGTCCAGGCGCTGGTGCGCTCACAGACCCAGGCCGTCATGCGCGACGCCATGGCGGCACCACGGCAGACCGAATCGACGGGCGGGCGATAATCAATGACGCGTTCTATTGCTTCTCTATGCCGCGCCGCCCGGCGCGTGGGGCTTGCTGCCCTCGCGCTGGCGAGCCTTGCCGCCGCCAGCGGCTGCACGGTCGGTCCCGATTTCAAGCGGCCAGCCAAGCCTACGACCACCGGCTACACGCCAGAGAATCTGGTGCCGACGACGGCGTCGGCCGGCATTGCCGACGGCGGCACGGCGCAAACATTCGATCCGGGCGCGGACATTCCCGGTCAGTGGTGGGAGCTTTATCGCTCTCCCGAGCTCAATGCCTTGATCGTCGAGGCTCTCAAGGCCAATCCCGATCTCGACGCCGCCCAGGCTTCGTTGCGCCAGGCCTACGAGCTCCTCTACGCGCAGCAGGGCACGCTGTTCCCGACTTTCAGTGCCAACGGCCAGGCGCAGCAGCAGAAGTTCAACGGCGCCACGTCCGGCCAACCGGGCCTCATCTCGGTCTTCGGCGTGACGACCGGCTCGCTCAACGTCTCGTACAATCCCGACATCTGGGGCGGTGCTCGGCGGTCGGTCGAGGCGCAGGCGGCGCAAGCCGAGTTCGAGCGCTTCCAGCTCGAAGCGACCTACCTCACCCTCACTTCCAACGTGGTCGTGGCGGCGGTGAATCTCGCATCCTTGCGGGCTCAGATCGCCGCCACCGAGGAGATCATCCGCAGCCAGACCGATTCGCTGCGCGTGGTGCAGACCCAGTTCGACCTGGGCGGCGCATCGCGCTCGGACGTGCTGCAGCAGCAGGCCACGCTGGCGGCCACGCAGGCCCAGCTTCCGCCGCTGCAGAAGCAGCTTGCCCAGCAGCGCAACCAGCTCATGACCCTGCTCGGCAAGCCGCCGACGGATGACGCCGGGCAGGGGCTGCGGCTCTCCACCCTGCACCTGCCCGAGCAACTGCCGCTCAGCCTGCCCTCGCAGCTCGTCGAGCAACGGCCCGACGTGCGCTCGGCTGAGGCGCAGCTCCATGTCGCCAGCGCCAATGTCGGCGTGGCCGAGGCGGCGCAGTTTCCTCAGTTCCAGATCACCGGCCTGTGGGGCGTGGCGTCGGCCGGCTTCAGCACCTTCTTCATGCCCGGCTCCGGCGTCTGGAACATCGGCGTGACGCTGGCACAGACGCTGATCGACGGCGGCCAGCTCGAGCACAAGAAGCTCGCTGCGGCGGCGGCCTACGACAAGGCGGCGGCGCAATATCGCAGCACCGTGCTCTCGTCCTTCCAGGACGTGGCCAACGCCCTGCGCGCCTTGCAGTCCGACGCCGACGCGCTGAAGGCAGCGGTGCTGGCCGAGCAGACGGCGCAGGCCAGCTTCAATCTCGCCCAGCAGCAGTACCAGCTCGGCGCGGTCAATTATCTCACGCTCCTGAGTTCGCAGCAGCAGTACCAGAACGCCCTCGTCAACCGGGTGAAGGCGCAAGGGCAGCGCTATGCCGACACGGCTGCGCTGTTCCAGGCGCTGGGCGGCGGCTGGTGGAACAGGAGCGACGTCAGGCCCGAATCGAAGGGCAAGCCGGGCGGCATCGTCAATCTACCGCCGGTGCAGGACATCAAGCCGCCCCGCGCAGGGCACTGAAGGACGAAGGCTATGATCAAGCGAATGCTCATCATGTTGGTTCTGGTCGGAGCCACGCTGTTCGGCGTCTTCGGCTTCAAGAGCTTCGTCGACGGCAAGATCAAGGAAGCCATGTCAGGCATGGGCAACCAGCCGCAGACCGTGGCCACGGCGGTCGCCCAGCTCACCGACTGGCAGGAAAGTGTCGAGGCGGTGGGCTCGTTGCGCGCTGTCCGAGGGGCGGATCTTTCGCTCGAGCTCGCGGGCGTGGTCGACAAGATCGAGTTCAAATCGGGCCAGGACGTGAAGGCCGGCGACGTGCTGCTGCGCCTGCGCAACGACGACGATGTCGCCAAGCTCGAATCGCTCGAGGCCGTGGCCAAGCTCGCCAAGATCACTTACGACCGCGATCTCAAGCAATACAAGGCTCAGGCGGTGAGCCAGGCCACGATCGACAGCGACGCCGCCAACCTGAAGAACAGCAACGCGCAGGTCGAGCAGCAGCGCGCCATCGTCGACAAGAAGATCCTCAGAGCGCCTTTCGACGGCCGTCTCGGCCTGCGGCAGGTCGATCTTGGCCAGTACCTCGCGCCGGGCACGGTGATCGTCACCCTGCAGGCGCTGACCCCGATCTACGCCGACTTCCTGCTGCCGCAGCAGGCACTCGACAAGATCGAGGTCGGGCAAGTGGTGACTGCAAAGACAGACACCTATCCCGGCAAGACCTTCAAGGGCAAGATCACCGCCATTAACCCCAAGGTCGAAACAACAACACGCAACGTTCAAGTGCGTGCCACGATCGAAAATCCGGACAAGCAGCTCGTGCCCGGCATGTACGTCACGGTCGACACCGAGGTGGGCGAGCCGAAGAAGATGGTGACGCTGCCGCAGACTGCGATCAGCTACAATTCCTATGGCGATCTGGTTTATGTCGTCGAAGAGAAGGGGAAGGGTGCCGACGGCAAGCCGCAGCTGTCCGTGCGACAGACCTTCGTTGCGGTCGGACCGACGCGGGGCGACCAGGTGGCGATCACGAAGGGATTGAAGGAGGGCACGACAGTCGTCACAGCGGGTCAGATGAAGCTGCGCAACGGCGTGCCGGTCGTGGTCAACAACTCGGTGGTGCCGAAGGACGATCCCAATCCCAAACCGGTCGACCATTGAGGGGCGGCGCGTCATGAAGTTCACGGACATCTTCATCCGCCGTCCTGTGCTGGCGACAGTGGTCAGCCTGATGATCCTGGTCGTGGGGCTGCGCTCGGTGTTTACGTTGCCGGTGCTGCAGTATCCGCAGACCGAGAACGCGGTTGTTACCGTGACCACGACCTTTTACGGCGCCGATCCCGCCGTGATCGCGGGCTTCATCACCACGCCGCTCGAGCAGGCGATCGCCCAGGCCAATGGCATCGACTATATGACGTCGTCGTCGATCAGCGGCGTCAGCACCATCACGGTCTATCTGCGGCTGAACTGGGACGCCAACAAGGCGATGACCGAGATCAACGCCAAGGTGAACTCGGTGCTGAATGCCCTGCCGACCGGCACGCAGCAGCCGGTGCTGACAGTCAAGGTCGGCCAGACCATCGATGCGATGTACCTTGGCTTCGCGAGCGACAAGCTCGCGCCGAACCAGATCACTGATTACATCACGCGCGTGGTGCAGCCCAAGCTGCAGGCAGTCGAGGGCGTGCAGACGGCGGAAATCCTGGGCGGCAAGAACTTCGCGCTGCGCGCCTGGCTCGATCCGCAGAAGCTCGCGGCCTACGGCCTCACCGCGGCCGACGTGGCAAGCCAGCTCTCCGCCAATGACTACATCTCGGGTCTGGGCAACACCAAGGGCCAGATGGTGCAGGTGACGCTCAACGCCTCGACGGCGCTGCGCACGCTCAACGAGTTCCGCAATCTCGTGCTGAAGCACGACGGCGGCGCCATCGTGCGCCTTTCCGACGTGGCCAAGGTGACCCTCGGTTCGGAGGACTACGAGAGCCAGGTGGCCTTCGACGGCGCCCAGGCTGTCTATATCGGCATCCAGGTAGCGCCAGCGGCCAATTTGCTGAGCGTGGTCAAGGGCGTGCGGGCGATCTGGCCGGATCTCATCTCCCAGCTCCCGCAGGGACTGGAAGGCAGGATCGTCTACGACTCGACCGCGTTCGTGAACAGCTCGATCGACGAGGTGATCCGCACGCTGGTCGAAGCTCTGCTGATCGTCACCGTGGTGGTGTTCCTGTTCCTGGGATCCCTGCGATCGGTGTTCATTCCGACGGTGGCTATTCCGCTGTCGCTGGTCGGCACCTTCTCGATGATGCTGATCTTCGGCTTCTCGATCAATCTCCTGACGCTGCTCGCCCTGGTGCTCGCCATCGGTCTGGTGGTGGACGACGCGATCATCGTGGTCGAGAACGTCAATCGCCACCTCGAGGAAGGCATGAGGCCCATCCCCGCTGCCATCCAGGCGGCGCGCGAGTTGGGCAGTCCGATCATCGCCATGACGGTGGTGCTGGTTGCCGTCTACGTGCCGATCGGCTTCCAGAAGGGCCTGACGGGCGCGCTCTTCACCGAGTTCGCCTTCACCCTGGTGGGCGCGGTGACGATTTCCGCGATCGTCGCCCTCACGCTGTCGCCGATGATGTGCTCGCGGCTTTTGAAGCCGCACGGCGAAGGGGTGACCCGCTGGGAGTCCGCCTTCATCCGGTTCATCGACCGCAATTTCGACCGGCTGCGGCGCGGCTACGAGCGGTGGCTCGACGGGAGCCTGAGTTATCTCCCGGTGACGGCGACCTTCGCGGTCATCATCCTGGGCAGCATCTATTTCTTCTATTCCAACATCAAAGCCGAGCTGGCGCCGCAGGAAGACCAGGGCGTGATCATCACGCTGGCGACAAACTCGCCGACGGCGACGCTCGAGCAGCGCCTGATGTATGCGCGGCAGGTTTACGAGATCTTCGCCAAGCATCCGGAGACGGACCACGTCTTCCAGCTCGAGGTGCCGGGTCAGTCGATCGCCGGCATGGTGCTGAAGCCATGGGACGAGCGCAAGCTGACCTCCAACGACCTTCAGCCCGTCATCCAGCGGCAGGTGGCCGGCATCGCCGGCGCGCAGGTGGTGGCCTTCCAGCTTCCGCCGCTGCCCGGCAGCACAGGCTTGCCGGTCCAGTTCGTGCTCACGACGACAGGCGGTTTCGGGCCGTTGAACGAGGTGGCGCAGAACTTCCTGAAGGAGGCGCTTCAGAGCGGCATGTTCATCTTTCTGAACACCGACCTGAAGATCGACCAGCCGCAGGCCACGGTGCAGATCGATCGCGACAAGGCGGCCCAGCTCGGGCTCAAGATGAGCGACATCGGCAGCGCGCTCGCCTGGATGCTGGGCGGTGGCTACGTCAACTACTTCAATCTCGATGGTCGGTCCTACAAGGTCATGCCGCAGGTGCAGCAGCGTTCGCGCCTCAACTCGGACCAGGTCAAGGATTACTACATCAAGGCATCCGACGGCACGCCCGTGCCGGTCTCGACGGTGGCGAAGATTACCACCAAGGCTATTCCCGAGTCGCTGAACCACTTCCAGCAGCTCAACAGCGCCACCATCCAGGGCGTCGCCTTTCCCGGCGTATCCCAGGCCGACGCGCTCAAGTACCTTCAGGACCTCGCCGCGCGCACCCTGCCGGCGGGCTATTCGGTCGACTATGGCGGCCAGTCGCGGCAGTACATCCAGGAATCGGGCGGCTTCGTCACCACCTTCGCCTTCGCCCTGATCATCATCTTCCTGTCGCTGGCGGCGCTGTTCGAAAGCTTCCGCGATCCGCTGATCATCCTGTTCTCGGTGCCGATGTCGATCGCCGGCGCGCTCCTGTTCCTGCTGGTGCTCAGCACCTTCGGCGTGCTCGGAGCGACCATGAACATCTACACCCAGGTCGGCCTGGTGACGCTGATGGGACTGATCAGCAAGCATGGCATCCTGATCGTCGAGGTGGCGAACGAACAGCAGGCGCTCGGCAAGTCCAAGCGCGAGGCCGTCGTCGCGGCCGCTACCATCCGCTTCCGGCCGATCCTGATGACCACGGCGGCGATGGTTCTGGGCGTGGTGCCGCTGATCATGGCGACCGGCGCTGGCGCACTATCGCGTTTCTGCATGGGCCTCGTGATCGCATCCGGCCTGTCGCTCGGCACCCTGTTCACACTGTTCGTCGTGCCGGCGGTGTACGTCATGATCGCAGGCGACCATCACAGGGAGGCCGAGAGCGGCGACGCTGTGCCGGCTCCCGCCGAATGATGGCGAATGCCGACGGTCAACCAAGTACTGCGGCGGCGGCGCGAGCCACGCCGGCGATGATGGAATCCTTCGCCGGCCCGTCGCCTGATGCGCCAGTGAGATAGGTCGTCAAGATCACCGGCGACCGGCCGGGCGGCCAGATCACGGCGATATCGTTGGCCGTGCCGCGATTGCCGGTCCCGGTCTTGTCGCCGACCCGCCAGTCTCTCGGCAGTCCGGCGCGGAAACGGGCATTGCCGGTCTTGTTGGCCACCATCCACGTGACGAGCTGCTTGCGCGACATGGTCGACAAGGCTGTGCCAACCGTGAGCTTCGCCAGCGTCTGCGCCATCGCACCGGGTGTGGTGGTGTCGCGAATGTCGCCGGGCCGCGCCTCGTTGAGTGTCGGCTCGGTGCGATCCAGACGAGTGGCGTGATCACCGAGGCTCGCGACAAAGGCGGTCAGCCCGGCCGGTCCACCGATATTGGCAAGGAGGAGATTGCCTGCGGTATTGTCGGACAGCGTGACCGCCGCTTCGCAAAGCTGTGCCAGAGTGAGGCCGTCTCCCGTGTGCTTTTCCGTTACCGGCGAATAGGGCACGAGATCCGCCATGGTGTAGGTTACACGTCGATCGAGCTTGTCCTGCCCGGTATCGATACGATGCAGCAGCGCTGCCGCCGCCAGCACCTTGAAGGTGCTGCACATCGGAAAGCGTTCGTCGCTGCGCCAGCCCCGGGGTTGCGCGTCGCGGCTGTCGATGAGCGCAACGCCCAGTCGTCCGCCGCTCGCCGCCTCGAGCCGCTTCAGCTCGTCCTCGAAGCGTGGCGCCGCGCGGACCAGGCCAGGAATGCCTGCGAGCACCATCGTGCCGAGGAAGGTCCTTCTGTCGATCATTGATCCAATCCTGTCAAAAGCGGGTCTTCCTCGTCGCAGATCATGTCGGCGATTGACAAACCATCGTTTCTGACACGATCCATAAGCAAAACTTGGATGAAAATGGATCCCCCTCTCCGCTTGTCGCGGCTTCCCCTCAACGCTCTGCGCGCCTTCGAGGCTTCGGCGCGGCATCTGAGCTTTACCCGAGCGGGCCTCGAACTGCGGGTGACGCAGGCCGCCGTGAGCCAGCAGGTGAAGCGGTTGGAGGCAAGCTTGGGAGCGAGCTTGTTTCGGCGCCTGCCGCGCGGCCTTGCTCTTACCGACGAGGGCGAGGTGCTGTTGCCCTCGATCGAGTGCGCTTTCCGCGGCATCAGCGATACCCTGGAGCGCTTTCGCGATGGCCGGTTCACCGAGGTCCTCACCGTGGGTGTGGTGGGCACCTTCGCGACGGGCTGGCTGTTGCCGCGCTTGTCACGCTTTACGACTATGCATCCGCGCATCGACGTGCGCCTGCATACGAACAACAACCGTGTCGACCTTGCGGGCGAGGGACTCGACTGTGCCGTCCGCTTCGGGGACGGAGCATGGCACGCGACCGATGCCGTCAGGCTGTTCGACGCACCGCTGACGCCGCTTTGTTCGCCTGCATTGGCGGCTCGGCTTCGCAAGCCCGCGGATCTTCGCCGCCAGACCTTGCTGCGCTCCTACCGGCCCGACGAATGGATTCGCTGGTTCGAGGCGGCAGGCGACGCCGCGCCAAGGCGGCAGGGCCCGATGTTCGACTCTTCGGTGACGATGGCGGAAGCAGCCGCGTTGGGCGTCGGCGTGGCGCTTTTACCGTCCCTGATGTTCACTCAGGACATTCGCCGCAAACGGCTCGCGAGGCCGTTCGACGCCGAGGTGTCGCTCGGGGCCTACTGGATTACTTCGCTGCGCTCGAAGCCGCCCGGCGCGGCGATGGAGGCCTTCCGCAGCTGGCTGCTGACCGAGGCGGCAAAGACCGATGCCACCAGTACAAGGCAAGGTTCACGCCGATCGCGTATCGTTATCCCATGAAGCAGCCAAGGAAGCCGTCACGCACCCTGTCTGAAGCGAAGGACGAGCGCGCCGAGCGTCTGGCGGCAGCCCTGCGCGAAAATCTGAAGCGGCGCAAGGCCCAGGCGCGTGCCCAGCAACGTTCCGGGGGACAAAGATCGACGAAAGATTGAGCAACGAGGGCCGGTCGTCTAAAAACCTTCCGAGTCATCCTGCGCAAGCGCCTCCCCTCTCGGAAACCAACAAGAATGGCCATCCTTTCCGACCGCTGGATCCGCCGCATGGCCGAAGAGAAGGGAATGATCGAGCCCTTCGTGGCGGCCCAGAAGCGGGACGGGATCATCTCCTATGGCCTGTCGTCCTACGGCTACGACGCTCGCGTGGGCAACGACTTCAAGATATTCACCAATGTCGACTCGGCTGTGGTCGATCCCAAGAACTTCGCCGAGAACAGCTTCGTCGACCGCACAACCGACGTGTGTATCATTCCCCCCAACTCCTTCGCACTTGCCCGGACGATCGAATATTTCCGTGTTCCGCGCGACGTGCTGGTCGTGTGCGTGGGCAAGTCGACCTACGCTCGTTGCGGCATCATCGTGAACGTGACGCCGCTCGAGCCCGAGTGGGAAGGGCATGTGACGCTGGAGTTCTCCAACACCACACCGCTTCCGGCGAAGATCTATGCCAACGAAGGTGCCTGCCAGTTCCTGTTCCTTCAGGGCAACGAGCCCTGCGACATTTCCTATCGTGACAAGGCCGGCAAGTACCAGGGCCAACGCGGCGTTACGCTGCCCAAGATCTGAAGCGGGGAGAACGAAGATGGATCGCATCCGCATCAAGGGCGGCCGCCAGCTCAAGGGCGAGATCGTCGTGTCGGGATCGAAGAACGCCTGCCTGCCGGCCATGGCGGCGGCGTTGCTTACCGACAAGCCACTCGTCCTCAAGAACGTACCGCGGCTTGCCGACATTACGACGATGATGCAGCTGCTGCGCCAGCACGGTGTGGAGATCGAGGCGGCTCCCGGAGAGAATGGTCACGCTCACGGCACCAAGCTGACGCTCCGGGCCGGCAAGATCGCGTCGACCACCGCCCCCTACGATATCGTGCGCAAGATGCGGGCTTCGGTGCTCGTGCTCGGTCCGCTGCTGGCACGCGAGGGCGAGGCCCGGGTGTCGCTGCCGGGCGGCTGCTCGATCGGCGCGCGGCCTGTCGACCTGCATATCGCCGGACTGAAGGCGATGGGCGCCGATATCGATATCGATGGCGGCTACATCGTTGCACGAGCGCCGAAAGGCCTGAAAGGGGCGCGTTTCACCTTCCCCAAGGTGTCTGTCGGCGCCACCGAGAATCTGATGATGGCGGCAGCGCTCGCCAACGGGACCACCGTGATCGACAACGCCGCGCGCGAGCCCGAGATCGTCGACCTCGCCGATTGTCTTGTGAAGATGGGCGTGCCGATCGCCGGCATCGGCACCGAGACACTGACCATCGAAGGCGTCAGCCAATTGAAGGCGGCGACGCATGTGGTCATTCCGGATCGCATCGAGACCGGGACCTACGCCATGGCCATCGCCATGACGTCGGGCGATGTCGAGCTGGTCGGCGGACGCCTCGAGTTGATGGAGGCTGCCGCACAATGCCTGCGTGGAGCGGGGGTCGTCTTCGAGAAGACAAATCGCGGCTTCCGCGTGCGGCGGGCCAACGGCGAGCTGCATGGTGTCGACGTGATGACGGAACCCTATCCGGGCTTTCCGACTGACTTGCAGGCGCAGATGATGGCACTCATGACGCGCGCCGAGGGAGCCTCGATGATCACCGAGACGATCTTCGAAAGCCGCTTCATGCATGTGCCCGAGCTGATGCGTATGGGCGCCAACGTGACGATCCACCACGAATCGGCCCTGGTGCGCGGCGTGCCCAAGCTGCGGGGCGCCGAGGTGATGGCGACCGACCTGCGGGCCTCGGTGTCGCTGGCCATTGCCGGTCTTGCCGCCGAGGGCGAGACCACGCTGCATCGAGTCTATCATCTCGACCGGGGTTACGAGCGGCTGGAAGAGAAGCTCGCGGCGTGCGGCGCCGAAATCGAGCGGTTGAAGGGATAGATGGCCGACAAGCTCAAGCTTTCCGCGCTCGACGCCGACGATCTCGCGGTTATTTCGGCGGCGGTGCAGGATTCGCTGGTTGCCGTGCGCGACTGTGCCTTCTTTGCCGACGAGAGGCGTTTTGTTCTCTTGCTGAACCGGTTCTGCTGGGAAGCGGATGCGACCGTCGAGACGGCCTATTGGCGGACCCATTCTGCCCTTGTTTTCAACGAAGTAGACGCCGTCCATCACCACAAGATCCCGCTTCAGCAACCCGATCGGATGCTGGAATTGCTGGCCGTCGGCCAGGAAGGGGACAGTTCGGTAGCGCTGAGCTTTGCTGCCGGTCGTGCCATACGGCTGGAAATCGGTCGGCTTGCGTGCCATTTGGGGGACGTCGGGGAGCCTTGGCCTACCCCGTGGAAGCCCGCCCATCCGGTCGAGTAGCCCCTGCGGCCCCGATCAGGGGCGGGCATTCGTTACTGGTGAGAACTACCGTGTCGAGCGAAGCCAACGAAAAACTGATCCTGGCGGTGCCGAAGGGGCGCATCCTGAACGAGGCATCGCCTCTCCTGGCCGCTGCCGATATCGTACCGGAGAAGGCCTTCGCCGATCCCGACGCCCGCCAGCTCCGCTTCGCCACCAACCATCCCGACCTCGATATCATCCGCGTGCGATCGTTCGACGTCGCGACCTTCGTGGCCTTCGGTGCCGCCCATCTTGGCATCGCCGGTTACGACGTCTTGATGGAGTTCGACTATCCCGAGATCTATGCGCCGATCGACCTCGGCATCGGCAAGTGCCGTCTCGCCGTCGCGGAGCCCATGGAAATGGCGGGAAGCGACGACCCGCGGCGCTGGAGCCATGTCCGCATCGCCACCAAGTACCCGGAGGTGACGCGCCGGCATTTTGCGGCGCGCGGCGTGCAGGCCGAATGTGTCAAGCTTTCGGGCGCAATGGAGCTCGCGCCGTCGCTGGGCCTCAGTCACCGCATCGTCGATCTTGTCGATTCCGGTCGCACGCTGCGCGACAACGGGCTGGTGGAGATCGAGCACATCGCCGACATCACGTCGCGGTTCGTCGTCAATCGTGCTGCCCTGAAAACCCAGTCGGCGCGCATCGGCGGGTGGGTCGATCGCTTCCGCGAGGTGCGTCGTGCCGCTTAGGCTCGATGCTTCGGCGCCGAGCTTCGAAAAGGACTTCTCGGCCTTCCTCGGGCGCAATCGCGATACCGACGAGAATGTCGACCGCATCGTCGCGGAAATCGTGGCCGACGTCCGCGCGCGGGGCGACTCGGCGCTGGTCGATTACACCCGCAAGTTCGACAAGCTCGATATCGACGCCGAGCGGTTGCGCGTGTCGGACGGCGAGCGTCGCGCCGCAGCGGCCAAGGCGACGGCGGCACAGTGCGAGGCGCTGGCTTTCGCCAGCCGCCGTATCGAGGCCTTCCATCGCGCCCTTCTGCCGAAGGATATCGAGTTCACCGACGAGACCGGCACACGGCTCGGCGCGCGCTATCGCCCGATCGACTCGGTCGGCGTCTATGTGCCGGGTGGCACGGCTGCCTATCCTTCCTCGGTGCTGATGAACATTGTGCCGGCCAAGGTGGCCGGCGTGAAGCGCATCGTCATGGTCGTGCCGACGCCGGGTGGCATCCTCAATCCCCTCGTCATGCTGGCAGCCGAGATCGCCGGTGCCGATGAGGTCTGGCGTATCGGCGGCGCACAGGCGGTGGCGGCGCTCGCCTACGGCACGCAGTCGATCAGGCCTGTCGACAAGATTACCGGCCCAGGCAATGCCTTCGTCGCCGCCGCCAAGCGACGTGTCTTCGGTCAGGTCGGCATCGATCTGATCGCCGGGCCCTCCGAGATCCTGGTGGTTGCCGATCGCAAGAACGATCCCGGCTGGATCGCGGCCGATCTGCTGTCGCAGGCCGAGCACGATGTCTCGTCGCAATCGGTGCTGATTGCCGATGACGCAGCTTTTGCCGAATCCGTGGTGCGGGCTGTCGAGGATCAATTAAGGGTGCTGTCGCGCCGAGAGATTGCCAGCGCGAGCTGGCGCGACAACGGCGCTGTCATCCTCGTGCCCGATCTCCGCCAATCGGCTCCGATCGTCGATCGCATTGCCGCCGAACATGTCGAGCTGGCGATGGAGGCGGAGGCGGCCGAGACGCTCAGCGGGAGGATTTCCCACGCCGGCGCGATCTTCCTTGGTCGCCATACGCCCGAAGCAATCGGCGACTACGTCGCCGGAACCAATCATGTCCTGCCGACCTCGCGTGCGGCGCGCTTTTCGGGGGGGCTGGGCGTCGCCGATTTTCTGAAGCGCACCTCCCTGGTGGCTTGCACAGCCGATGCGCTCGCCCGGCTCGGTCCTGCCGCTCTGGCGCTCGCCGAGGCGGAAGGGCTTGCCGCGCACGCCCGTTCCGTCTCCATACGGCTGAATCGCCGCGACTGAGAGCCATGGCGCATACGCCGTCATCCGCGGCCTCGAGGACCCACCGGATCGTCGATATCGTGCTCGACGAAAAGTCGGTCGCACGGCGTTCGGCCGAGGTCGAGCATGAACGCGCCGTCGCGCTGTTCGATCTCTTGGAGGAGAACGACTTCAAGCTGGTGAACGGCGAGGTCGGTCCGTACAAGCTGCATATCGGCATCTTCGAGCAGCGCCTGGTCTTCAGCGTCCATTCGGCCGACGACCGCAAGCTGCGCGACGTCATCCTCTCCCTGACGCCTTTCCGCAAGATCGTGAAGGACTACTTCCTGATCTGCGGCAGCTACTACGCGGCCATCAAGAAGCTCGGCCCTGCCCAGATCGAGGCCCTCGATATGGGCCGCCGCGGGCTGCACAACGAGGGATCGGAACTCCTGCGCGAGCGGCTCGCCGGCAAGATCGAGCTCGATCTCGATACGGCACGCCGGCTTTTCACCTTGATCTGCGCTTTGCATATCAAGGGCTGAGGATGAAGGACGGACTTCCGGCCAGCCTGCTGTTCGCCTGCACGCACAACGCCGTCCGCTCGCCGATGGCGGAAGCGCTGGCGCGCCGCCTCTACGGTCGGATGGCCTATATCGAGTCGGTTGGCGTCCATCGAAGCGACCTCGACCGCTTCGTGGCCGCGGTGCTGGACGAGATGGGCATCGACAGCGACGCCCATCGCGGCAAGAGCTTCGACGATGTCGAGCCTAGCTCGTTCGACCTCATCGTGAGCCTGTCGCCCGAGGCTCACCACAGCGCACTGGAGTTTACCCGTAGCACCGCCACGGACGTCGAATACTGGCCGATTCCCGATCCGAGCGCGGTCGAGGGAACGCGAGAAATGCGGCTCGATGCCTACCGTCGCGTACGCGATATCATCCTCGCCCGCCTCAAAAGCAGGTTCGGTACGCCCAGCGGTCCCACGCTTTAGAAAAGCAAAGCAGCCCGCGCGGGGGTGGTCCGCGCGGGCTGCCAGTGCGAGTCTCAGCTATGGCAAAGGCCTATCGGCGGTCCCAGCCGCGGCGCGAAGCCTCGGAGTGACCGCGCGAGTCGCCGAACCAGCCGCCCCGATGACGTCCCCGACGGTCGTAGTCGTCGTCATCCTCGTAGCGCCGGCTGCGATAGCCGCGGTCGTCGTCGTCATAGCGCGAGTAGCCCCGGTGGCCGTGTTCCCAGCCGCGACGCGAGGCTTCGGAGTGACCCTCCGGGTCACCGGACCAGCCGCTCCGGCCATGTCTGGGATGTTCCCAGCCACGGTGCGATGCCTCGGAGTGACCTTCCGAATCGCCGTACCAGCCGCTTGGGCCGTGACGCGGGTTGTCCCAGCCACGACGGGAGGCCTCTGAGTGACCCTCCGGATCGCCGTACCAGCCGCTGCGGCCATGGCGTGGATCGTCCCAGCCGCGCCGTGAGGCCTCGGAATGGCCTTCCGAATCACCGAACCAACCACCGCGATGCCGACCACGACGATCATAGTCGTCGTCATCGTCGTAGTACCGGGAGCGGCTGCGCCGACGATAGTCGCGGTCGTCGTCCTCGTCCATGAAGCGACCGCGTTCATCACGTGACATGCTCATGTCTGCTCTCCTGAGTCGGTGTTTGCAGGGGAGCGGAACGCACCGCGGATGGCCGGTCCCGTCCTTCCACAGCTCGTTTGCCGCTCGTGACGCGCAGCAGTGCCGCGCATAGCCAGACAACTCTCGCCCTACAAATGAAGTTGCGGACCTGAAAACACGCGTGCGTTTTCGTACAGCAACGGAATGGATAATCAGGATGTTTTGCGTCTGCAGTTCTGCGGCAACCTTCGATGCTGCAGGGTCAGCCGGTGGCCCGTGCTGCGCGGGGCGGTGCGGTCGGCGGCAGCAGCCCGCAGTCGATGATCAGCCAGATCTGGCCGACAATGGGCAACAGCAGAAGCATCGTCCAGAAACCGGTCTTGCCGCGGTCGTGACAGCGCTTGATGGTGATCGCCGTCTGCACCCATATGATCGGCAGAGCGAAAATCAACGCGACTGCGGAACCCATGAAGATGCTGCCGGGCATCCAGGCCGCAAGCAGCCGGTCGACATAGGTTGCATACAGCCATACCAACAGCAGGACGACGATTTGGCCGATCCAGAACGGACCCCGCCCGATCCGGCCTTCGAAGCCGAAGAGCAGTCCGGCCATCTCCGGGGTGCCTCCCATTTCCGCCCTTGGTCTTGCGACAATCGAAGCGTGCCTGAAGGGGAGAGGCAGGTCGAGGCCGGATCGTCGGCACTGCAGTCGGGCCCACGGTGCAGAGCTGGTAAGTTGTTTTTTGCACCGGACCGGGGAAGTTGACTATGTGCCTGTCACAGCCCATTTTCCGGCCGCTTTTGTCTTTGTACCTACCCTAGCCGGAGGCCGGATGGCCAAGGAAGATCTGATCGAATTCAATGGCGTGGTCGAGGAGTTGCTGCCGAACGCGATGTTCCGCGTGAAGCTCGACAACGACCATACCATTCTCGCCCACACGTCGGGCAAAATGCGCAAGAACCGCATCCGTGTCCTGGCAGGCGATCGCGTCACGGTCGAGATGACGCCCTACGACCTGACCAAGGGCCGCATCACCTTTCGTTTCAAGTAGGCACCGCTGGCGCTGCCGCTGGTCCTGGCTTCTGCGTCGCCGCGTCGTCTCGATCTCTTGCGGCAGATCGGCTGCGAACCGGCGTGCATCGATCCGGCCGAGGCCGATGAAACCCCACATCCGGGCGAGCTGCCGCGGGCCTATGCGTCGCGCGTGGCCCGCGTGAAGCTCGAGGCCGTTGCCGCCCGCCATCCGGAGGCGCTCGTGCTGGCGGCCGACAGCGTCGTGGCGGTCGGTCGGCGTATCTTGCCCAAGGCCGAAGACGAGGGCACGGCGCGCAAGTGCCTTGCCCTGCTTTCGGGCCGCCGCCACAAGGTGCTGGGGGGAGTCGCCGTGGTGGCCGTGGGCCGCGTTCGCACTCGTCTGGTGGAGACTTCCGTTCGTTTCAAGCGGCTCGAGGCTGCGGAAATCGACGCCTACATCCGCAGCGGCGAATGGCGCGGCAAGGCCGGCGGTTATGCCATCCAGGGCCGGGCGGCGACTTTCGTCTCCTTCCTGTCCGGCTCCTACAGCAACGTGGTCGGCCTGCCCCTTTTCGAGACCGCAGCGCTGCTGCGCGCGGCCGGTTTTCCGGTAGGCGCGTCGTGAACCGGATCGATCGGCTGATCTGTCATGTCCTGCCGCATGCCTTCCTGCTGGCGCTGACCGCCGATGGCCGGCTGGTCGAGCTGCGCATTGCGCGTCGCGACCGGCCGTCGCCCGTCGAAAGCATCTTCCTCGGTCGCCTGGAGCGCGTCATGCCCGAGCTCGGGGCGGCCTTCGTCGATATCGGTATCGGCCAGTCGGGCTTCCTGCGCGCGGAGGACCGTGCCGGCGTCGACGACTGGCCCCCGGCGGGCGCGCCTGTCCTGGTGCAGGTGCGCAGTGATGGCGAGGACGGGGGGAAAGGTCCGCGGCTGTCGATGGATATCGCGATCACTGGCCGTTACCTGGTCTATCATCCGATGGGAAGCAGCGTGCGCTTCTCCCGCCGGATCGAGGGGGAGGCCGAGCGCGAGCGGCTGGCCGGCCATGTCCGGGACCTGCTCGAAGGGGGACTGGTTCTGCGGACGGCGGCGGCTGGAGCCCCCGGCGATCTCCTCCGGGCGGATGCGGTGCGCGTGCTCGAACGCTGGGAGGCGTTGCGGCGCCACGCGCTCGATGCGCCGCCGCCCGCCGACCTGACGGCACGGATGCCCGGCGAGCGCGATCCGATCGAGCGGGCGCTGCGCGATCATGGTGCAAGCCTCGAGGAGCTGATCATCGACGATCGCGGAAGAGCGCGCCGCTTGCAGGACGAGTTGGAGCGCCGCCAGGAGACTATCCGCGTGCGCTGGCATGGCGGGCCGATGCCGGTCTTCGACATCGACGATGTGGCGAGCCAGATCGACACCGCGCTGGCGCGGCGGATCGCTTTGCCGAGCGGCGTCGAGGTGCTGTTCGAGCCGGGCGAAACGCTGGTGGCGATCGATGTCGACAGCGCCGCTGCCGGCGGGCGTCAGGGCCGGGCACCGCGCCGTCCCGTCGACATCAACCTCGACGCCGCACCGGCGATCGCCCAGCAATTGCGCCTGCGCAACCTCGGCGGACCGGTGATCATTGACTTCGTCACCATGCGCAGCGCCTACGATCGCGACAAGGTGCAGGCGGCGCTGGCGGAGGCGCTGGCCGACGATCCGGTGCCCAGCCAGCTCTACGGCTTCACGCGACTCGGTCTCTTCGAGTTGACGCGCGCCAGACGGGGCGCGACTCTGGCGGCGCAGCTCGAAGCCCTTCAAGGGGCGACAGGCGATCAGGACGACGACAAGTCATGACACCGGCCGACCGATCCTCTCCACCACTACGTGCCGTGCGTATCGAGACCAAGTGTCCGGTCTGCGGCAAGTCGGCCGAGCCCAAGTACCGCCCGTTCTGCAGCAAGCGCTGCGCCGACATCGACCTCGGCCGCTGGCTGAAGGAAGGCTATCGTGTGCCGACCGATGAA
>DATEID010000374.1:0-3470 GCA_035279245.1 Reyranella sp.
TCCCTCCGCATAGGACCAACCGTCCGGCAGGCGCATCAGCGGGCTCCTGGCCGAAACAGTCGCGTATTCGGCGAAGGCGCCGGGCCGCACGCCGAAGATCACGCGGTCGCCCTTGCGCCAGCCGGTGACCCCGGCACCGAGCGCATGGACCGCGCCGGCGCCCTCCATGCCGGGCGTGAAGGGAAGCTCCGGCTTGTGCTGGTAGCTGCCGGACACGGTGAGCACATCGGGAAAGTTGACACCGGCCGCGCCGACCCTGACCACGATCTCGCCAGGCCCCGGCTCGGGAACCGGCCGCTCCTCGACCTTCAGGACGGACGGATCGCCCAGCCGGTCGCAGACTACCGCGCGCATGGTGCTAGCGGCTGCCACGGGAGGCGGAGTCGTCAGCTATCCGACCTCTTGTCATCCTGAGCGCAGCGAAGGATCTCATGGCGATTGCGATCGACGTGCTCGTTGAAATGGCATGAGGTCATTCGCTGCGCTCAGGACGACAAAAGTGATTCCGTGCTAGTCGAGCTCGAAGGCGTTCTTGTAGTCGAGCTTGAGCGCGGGGTTCTGCTCTTCCTTCTTCAGGAAGCAGTTGCCCACCACCAGCACCTCGATCTCGCTGCCCATGAAGCAGCGGAAGGCATCCTCGGGCGTACAGACGATCGGCTCGCCGCGCACGTTGAACGAGGTGTTCACCAGCACCGAGCAGCCGGTCCTGGCCTTGAAGGCCTGCAGCAGCGCATGGAAGGCCGGGTTGGTCTCCTTGTGCACCGTCTGGACGCGGGCGGAGTAGTCGACATGCGTCACGGCCGGAATGTCGGAGCGCGGCACGTTCAGCTTGTCGATGCCGAACAGCTTCTCCTCCTCCGCGGTCATGACACGCCGACGCCCTTCGACCACGGGCGCCACCATCAGCATGTAGGGACTGTCGCTCTTGATGTCGAAATACTGCTCGACGTCCTCGCGCAGCACTGCCGGCGCGAACGGCCGGAACGACTCGCGGTACTTGACCTTGAGGTTGAGCGTCTTCTGCATGGTGGGCGAACGGGCATCGCCCAGGATGGAACGCGCGCCGAGCGAGCGCGGGCCGAACTCCATCCGGCCCTGCATCCAGCCCACTGCCTTGGAATCGGCCAGCGCCTGCGCGGTTTGCTCGATCGTCTGCTCGGGCGTGAGCTGCGTGAACTTGGCACCCGCCACGGCCAGGCGCTGCGCGATCTCCTCGTCGCCGAACGCGGGGCCGAGATAGGAGCCGGCCATGCCGTCCATGTGGCCGTTGAGCTTGCGCGGCTGGCCCATGAAGCCGTGATAGGCGGCAAAGGCCGCGCCGACCGCGCCACCGGCATCGCCCGCCGCTGGCTGCACCCAGATATTGTCGAACAGCTGCTCGCGCAGGAGCTTGCCGTTGGCGACGCAATTCAACGCCACGCCGCCGGCGAGACAGATGTTCTTCGCCCCCGTCTCCTTCTTCACCGAGCGGCCGAGCCGCAGCACGATCTCCTCGGTCACGGCCTGCACCGAGGCGGCGAGATCCATATGGTGCTGGGTAAGCAGCTCCTCCGGCTTGCGCGGCTTGCCGCCGAACAGCGCGGCGAACCTGTCGTTGGTCATGCGCAGGCCGGTGCAGTAGTCGAAATACTGCTGATCGAGGCGGAAGGTGCCGTCCTCCTTGAGATCGATGATCTTGTCGAGGATCAGCTTCTTGAACTTCGGCTCGCCGTAAGGCGCGAGCCCCATGACCTTGTACTCGCCCGAATTGACCTTGAAGCCCGTGTAGTAGGTGAAGGCCGAGTAGAGAAGTCCGAGCGAATGCGGGAAGTGGATCTCGCGCAGCATCTCGAGCTTGTTGCCCTGACCCCAGCCGAGCGACGTTGTGGCCCACTCGCCGACACCGTCCATGCACAGCACGGCGGCCTCCTCGAAGGGCGAGGGAAAGAACGCAGAGGCGGCATGGCTCTGGTGATGCTCGCCGAACAGGAGGCGCTTCTGCCAGTCGAAGTCCGGCTGCCACTTCTTCATCTCGTCGCGCAGCAGGGTCTTCTGAAAAAGCTTCTCCTTCAGCCACAGCGGCATGGCCATGCGGAAGGAATTGAAGCCGCGCGGCGCGTACGCGAGATAGGTCTCGATCAGCCGCTCGAACTTCAGGAACGGCTTGTCGTAGAAGGCGACATAGTCGACGTCGGCCAGCTTGATGCCGGCCGCGTCGAGGCAATACTGCACCGCGTTCTGCGGGAAGCCCGAATCGTGCTTCTTGCGCGTGAAGCGCTCTTCCTGCACGGCCCCAACGAGTGCGCCGTCCTCGATCAGGGCGGCGGCGCTGTCGTGGTAGAAGGCCGAGATTCCCAGCACACGCATGGCAGGAGCTCCGCCTCCGCTAGAACAGCGTGTAGATGAATGGTGCGATCGCCGAGCCCTTGGTGAGCACGATCAGGCCGCCGAACACGACCATCATGATCAGAATCGGCAACAGCCAGAACTTCTTGCGCTCGCGCATGAAGGCCCAGAGCTCGACGATTATGGCGCCCATTTTGCCTGCGATCCTTTCGACATCAGAACTGGTTGCGCATCGATTGCGGCGGCGGCCCCGGCGGCGTGCGGTCGATCCAGTAGCTGCTGGCGCTGCTGTCGCGCTTCAGCCGCAGGAAATCCTTGCCGAACGCTCGCATGATAAAGCCGATCGGCATGATGGTGAGATAGAACAACAGGCCGAGCACGATCGGGTTGACGACCTTGTAAAGGAGCAACCCGAACTTGAGCCAAAGCTTGTTCAGCGGATTGAGGAGCCGCGGATAGACCAGCGCCACCAGCAGGAAGAGCGCCGCCAGCGGCAAGGTCCAATGCCAACTGGCATGGCCTCGCCACCAGGAAAGGGCGCTCACCAGGGCAAAAAAGCCGGCAAAGACGAACCCGAAGCCGCGGTCGGAGCCTGCCTTGACGTGGTCGTCGCGCGAAAAGTCCTCGTGAAGCTGGCTGGTCGCCATCGATGTCGTCGGATCCCCTGAAACGGGCCTTTAAGTCCCTGATCCCCAACGCCAAGTCAATCGCGCGACGTCAACTTATTGATGGACTTTCCCCAGCTCGTGCTCGACCAGCGCCGTGAGGGTCCGCCGCCAGATGGCAACCGCCCGTTCGACGCTCAGTCCGTCTCGGCGGCGGAGCACAATCCAGGCATCGAGCGACAGGGCGGCGCCGATGGCATCGACCAGCTCCTCGCGGGACTGCTCGCCGAGCGTCGCCAACTCGGGCTCGAAAGCCTTGAGCGTCGCATCACGCAACTGCTGGCGCAGCGCCAGACCACGCTCCAGAAGGGCCGGATGGCCGGCGAACTGGCCGGCCGCCACGCGCAGCGGCACGATCTTGTCGAACAGCTCGACGAGGCTCTGGACCAACCCCTCGACGCGGCTTTCCAGCGGCCGGTCGGCGGTCGGCGTCGGCCCCATCTGGACGTCCTCGCCGATGCTATCGACCACGGTCACGAA
>DATEID010000375.1:0-2083 GCA_035279245.1 Reyranella sp.
AGGTAGTGGCGCGGCGCCCGGAAGTCTCGATCAATCGGGCCGCGGTCACCGCCTGCGTCAGCCTCGCCACGCTGATGCAGGCACTCGACACGACGATCGCCAACGTCGCGCTGCCGCATATCCAGGGCAGCGTCTCGGCGAGCCCCGACCAGATCGGCTGGGTGCTGACTTCCTACATCACCGCCGCGGCGATCATGACGCCGCCTACCGGCTATCTGGCGAGCCGGTTCGGGCTGAAGCGCCTCTTCCTCATCGCCGTCGCGGGCTTCACCGTCGCCTCGATGCTGTGCGGCATCGCGCAGTCGCTGGTGGAGATCGTGCTGTTCCGCGTCCTGCAGGGCGCGTTCGGCGCCGCTCTCGTGCCGCTGTCGCAGTCGGTGCTGATCGGCATCTACCCGAAGGAGCGTCAGGGCTCCGCCATGGCCCTGTTCGGCCTCGGCGTGATGGCGGGGCCGATCCTCGGTCCCGTCCTCGGCGGCTGGCTGACCGACAACTACAGTTGGCGCTGGGTGTTCTACATCAACCTGCCGGTCGGCATTCTCGCCTTTCTCGGCATGAGCCTCTTCCTGCCGGACTCGCGCCCGAACGCGAAGGAGAAGCTCGACTGGTTCGGCTTCGGCGCCCTGAGCGTCGCGATCGGCGCCTTCCAGATCATGCTCGACCGCGGCGAGCAGAACGACTGGTTCGGCTCGGGCGAGATCTGGCTCGAGGCGATCGTCGCCGCCGCGGCGTTCTATCTGTTCCTCGTCCACACCTTCACGTCGGCCAAGCCCTTCGTCCGCCTGTCGCTGTTCCGCGATCGCAACTTCGTCGCCGGCACCCTGTTCATCGCCATCATCGGCCTCACCTATTACGCCTCGCTGGCGCTGCAGCCGCCCTATCTCCAGGGGCTCATGGACTATCCGGTGGTCACCTCTGGCCTTGTCATGGGACCGCGCGGCATCGGCACGATGGCCGCCATGCTGATCGTCGGCCGCCTGACCGGACAGATCGATACGCGCCTGCTGCTGGGCGCAGGCCTCGGGCTCACGGCCTGGGCATTCTACGCCATGACGGGCTGGACGCCGGCCGTATCGCAGACCGAGGTCATCGTCGTCGGCATGGTCCAGGGCGTCGGGCTCGGCTTTCTCTTCCCGCCGCTCAGCGCCATCGCCCTGGCAACGCTGCCGCCGGAGCACCGCACCGAGGGCGCCGGTCTCTACAACCTGTCACGCAACATCGGCTCCAGCATCGGCATCTCGGTCGTCAATGCGCTGCTCACGACCAACACGCAGGTGAACCACGCCGACATCACCGCCCACGTCACCGCGGTCAATCGGGCATTCGAGGCGCCGGCGATCGCGCACTTCCTGAATCCCGTCACCGCCGCCGGCCGGGCGGCGCTCGACGCGCTGATCACCCAGCAGGCGCAGATCATCGCCTATATCGACGACTACAAGCTGCTCCTGATCATGACGCTCGCCGCGATCCCCCTGCTCGCCATCTTCAAGAAGCCGCCCGGCCGCGACAGCACCGGCCATACCGTGATCGTCGACTGACCCGGGCGCGGGATACCGCTTGAGCGCAACTGGAGTTGCGCCTGCCCTGAGCGAAGCCGAAGGGCGCTCCGATGAACGCTCAGGGGAGCGCGCCACTCCAGTGGCGCAATCTTCTAGCGGCCGGCAACAGGGTGATGATGCGGCCCTTGATCCTGCATCGGACCCACCGCATGGTGCGACGACTGCAGGATCGGAGGACGCGGATGGATGTTCGGCGGATGATGGTCGGGTTCGCGGTGCTGGCAGTCGGCTGTGTGGTGTCGTTGTCGGCGGCCGAGGCGCAGACGGCCAAGGCGGCGCTGAAGGACGCCAAGGGGAAGGCGGTCGGCGAGGCGGTGCTCACCCAGACGCCGCACGGCGTCCTTCTCAAGCTCACGCTGACCGGCCTGCCGCCGGGCGAGCACGCGGTCCACATCCACGCCGTCGGCAAGTGCGAGCCGCCGGGCTTCACCAGCGCCGGCGGCCATTTCAATCCCGCTCACAAGAAGCACGGCATGGAGGCGGCCGAGGGCCTGCATGCCGGCGACATGCCCAACCTCTCCGTC
>DATEID010000376.1:0-2277 GCA_035279245.1 Reyranella sp.
GCGGCGATGATTGCCTTCATCCTCGACCACAGCGAGACCAAGGTACTCCTGGTCGACCGCGAGTACCATCGGGTCGTGACCGAGGCGCTGGGCATCGCCAAGGTGCAGCCGCTGGTGGTCGATATCGACGACCCGCAGTGCGACGACCGCGCCCAGATCGGCGACACGACCTACGAGGAGTTCATCGCCACCGGCGACCCGCACTATGCCTGGGACTATCCCGGCGACGAATGGAACGCGATCTCGCTCAACTACACGTCAGGGACCACCGGCAACCCGAAAGGCGTCGTCTATCATCATCGCGGCGCGGCTCTGTCGGCGTACGGCAATGCGACGCAATGGGCCATGGGGTTGCATCCGGTCTACCTCTGGACGCTGCCGATGTTCCATTGCAACGGCTGGTGCTTTCCCTGGACCTTGGCGCTGGTGGCCGGCACCTCCGTCTGCCTGCGCCGCGCTTCGGCGACGACGATCTTCGACGCCCTGGCCGACCACGGCGTGACACATCTCTGCGGCGCGCCGGTCATCATGCAGTTCATCATCGGTGCCGGCCCCGCCGAGCGGCGACCGCTCGAGCGCCGGGTCGAGTTCATGACGGCGGCGGCCCCGCCTCCGGCCGCCGTGCTGGAGGCGCTGGAGAAGGAAAATTTCCGCGTGACCCACGTCTACGGCCTGACCGAAGTCTACGGTCCGGCCACCATCTGCTCCTGGCACGACGACTGGGACGCCCTCGACTCCGGCGAACGCGCCCGGCTGAAGGCGCGCCAAGGTGTCCGCTACGCCGCCGAGGACGCGGTGACGGTGATGGATCCCAAGACGATGAAGGAAGTGCCGCGCGACGGGCAGACCATGGGCGAGGTCATGTTCCGCGGCAACCTCGTCATGAAGGGCTATCTCAAGAATCCGAAAGCGACGCAGGAGGCCTTCGAAGGCGGCTGGTTCCATTCGGGCGATCTCGGCGTGCTGCACGAAGACGGCTATCTCGAGCTGCGCGATCGTTCCAAGGACATCATCATCTCGGGCGGCGAGAACATCTCGACGATCGAGGTCGAAGGCGTGATCATCAAGCATCCCGCGGTCGCCAACGTCGCGGTCGTCGCAAAGCCCGACGACAAATGGGGCGAGACGCCCTGCGCATTCGTCGTGCTGAAACCCGGTGTCTCGGCAACCGCGGACGACATCGTCGCCCACTGCCGCGCCAACCTCGCGCACTACAAGTGTCCGCGCCATGTCGTGTTCCGCGACCTGCCCATGACCTCGACCGGCAAGGTGCAGAAGTTCGTCCTGCGCGACTGGGCGAAGGCGGTCTGATCGCCCGCGCCGCTCGGTACCATCAGCTCGGCACCATCGCTCCGCCACAATCGGCCGGCTAATCTCGCCAGCGCAATGTCCGGCGAGAGTACGCTTATCGTCACCACGCGCAGCGGCATGCGGCCCCTCGGCGTGCGGGGCGAGCCGCTGCACAATTCGGCCGTCCAACTCGGTCGCATCGTGCGCCGACGGCTCGGCGACGAGGTCGCCGACCTGCTCGCCGAGCCCCAGCTCCACGCCGACGGCAAGGGCATCGACTGGTACGCCAACTGGGCAGGCGAGGTCCGCAGCGTCGCCGATCTCGATCCCAAGGAGCGCGGCGAGATCCTGTCGCAGGTCGATCGTGGCCTGATCGCGATCGGCCGCCTCGGGCAAAGCCTGGCCGGCGGGGGGAACGGCGAGGATACGAGCGCGATCGGCCAATCGCTGGAACTTGCGGCGCGACGGCCGGCGGAATCCTTCGTGTTCCTCGTGGGCGGCAGGCCGGTGGTCGTGTGCTGGGGCTATGAAAAGGAAGCAGCCGGCAGCCTTCTGCCACTGCCGACCGTGCCGCGGCCAGCCCTGGCGCGGCGTTCCGTACTCGAGCAACCCAAGCCCTTTCCCGTGGCGCCGCCCGCCCTTGGGCGACCGGCCACGATTCCCTGGCTCCGCACTCTGCTGCTGGCCCTGCCCTTTCTCGCGCTGTTGCTGGTCGGCATATGGATGCTGCGCGACTTGCTGCCCGTCACGCCTGCCCTCGCGCTCGCCACCCGGGAACCGCCCGTCGCGCCGACGGCAGCAGCCCCTCCGGCCGATCAGCGCCCGATCCTGAAAGCGTCGCTGTCACAGGAACAGGCTCGCGCCAAGGCGCTGCAGATCGAGATCGCGGCAATCGAAGGCGAACTCAAAAAGCGGATCGCCGCTTGCAAGCCGGCGACACCGCCTCCGCCTCCGAAGCCACCGGCCCAGGCCGCCATCGCCCCGCCA
>DATEID010000377.1:0-30757 GCA_035279245.1 Reyranella sp.
GTATATTTGTAACCGCCGAAGTAGGTATCCCAGGTGTCGCTGTGGGCATCGAAGTGTACCATGCCGAGCGGCGTCTGACCCTTTGCGATGCCCCGCATGATCGGCAGCGTGATCAGGTGGTCGCCACCCGCCGAGAGCGGAACGGCTCCGCTGGCATGGAGCTTCGTATAGAACTTCGTAATGCGTTCCAGCGAATCGTCGACACTCGCGGGATTCACCGAGGCATCGCCGAGATCGCCGCATTTGGCGAGCTCGTAGGGTGCGATGCCAGTGACATGATGGACGCGCCGCATCATGGTGGAGAGGTCGCGCATCTGACGCGGTCCGTGCCGCGCGCCGGGCCGGTTCGTCGTGCCGCCGTCCCACGGCACACCCACAAGGCCGATCTCGACCTCGGCGGGATCGCGGAACAGGGGCAGACGCATGAACGTAGCGACGTCGCCAAAACGCGGCGTCACCGTGCCGGAGACGGGTTGGGGAAAGTGGCTGACGTCGGTCATGCCTCGGTGTGGGTGCTCATTGCGGCCGCAATAGGGCCTTTCGGGCCGTCACGAACTCCTCCACGGCGGACACGAACCGATCGGCCTCCGCGTCGCCAATCATGATGTTGAGGGCCACGAACCCCCGCCGCGCGATCCAGATGCCGGCCGCCGACATGTCGAAAAAGAACAGCTCCTTCGCGTCCTGGTTGGAGCTCGCGATGTCGGCCGCCGTCCGGATAGGCCGTGTGGTCGCATGGGCGGTCATCATCGAGCCGATGCCGGAGAACTGGAAGGCGACCTCGTTCCTCGCGCAGATGGCGTTGAGCCGTTCGCGAATCTTTTCGCCGCGTGCGTTCAGGGCCTCGGCCGCCTTCGGCGTGTAGACCTCGCCGTAGCCCGCTACGCCGGCCGCCATCGTCAGGACATTGTTGTTGAACGTGCCGGCGTGCGGCAGCGAGTCCGGCTTGGTCGGATCGAACAGCTCCATGATGTCGCGTCGGCCGCCGAAGGCGCCGAAGGACATGCCGCCGCCGATATATTTGCCGAGCGTGGTCATGTCCGGAATGATCCCGAGCTTGGCCTGCAGGCCGCCCGGCGACAGGCGCGAAGTCATGACCTCGTCGAAGATCAGCGTGATGCCGCGTGCCTTGGTCTCGTCGCGCAGCATCTTGAGAAAGGCCGGATCGCCGGGCAGGCAGCCATGGCTACCCTGCATCGGCTCGACCAGCACCGCGAAGATCTGCTCGCCGTGGCCGGCGAGCAGCGCACGCGTACCCTCGATGTCGTTGTACGGCGCGACGACGTACTCGTACGGCATGTTGACCGGGCTGCCGCCGCTCACGAAATAGAGCACGCCGCCGTGGTAGCCGCCCTTGAACACCATCACCTTGGTCGCCCGGGTGCGGCCCGACCGTTTGGCAAAAACCCTGGCGCCGGCAAGCGCCATCACATTGCCTTCGGTGCCGGAATTGGTGAAGCGCACCAGATCGATCGAGGGTATGCGATCGGCGATCAGCCGTGCCAGCTCGGCCTCGTAGGCGTTGCGGCCGGCATAGTTCCAGCCGTGATTGAGCGCGCGGTCGATCGCGGCCCGTATGACGGGATGGGAGTGGCCGTAGATGCCGGCGGTGTATTCGCCCAACACGTCGATATAATCATGGCCATCGGCATCCCAGAGGTGGCAGCCCTCGCCGCGGACGACGGTAAGGGGAAACGGCGCATTGTGCAGCGTGGTGCGCGTATTGCCGCCGGGCATCGCCTGGCAGGCTTCCCGATGGCGCGCGAAGCTCTTGGGGTTGCGGTCTATATAGGCCTGCCGCGCTTCCGCGAGCGCCGACTGCAGGTCCGAATTGACCAAGGGTTGATCGGGCACGGTACTCTCCCTTCCTCAGCAAGCGAAGCCTATCACACCACGCTGAGTTCGCGGATAGGCCGGCCTGCGGATATCCGCTCATAGCCGAACGGCAAAAGATCTAGGGTCCGGTACCGGCCGTGCACGATGAGTTCCGCCACCGCGCGGCCGATTGCCGGCGATTGCTGGAGGCCATGACCCGAGAAACCGGTGGCAAGGATCACGCTGCGGATTTCCGGATGGCGGCCGACAATGCCATTCTGGTCGAAGGTATTGTACTCGTAGTAGCCGGCCCAGGCGTTCACGACCTTTGCCGCCTCGAAGGCCGGCACGCGCGCCGCCAGCACGGGCCACACCATCTCGTCCCATTCCTGATGCTGCACCTCGAGCGGCGCGCCGGCCGGATCGTTGCCGTCGGCCGGCGTCGTGCCGGCGATGTAGAAACGGCCTTCGGGCCGAAACCAGGCGCCCGACGGATCGATGGTGATCGGCGTCGACCCCGGCGGCTTGCGCACGTCGAACACAAACACGGATCGGCGTCGCGCCTCGACCGGAAGGGCGATGCCGGCCATCGCTGCCACCTCGGCCGACCAGGCGCCCGCTGCGATGACGACCGTGGCCGATTCCAGCCGGCCCCGCGTGCGCAGATCGACATGATGGCGCCCGACCCCCACCACTTCGTCAGCGATATAAATCGCGCCGCGCTCCCGGGCCGCCCGGCGTAAGCCGAGCATCAAAGACGGACCGTCGAACCAGCCTTCGTTCGCGGTGCCGAGCGAGGCCATCGCGAGGCCGTCAGCGTCGATCCAGGGGAAGCGCCGCGCCAGTGTCGCCGGTTCCAGGAGCTCGACGGGGCAACCTTCGCTGCGTTGAACGGCATTGTTTGCCCGCAAAGCCGCTTCGCCGACGGCGTCCGCAAGGAAAAGATAACCCATCTCCTTGAAAGCGAGATCAACGCCCAGCGTCTGCGGCGCCTGACGCAGAAACTCGACACCGTACCGCGAGAGACGGATGTTGAGCGGTGTCGAGAATTGCAGGCGGATCGAGCTTGCCGAGAGCGCCGACGACGCCTGCCGATAGCTCGGATCGCGCTCTATGACCGTCACCTTGCCGGCAAACGCAGGATCGCTCGCCAGATGATAGGCAATCGAGGAACCGATCGCGCCGCCGCCGATGATCGCGACGTCATTGCCGGTCATCGGCCGCTCTCGGCCAGCTTCTCCGCAACGGTGCTCAGCCAGCGCCGCACGATTCCTTCTTCGTCCCTATCCAGCAGATCGGCGATGTCCGCCTCGATCGCCGCGATCCGCGAGCGGCAGCGCTTGAGAACAGCGTGGCCCTTGGCGGTCGCATTCAGCCGCAGGATGCGCCCATGCGTGGCATGTGCGCTCTTCTCGATCGCTCCGTCGCGCTCGAGATTGCCGACGATCACGTTGATGGTCTGCGGCGTCAGGTAGGTGAGCCGGGCGAGGTCGGCACCGGACAGGCCCGGATAGGCGGCGATCATGGTGAGCACCGTGAATTGCGGCGCCGTGATACCGAGATCGGTGAGCGCACGGTCCATCGCACCACGCACCGAGGCCTGCGCCTGGCGCAGGAGATAGCCGAGGTGACCTCCGGGACCGCGCTTGCCCTCGCCGGGGACCGGAATGCCGGGAATCGCGAGGAAAGGCGAAGATTTGCCGCTCATATCAGCTCTCTGTCTGGCAGGGCCGCCGATGCCCACGATCGTCAATGTTGGACCACGTTCGATGTCGAGGTCCAGCGGAGTGCCGAACGGCGCAGCTCCCGGACCGTGGTGATCACATTCCGCGACGGTCTCATGGCGAATGGCCGGAGGCACCGATCTTGTGGCCGCCGCAAGAGCCGCCTACGCTCGCCGCAGCGGTGGGGAGAAGACGAAGCGGATGCTCCGCTCTGACAATTGGTGGCGCGGCGTATGGGCTTTTGCGGCGGGTTTGCTTGCCGCATTGGCGATCAGTTCGGCCGATGCGCAGACTGCCTTGCCTGTCGCCGACGCAAAGAGCATCGATCTTCTTTCCTTCCAGCCCGGCAGTGCCGACAGCCTGCTCCTCGCGAGATCAGAGGGGCATGGGAAGATCGAGGTCCAGCTTGTCCGCGCTACCAGCGGCGGTCATTTCGTGTTGGCCCGAACCCTGCCCGGGCGTTTTACCTCGGCCGCGTGGCTCGATGCGGCGCATATCGTCACCGGCGACGACGGCGGCAAGCTTGAGAGCTGGTCCGCGGACAAGGATCAGCCTGCGGTTCTCGCGACTGTCCCGGAAGCAATCACCGGCATCGGTGTAGCGCCTGTCAGCCGCAATCTCGCACTGCGGCTTTCCGGGACGCTGCGTCTCGTCGGCGCCGATGGTCGACCGAATGGCCCGACCGTAACGCTGGGCCAGCCGTCCGAATCGTGCCGGTCGGAAGGCATCGAGCGGACTCCCATGTTTTCGCCGGATGAACAGCTCCTGGTTTTTGCCGGTGTCTGCGGCGAGCTCCGCGTCTTTGGACAAGGTGGCGTTCGATTGATGCCGCCACATGTCCAGCACCCCGATGTCAGACGCCATGTCTTTTCGCCCGACGGCCAGACTTTGGTCGTGAGCTATCCCTCGCCTGACGGCGCGAGCGTCCTATCCACTGCGCTTGGACGTCTCGACAACGTGCGTCCCCTCGAGGCGGCCGACGAAGTCCTGGACGTTGCCGCCCTGCCGGACAAGGGCGGTTTCGTCATCCTGACAGCGGATCGTCTGCGTTTCGTCGACCTCGACGGCAAGCTTCGGCACGAAAGCCCTGCGCCGGCCGGCTCGGCCCGCATCGCGACGGCTGCCGACGGGAGTCGAATTGCGGTCGCGGCCGATGAAGGGCTGGTGCTGCTCGATGGCGACGGCCAGAGGCTGAGCCGGCCATTCGGCGATCTTGGCCGTCCCATCGCCATCCAGCCGATTGCGGGCGGAACACAAATGGCGGCGCTGCATGCCGACGGCCGGCTGCAGATCTGGCAGCTCGACGGCAGCGAGGAGCGCGCTGCCCTGCAGCTTTGGAAGAGCGAGCCCCCCGCCTCCGACATGCAGCGGCCGCGCCTGTTCACATCTCCTTCTGGACGAAAAGTCGGAGTGCTGGCGCCCGACGGACAGTTCGAGGTGTTCGATCAAGGTTGGAATCGTGTCGGCCGGCCGATGCGTTTCCCGGCCGGCCCGACGAACACCATGCTGGCCGCCACGCTCCTTCTCGACGATCGTATCCTGCGGCCCATGCCCGACGGTTCGGGCTTCCTGGTTCTTGGGTTCGACGGCCGGGTGCTCGGTCGCATGGCCTTCGACGACCAGCAGAAGCTCGTTCCGGAAGCAGCGACCGCGTCGGCCGACGTGATCGCGATCTACACTTCGGACAGCCGCCTGGCAGCCTGGTCACGCGAAGGACAGCCGATCCGCCAGCGCAAGCTCGCTGCCTCCGGCCTCAGCGCTCCTACGCTCGACATCTCAGCCGACGGTAGAACGATCGTCCTGCACGACGCACCCACGAACCTTCCACCGCACCTGCTGGTTTGGAAGCTCGACGCCGAGGACAGCCTCGAAAGCCGCGACGGTCGCTTTGCCGGCCTGATGGCCGATGGCAGCCTGCTGCGCATAAGCGAGAATCGCCTTGTGCTCGATGCGCCAAACGGCACGCAGCGGCTTAGCCTGCCGTTCGACGGCGACCGCGTCATCGGGGTGACTCCGGACGGCA
Organism: Reyranella sp.; assembly: GCA_035279245.1. Lineage (GTDB taxonomy): Bacteria > Pseudomonadota > Alphaproteobacteria > Reyranellales > Reyranellaceae > Reyranella. The sequence continues at coordinate 5,563 of DATEID010000377.1, forward strand.
AGACGGCGCTGGTTAGCAAAGGCGACAGTGTACACGCCGTGAGGCTTCTTCCGGACAGCCCCTGAACATTGGTTGGCGAGTCGGGGTCATAACTTTGACTCGCTCGACGCATTCGGTCTGCGATTAAGATCGCCCGACATCGCGGGGGGCCACGGAACGCCGCTGAAAAAGGGGAGCAATGGACCAGAGTGCCGTGACCGCGACAGCTTTTTCGCGGCCGCAGAGGAAGTCGTCCACGGCAGGGAACAAGGGCTTTCTTACCCGTATCGAGTCCGTGCGAGGTCTGGCGGCATTGTCCGTCGCGCTGACCCACGCCCGCGGTTTCCTGCTACTCATCGATCAGCACGTCGTTCTGCTCGATCGCTCGTCCCTTCGCGATTTCATCCTCGACGTCTTCGACGGGTTCTTCAACGGCGAGACAGCCGTGATCCTGTTCTTCGCGATCAGCGGCGTCGTGATCGGCCGCGCCCTCGATGCGAGGCAAAGCGGTCTCATTTCCTTTCTGATCCGACGTATCTTTCGGCTTTATCCGGCGCACATCGTTGCAACCTTGGCTATTGTCGGCCTGGGCTGGCTGTTCCTGACGGGCGCTCCGGCCCTCGATTTCACGGCCTATCCCGGCATGGGTGCGCTGCATGCGGCCTGGCTGAATGGCGAGTCCTTCAACCCATTGAAGCTGCGATCTGTCGCCGGCACCCTCACGATGGCCGGCTGGTCGCTCAATCTCGTTATCTGGTCCCTTTACGCCGAGATGTGCGCGGCGCCACTCCTGCCGCTTTTCCATAACCTGAGCCGTAGGGGCAGCGTCTGGCTCGACGCCGGGGTGCTGGCCCTGTTGATTGGCCTGTCGTTGCTCAACTGGGACCATCTGTGGTCCCGGTATCTGTTCGTCTTCTACCTCGGCATGATGGTGGAGACGCGCGGCCTTCTCCTCGCGGGTGCGATCGAGCGCGCGCTGGGTGGAAGTTGGGCCGCTCTCGGCTTCTTCTACCTTCTGACCGTCCTGCCCAACACGTTCGCTGCGACGCGCCCGCCGCTGGTGATCCTGCTGGAGGCCATCGGCGCCTTCGGCCTCATCAGCGTGGTCGTCCGATCCGAAGGCCGGCCTGCCCTTGCCTCGCTGGAGCACCCGCTCCTGCGGTGGAATGGTCGGCTCTCGTACTCCTTCTATCTTTGGCATTACTTCGTCTTGACCCTCGCCGTCCGCGGTCTCTATGCGAGCCTGCCGCCGGAGACGATGCAGCACTTTCAGATGCCCCTCTTCGTGGCGGTCGTCGTGGTCACCGTCGCCATAGCCCTCGCCGTTGCGCAGATCTCCTACAGCTACATCGAGCTGCCCTTCATGAAGCTTGGCCGCATGGTGTTGGGCGGATGGCATCGGAAGCATCCGGCGCGGCCGAAAGCCATGGCCGCCCCGGCTACCGTGCGAAGGTCATGGCCCGGTCGCGCAGAGCACCAAAACGCAGGCTCGTGAGGTCGAACACGTAGTTCTGATAAAGCTTCCATGGCCGCTTCGAGCCCTGCTTCGGCTGGTGCTTGAGCGCACGCTGGATGTAGCCGGACGAGAAGTCGACCCAGGGCTCGGCTTCGAGCGTCGGATCGCTGTTGTGCGGCATACAGTAACGATAGCCTTTGCGATCCATGAGATTGAGCAGGCGGCAGACATACTCGCAGACGAGATCGGCCTTCAGCGTCCATGAGGCGTTGGTATAGCCGAACACGGAGGCGAGGTTCGGCACGTCCGAGTACATCATGCCCTTGTAGATGAAGGTCTGGGACGGCTCGACCGCGCGGCCGTCGACCGTGAGCTTGACGCCGCCCAGCGGGATCAACACGAGGCCCGTCGCGGTCACGATCAGGTCGGCCGCCAGCTCGGCGCCGGACTTCAGCCTGAGGCCGGTCTCGGTGAAGGTCTCGATATGGTCGGTGACGACCGATACCTTGCCCTGCCGGATGGCGCGGAAGAAATCGGCGTCGGGCACCAGGCAAAGCCGCTGGTCCCATGGATTGTAGCGCGGGGTGAAATGCGTCGCGACATCGTAGTCCGGTCCCAGCACCTTACGTACGCCGCCCAGCAGCAGGCGCTTGACCTTTTCCGGCTGGCGCTTGCACATCTGATAAACGTACATGCCATACAGGACATTGCGCCATCGGGTCACCGCATAGGCGAGCTTGAGTGGCAGGCGCTGGCGCATCTTCGTGGCGAACGGGTCCTTGGACGGGCGCATCGCCATGTAGGTAGGCGAGCGTTGCAGCATGGTGACGTGCGCCGCACCGGTATCGGCCATCGCCGGCACCAGCGTGACCGCGGTCGCGCCGCTTCCGATCACCACCACGCGCCTGCCGGCGTAGTCGATGTCGTCCGTCCACTTCTGCGGATGGACGATGCGGCCCTTGAACCGGTCCATGCCGGGGAAATCCGGCAGGTAGCCGGCCGCATAGTCATAGTAGCCGCTGCACATCCAGAGGAAGTTGCAGCTCAGCGTCCGCCGTTCTCGCTGGGGGCCGCATTCGACCTCGACCGTCCAGCAAGCGTCCGCCGTCGACCAGGAAGCCGCAACGACGCGATGCCGATAACGGATCTTCGCGTCGATGCCGTGATCGCTGGCGACTTCCCTTATGTATTTCAGTATGGCCGGCCCGTCGGCGATCGCCTTGGCATCCGTCCACGGCCGGAACCGATAGCCCAGCGTGTACATGTCCGAGTCGGACCGGACCCCGGGATAGCGAAACAGGTCCCAGGTGCCCCCGCTCGCCTCGCGTCCCTCCAGGATGGCGTAACGCTTCTGCGGGCACTCCTTTTGCAGATGCCACGCGGCGCCAATGCCGGAAAGGCCGGCCCCGACAATCAGGACATCGAAATGTTCGGTTGCAGCAGCAGCAACTCGATTCAGGTCTGTATCCATTACTCCTTCATGAACGCGTTCAGGTCCGGAGTCGAGACCGAGCTGTCGAGATAGCCGAAGGTGCCCCGCTCCTTCACCTCCTTTGCAGCCTCCAGAAGGCCCGTCATGGCGGCGCGATAAAGCGAGGTAGCGAGGCTGATTCGCTTCACGCCAGCGGCTTCCAGATCGCCCTTGGTGAACGACTTTCCTTTGATACCGACCATGAAATTGAAAGGCTTTTTCAAAGAGCTGCAGACCTTTTTTACGGCGGCGAAATCGGGCAAACCGGGTGCGAAGAGGACGTCGGCACCGGCCGCCTCGAAGGCCTGCAACCGCTTGATCACGTCCTCCAGGTCGGGCCGGCCCCGCAGAAAGCCTTCGGCGCGCGCCGTCAGGACGAACGGAATCGACAGCGATTGCGCCGCCTGGACTGCCGCCTTCACGCGCACCGCCGCCGTCTCGAGGTCGTAGAGCGGCGCATCCTTGTCGCCGGTCGCATCCTCGATCGATCCGCCGACGAGGCCGATGGCGGCGGCCTGCCGGATGGTCTCCGCCGTGGCATCCGGACCGTCGCCGAAGCCCTTCTCCAGATCGGCCGCCACCGGCAGGTCGGTCGCTTCGACGATCATCTTTGCATTGGCAAGCGACTCCTCGCGCGTCACCTTGCCGTCGCGCTTGCCCAGCACGCCGGCCTTGGCGCCGCTCGAGGTCGCCAACGCCTCGAAGCCCAGCCCCGCCAGCAGCCGAGCGGAGCCGCCATCCCAGGGATTGGGGATCACGAAGGCGCCCGGCCTTTCATGAAGGGCACGGAACTTCGCGGCCTTGTCGGCCTGACTCGCTGCCATGGCGTCTCTCCCAAAAAAGTCAGCTAAAGGCTGCGGCCGTCGTACTGGCGCGGCGTGAGCTTCCCGATCTCCACGCCATCGACGCAGCGGAGATTGATGCCCACGCTCGGGGTCCCGTCGGGCGCGGTCCCTTCGGCGAAGCTCTCGACGCCGCAATGGCGGCAGATGCGATGATGGAGGTGCTTCTTGCCGAACTGGTAGTCGCCCAGGGCATCGGCGCCCGATTTGAGCGTCATCTTGGCCTTGGGGGCGAATGCCCAGACCGCACCAAGCTTGGTGCAGATCGAGCAATTGCACTGCAGTGCCTGGTCGAGATCGAGATCGACGGTAAACGACACGGCCTGGCAGTGACAGCTTCCGGTGTAGGTTTGCGTGCTCATGCCGCGAAGCCTATCACCTTCAGGCGACGAGGTTCAGCCCCAGATCGAACGCGTCGAAGTTCCGCCATCGCCGTGGCGGCGCGCCCGATGCCAGCTTCCTGTTGCAGATCAACGGCACCTTCTGCTCCGACAGGCCACCATGGCTGCGCAGCGGCTCGGTCAATCCGGACAGATCATGCCGCGAAGCCGACGTCCCCAGCACCTTGTGCCGCGTCGAGACGACGACCAGATCGCCTAGCCGATCCGCCGGCAGCTCGAAACGCCGGGCGGCCTCGTCTTTCGTCAATGCGACCTCGATCTCCGGCAAGGCTTGCAGCTTCTTCGCCATCTCGTCTCCGGACACCTTTGCCGGAAGATAAACGACGGCGAACGAGCCCAGCGCGCCGTGGTGCACGACATAGGGGTCCGTGATCGGCAGGATGACCCGCGCCTCGCCGACACCGAGCCAATCATCGAACAGGTCCTGAAGGTAAAGGACGTCGGGTCGGCCCGCCCCGTCGTGCTTGTCGTTCATGCCGTGATCCGCCGTAACAACGAGCGTGCAGCCCATGGCTTCGAGCCTGGCCAGGTAGCCATCCATCATCGCGTAGAAGGCGTTGGCCGCCGCGCTGCCCGGAGGATGTTTGTGCTGAATGTAGTCGGTCGTCGAGAGATACATGATTTCGGGCCGGTCGCGCTCCATCAACTTCGCTCCCGCCGCAAAGACGAACTCCGAAAGGGCGGCGCTGTACACGTCCGGCACAGGCAGGCCCACGAGCGCCGGCACGTCGGCAACGCCGTTTTCCGCCAGCGTCGCCTGGTCGGCCTTCTCGGACGAGAAGCTGCAGGCCTTTCCCGGCCCCAGGGTCAGCCCCTTGCCCAGCAAGCCCCGCAGCTTGTCTTTCGCCGTGATCACGGCGATCCGGCATCCTGCCTTCTGAAGCGCCGGAAACAGCGTCTCGACCCTCAGGAACCCGGGGTCGTTCATCATCACCTCGCGGCCGGTCTCCGGATCGAGGAAATAGTTGCCACAAATGCCGTGCACGGCGGGTGGCTGGCCGGTGACGATCGAGAGGTTGTTGGGGTTGGTGAACGACGGGATGACACAGTCGGCAACGAGATTGGTGCCCGTACGCAGGATCTTGCCGAACCAGCGCGCACCTCCCATTTCCACCGCACGCTCGATATAGCCTGGTTCCGAGCCGTCGATGCAGACGACCACCGTCGGCTGCCGCGGCAGTCGGTACCGGCGGCCGTTGACGATCACTTCGCCGTCGATCGCGCGTCCACTATCTGGCGACATGCCGAACCCTTCCATGCTGTCGGCCCAATGATCGGCTCGGACGGCGAATCCGTCCAGTCCGCCATGGCCGGGCCATCGAGTAAGTAGTAGTCAAAAATCTTTCATCATCCATCCGCCAAGCGTAGGTTGCGCGAGTCATGCACGGCGTCGACACCATCCTGAACGTTCTCGGCAGCGTCACCCTCCTGCTGTGGGGCGTCCGCATGGTCCGGACCGGCCTCACCCGGGCCTTCGGGGCTACGCTGCGTCGCGCCATTGCCGCCTGCTCGCGCAATCGCTTCACCGCCTTCGTGGGCGGCTTGGGATTGACTGGCCTGCTGCAGTCGAGCACCGCCACTGCCCTTCTGCTGGCCTCCTTCGCGGGCCGGGGCCTCATCTCGCTGCCGATTGCGCTTGCCGTCATGCTGGGGGCGAACGTCGGCACCACGCTCACTTCCCAGGTCCTGTCGTTCGACCTCGGCTGGCTGTCACCGCTGCTGATCGCAGCCGGCGTCATCGCCTTCATGACGATCGATTCCGACAAGCCGCATCATCTTGGCCGGGTCGGCATCGGCCTCGGCCTGATGCTCTTGTCGCTGAAGCTGCTGACCGCGGCCATCGAGCCGTTGCGGACCTCGCCGGCCTTCATCGCGGCCCTTGCCGGCATGCAGGATGAATATGTCATCGCCGCCATCCTCGCGACCGTCGCGACATGGTTCATTCATTCCAGCCTGTCGGCGGTTCTGCTGATCATGTCGTTTGCTGCAAGCGGCATCATCAGCCCGGCGCTGGCGCTCGCCATGGTCGTGGGCGCCAACGTGGGCGGAGCGCTGGCGCCCTACATGGACCAATCGGCGACCGACATCGATGCCCGTCGTGTGCCGCTGGCCAACCTGATCTCGCGGCTCGTGATCGGTATCGCTTTCATGCCCTTCCTGGCGCCGGTCGCGCATTGGCTGTCGTCGCTGGAGCCATCGGCGGCGCGGGTCGCGGTCAACTTCCACTCGGTGTTCAGCATCGTGGCGGCCATCATCTTCCTGCCGCTGATCGAGCCCGTCGCCGCGCTGTGCCGCCGCTTGCTGCCGACGAGACCCGTGGCCGACGATCCCGGCAAGCCGCGCCATCTCGATCCGAACGTCCTCGACACGCCGGCCGAGGCGCTGGGCTGTGCGCTCCGAGAGACGCTGGCGCTGGGCGATCGGGTGACCGACATGCTGCGTCAGTCGATCGAGGTGTTCGAGCATTCCGACCCGAAGGCGGTTCGCGCCATCGAACACGCCGATAACGCGGTCGATCGGCTGTACGAGGCGATCAAGCTCTACCTGATCCAGACATCCCGCACCGACCTCAGCGAGGAGGAAGGAAAGCGCTATGTCGAGATCCTCACCTTCACGACGAATCTCGAGCATATCGGCGACATCATCGACAAGAACCTGATGGAGCTCGCGGCCAAGAAGATCAAGAATCGCTTCGTGTTCTCGACCGAAGGGCTGTCGGAGCTGAAGGCCTTCCATTCGCGCGTGCTGGAGAACTTGCGGCTGGCGCTCAACGTCTTCACGACCAGGGACATCACGCTGGCGCGACGGCTGGTCGCCGAGAAGGCGGTCATCCGCGACGCCGAGGCCAAGGCTGCGGACAGCCACTTCGCGCGCCTGCGCGAGGGCCGGCCCGAATCGATCGAGACGAGCTCGATCCACATGGACGTGATCCGCGACCTGAAGCGGATCAACGGCCACCTCGCCTCCGTCGCCTACCCAATCCTCGAAGCCGCCGGCGAGCTTGCCGACACCCGTCTCAAGGCGGCACAGCCGCTCCAGGACGCGCACGCCGGCTCCTGAAGGCCGGCAATCTCGTCCTGTCCGCTGGGATCCCACGGCAGCGTGAGGGTGATAGCGGGCGCGAGCGTCCCCTTCCTTTCTGAAACGCCGACATGGAACGCGGTCGTCGTCGCGTTGCAATTCGCAGGTCAAACTGCCTATGGTCGCCACCGTGGCGGCAACGATCTCGACCTTGCGGGCGCGTGTCCATGCAACGCTGCGGCATTCCGACGACAGTCGCGGCGGCCGACGCTGGCGCGCCTTTCATCTCTTGGTGCTGGGATCGGGCCTGCTCGCGGTCACGGTGTCCTCGGTGCCGAGCTTGCCGGACCCGGTCGAACAGCTGCTGGCCTTCCTGATCGCCCTGGTGGCCGTGGTCTTCCTGGTCGAGTACGCGCTGCGCCTATGGTCCGCACCCGAATCGCCGCGCTACAGCGGACTTTCCGAGAGCCGGGCGAGGCTGGCATGGGCATTTTCCGCAACCGGCCTTATCGGGCTGCTGGCCGTCGTGCCCGCTTTCGCCATCACCTTGCGTGCGATCAGGGCCGACAGCGACATTGCCGCCATCTTCTGCATCCTGTGGATCCTGAAGCTCGGCGTCCATGCGCCGGCCATGACGACGCTGGCGCGCGTCATCTCGAACGAGCGGGCTTCGCTCGCGAGCGTGCTGATCATCTTCGTCATCGTGCTGGTGGCAGCGGCGACGGCGACCCACTTCTTCGAGCGCAACGAGCAGCCCAACCTATTCGGCGACCTGCCATCTTCGTTGTGGTGGGCGGTGGTCACGCTCACGACAACGGGCTACGGCGACGTCGTCCCCCACACGGTCGGCGGCCGGATGGTGGGGTCGGTCGTCATGGTGAGCGGCATTCTGGTGCTCGCCCTGATGACTGGCATCCTCGCGACCGGCTTCGCCGAGGAGGTCCGTCGCCGCGAATATCTGCGCGTGTGGGACCAAGTGGTGAAAGTCCCGATGTTCACCGAGCTCGGCACGGTTACCCTGTCGGAGATCGTGGGAAAGCTTCGGGTGCGCTACTACCCGCCTCGCTTCGTCGTCGTGCGGCGCGACGAACCTGGGGACTCGATGTTCTTCATCTCCGAGGGCGAGGTCGAGGTCCGCCTGTCGCGGCAGCCCGTGCGGCTCGGCCAGGGCGGGTTCTTCGGCGAGATGGCGCTGCTCGATCGCCTGCCGCGCAACGCCACCATCGTGACGACCCAGCCCACGACCTTGCTCGTCCTCTACGCCAGCGATTTCTACGAGATCGCAGCGCACATTCCTTCCCTCGTCGCTGCAGTCGAGAAGGAGGCGCAACGCCGGCGCCAGGAGAACGAAGCGGGATTGATAGCGACGGACGGAACGGCGTGAGCCGCGTACGATACGAATGGGACGGCCTGCGCGAGGCGGTCGTCGGCATCGGGCCAGCCGAGGAAATCGTCGTCTTCCGCGAAGGCTCGCAGCGCTGGCGGTCATCCGATGCGGCCACCTTCGATCGCGCGCATGCCGGACGGCGGCTGATCGACGTCGACGCCGAGCGTGCCCGTCGCATCGACTCTCAAGTCGAGGACCTCGCGGCGCTTCTGGAGCGCGAGGGTGTCACCGTCCACCGGCCGGAAAGGCTGCAGGGACCGGAGCGGCATTTCCTGGCACCGAACGGCGAAGGCAGCCAGCTCTTTGCACGCGATACCCTGATCGTGGTGGACAATCACCTGATCGATGCATCGCTGCGCTTGCAGTGCCGCCAGCGCGAGCGCTTCGGCCTGCGGGCGCAAGTCCAGCGCGTGGCCGCTGCGGGGGCGGCCTGGTCGAGCGTGCCCCTAGGTTCGCCCGGCGCCGTCAACGGTCCGTTTCTCGAGGGCGGCGACGTGCTGCTGAACGGCGGCGAGATTTATGTCGGCATGTCCGGCTGCGCCACCGACATGGCGGGCATCGACTGGCTGCAGGCTTTGCTGGCTGGGAGCCATCGCGTAGTTCCCGTTGCGCTGCGCTCGAACGTGCTGCATCTCGACTGGGCTCTCGGCCTGGTCGGATCCGGCCTGCTGGTCCACTGTCCGGACTGGCTGATCGACGGTTTGCCGATGTCGCTCCGCTCCTGGGACAAGATCGTATTGAGCCCGGCCGAAGCGGCGATGCTTCAGGCAAACCTTCTGGTCCTCGGGGAAGGCCGGGTAGTGGTCGAAGCCGGGAGCCGGAACTTGATCGAGGAACTGCGTCGACGGCGCGTCGAGACGATCCCGGTCCCGTTCGATGGCCCGGTCAGCCTGGGCGGCGGATTGCGGTCAGCGTGCCAGGCCTTGCTGCGGGACGGTTAACCACCTCGCTTGGGCGTGCGGTCGAACACGACCGGCTTGGGCGGCGCCATGGCTTTCCTGAGATGCACGAACAGGCTGCGCACGACGGTCGCAACCTGCCCGCCAGCGAAGCGCAGCAGGACCACCGCGAAGCGCAGCGGCGGCATCTCGCCGTCACGGATGAAGTTGTGGCCGGCGCGCAGGAAGGTGGTGGCGCAGATCAGCACCCAGGCAAGGGTGACGAGGAACAAGGCCAGAAGCAACGGCACCAGGGTCGGCGCCAGAAGCCCGGCCAGCACGCCGGACACCACGCCGACCAGCAGCACCGGTTGGTTGAGCGACATGCAAAGATGGAGCAGCGCCGCCCCCTTGGCCGCCAGCGACATGCTGCGACTCCTGAGGATCACCGGAAACATGCGCATCGAGACGTGGCGGAAGCCGTCCTGCCAGCGCTGCTGCTGGCGCAGCCACGTCTTGGTGTCGGCCGGCAGCTCGCCCGGCACGGCGACGCTCGTCAGGAACACGGCGCGCCAACCCTTGACCCAGCCGCGATAGGTAAGATCGAGATCCTCGGTGACGGTGTCGCCCTTCCAGCCGCCACCGGCCTCGATGGCCGCGCGTTGCCAGATGCCGCAGGTGCCGTTGAACGGCAGCGGATGGCCCGCCCAATAGCGTGTCGCCTGCTCGATCCCGAGATGGGCGTCGAGCGTCACCATCTGCATCTCGGTGAGGGCGTTCTCGTGCGGATTGAGGAAATCGAAGCGCGCCTGCACGAACGCCGTATCGGGCTCGGCCACGAACACACGCATGCAGCGCCGCAGGAAATCCGGCTGCGGCACGTAGTCGACATCGAAGATCGCAAAGTAGTCGTGGGGCGTCTGCTGCATGGCCTCGTGCAGCGCGCCGCCCTTGTAGCCACTGCGGTCGGTGCGCTGCAGGGCGACCACGTCGAAGCCCTTGTCACGCAGTTCGGCCGCCACCGCTCGCGCCAGATCTGCGGTCTCGTCGGTGCTGTCGTCGAGGATCTGAATGTGCAGCTTGTCGCGCGGCCAGTCGAGCCGGGCGGCCGCCTCGACACCACGCCGCAACACCGGCCCCTCATTGAACGATGGAATCTGCACGACGACATGCGGCAATGCGTCGTCCGGCGGAAGCGGCGTCAGCAAGAGCCCCTCCTCGTGCTCCAGCCCCTCGTGCTTGAGGCGGTGATGCAGCACCACCATGTAGAGCAGGCTGCCGATGAAGGCCGCGAGAAGGAGACAGCAAATCGCGAACACGGCGGCAAGGAGAAGCGCCAGGGAAGCAACAATGGGCATCATGCTTGTCAGGTGCCGGTTTTCGGGGTTCGCTTGAATTCGGTCTTCCGGCCAAGCCCGGCGGCGACGATAGCCCCGGCGTTGGCTACCGCAAGATAGACGATCAACGCCGGCACCGTGGCGGCGGTCGCCACATAGTCCAGCACGCCTCCCCGTTCGAGGCGCCGATAGGCGCCCCAGGTCATGCCCACCAGCACCACAAGCACGAGCACGAGCCACACCCAAAGCAGCGCGCCGAAAACAGGCAGGAGCTGGCCATGGCCAATGATCGACAGGATCAAGGCTGCGATGCCGACAGCCAGGACCGGAAAGATAAGCTGTTGGCCAAGCGCAGCGGTCGTGACGAGCTTGGCCTCGGTCGACCAGCTGGAACGCCAGACAGGCAGCAGCAGTTTGCGCGCGACCTGGGCGAATCCCTTCGACCAGCGGCTTTGTTGCGCTCCGAAGTCGGCCAGTTGCCGCGGAAGCTCGCCGGTGACATGCGGCTCCATCAGAAACACACCGCTCCATCCTGCGAGATGGGTTCGAAGGACGAGATCGAGATCTTCCGACAACGTGTCGTGCGACCAGCCGCCCGCATCCTCGACCGCAGCGCGCCGCCAGATCCCACCTGTGCCGTTGAACTGGAACGGCACGCCACGCCGTGCGCGCACATCCTGCTCGACGGCGAAATGCGCATCCTGCATCAGCCGTTGCGCCCGAGTAAGCCAGTTGCGATCGCCATTGCCCCACTCGATGCGCGTCTGCACGAACGCTGCCCGCGGGGCCGCCAGAAGGGCCGCCATCGCCCGTTGCAACCAATCTGCGGGCGGCACGAAATCGGCGTCGAAGACGGCGACATACGGTGCATCGCAAAGCGCCAAGCCGGCGGCCAGCGCGCCCGCCTTGAAGCCTGCCCGGTCGCGGCGACGAACATGGTCGGCGTCGATCCCATCGCTGCGCAATCGGGCAACGGCATGTCGGGCGATGTCCGACGTGAGGTCCGTGCTGTCGTCGAGAAGCTGGATCTTCAGCCGGTCGCGCGGCCAGTCGAGCATTCCCGCCGCCTTCGCCGCTCGTTCGACCACCATCGGCTCGTTGTAGACAGGGATCTGGACCAGCACCCGCGGGAGCTCGTCGGGCAGCAGCGGCGGTCCCTTCTCGCGATGTGGCAGGGCCGCCAGCCAGTAGAGCAGATAGAAGAAATAGCCGGCGATACCGAGCTGCGCCGCCAGGCAAAGCACGATGACGAGATCGATGAGGAAGAGCAGCATATCCGCCCACCGTTCAGTGGTAGTGGATCGGCACTTCGAAACAACGACCGTCCTCGATGTGGAGACGGCGGTTTGCGACGTCGAAGATGCGTTCGTCGTGCGTCGACAGCACGACGGCGCATTTGGCGCGCATGGCAAGGTCCTTGAGCTGATCGACCACCAGCCGGCCGGCGACCCGGTCGAGCGCCGAGGTCGGCTCGTCGGCGATGATCAGGTCCGGCAGGCCGATCATGACGCGGGCGATGGCCACGCGCTGCTGCTGCCCGCCCGACAACTCGTCCGGCCACGACTCGGCCTTGTCGCCCAGGCCCAGCAGGTTGAGCAGATGGCGGGCCCGCGTCTCGTCCCAGTCCGGATGGGTGAGCGCCGTCGTCGACACACCGGCAATGACGTTCTGCAGCGCCGTCAGCGACGAAAGCAGGTTGCGCTTCTGGAACAGGAAGCGCACGCGATTGCGCAGCTTGTCCAGCTCGGCGTTGGTAAGGCCCCCAACGTCGGTTCCGAGCAGCCGCAGGCTGCCTTCGGACGGCCGTCGCATCGTGCCGAGAATTGTCAGCAACGTCGTCTTTCCCGAGCCCGAGGGACCGGTAACGATCAGCAGCTCGCCCTCGCGGACCTGCATGTTGATATCGAACAGGACATCGACGCGCTGTGCACCGGCGCCGTAGTGGTGATGGACGTCGATCGCCTCGACGACGGGCGGTCCCATGACGTTTTCGCCAGACATGGCTATTCGAACAGCATGATCGGGTCGACCTTCCAGAGGCGCCGGATCGCGAAGAGGCTCGAGACGACGGTCATGAGGATCGATGCCAGAAGCGAGACAACCATTTCGCGCAGCCCCATCGTCATGCCGAGGTGGATCGACGCTTCGGCGATACCGTAGATGATGCGCGCCAGGGTGAAGGCGACGATATAGGCCGGCGTTATGATGGCGGCACCGATCTGACCGATCATGCACAAGAAGAACCACCAGTCGTAGCCCAGGCTCTTCAGGATCGCGTATTCGGGCAGGTAGAAGCGGATGATCTGATATTGGGCATAGTAGATGAACACCATGCCGATCATCAGGCCCATGACGAAGCCCAGATCGGTGATGTAGCCGACCGGCGTCTCGCGCGACCAATAGCGCTTCTCGCGCGCCTCGAATTCCTCGCGCGTGATCACCTCGCCGCGTCCGGCCAGATCGCGATTGAGCTGCTGCGCCACCGCGAACTTGTCGGCACCCGGCACCAGCCGGACGCCCATGAAGGCCGGACGATCCGAGTACCAGGACCCGAGCAGCTCATCCATCGACGCTTCGGACATGATGATCGCGCCGTCGTTCACGACGTTGGGGCCGATCGCGACCGTTCCCGCCACGAACATCTCGCGCAGCAGGCCGCGATTGTCCGGCGGGCCGGTGACGGGGACTTCCTTGCCGCCTTGCGCCAAGGTCGCCAAGTTGCCGAAATAGGGCCGCGAATCGCGGTCGAACAGGATGCGGCGCGTGACGCGGAGCTTGTAGAGGTTTTCGCGCAGTCCCGGCACGTCGATGGCCGGCCGTTCCACGTCGATCGCATACCAGGCGAGCCGGCGGGCGACCGGCATGCCGGGCCCCTTGAGCGACATCACGCCGAACCAGACCGGCAGCACCTGGGCCACCGAGGGATTGGCGGAGACGACGTCGGTCATCGCGACCGGCACATCGGCATTGAGCTGCAGCGACTTGAAACCCATCGGCACCAGCACGAGGTCGGTGACGACCGCCTCGTGCACCCGGATCGACGAGTCGTAGACGGCGCGCTCGATGCCGAGTTGCGCGAACACCACCAGGAGACTCGCAGTCACGCCGGCCAGCGACAGCAGCGTGCTCGTGCGCTGGCGCTTGAGCTGCTGCGCGCCGAGGGGCATGGCGGCAGCAGTCCTGGCCGCAGCCCGCAACGGCGCGAGCGAAAAGAACGGCCACCTCCAACGCGGCCGCAGCGACGGGGCCGCAGGCAGGGATATCGCCATCAGAGGAAGGTGACGCGCGTCTCGCGTCCCAGCACTTGCGGCATGCTGGACGGATCGTCGAGAGTGATCTCCACCTGCACGACGCGGGCATCGGTCGACGAACCGTTGTCGGGCTCGGACCGCTGCATACGCTTCACTGCCGGAGCGATGCGAGTGATCTTGCCCGCATAGATCGTCGGGCTGCCGCGGAAGGTGACTTGCACCTTGCCACCGACCGCAACCCGGTCGAGATGGACCTCGTCGACATCGGCGAATACCCGCATTTTGCTCATGTCGACGATCTTGGCGATTCCGTACTGGCTGATCCGCTCGCCCGGCCGGGTCCAGATCTGCACGACCAGCCCGTCGATCGGCGAACGCACCAGCGCCTGCTCGCGGCTCGCGCGGGCATTGTCGAGCTTGGCCTGCTTGATGCTGATGTCGGTGTCGATCTGGGCCAGGTCGGTCGCCAGCGTCTCCTTCATGACCTGCAGCCTGGCCTGCGCGCTTTCCAGCTTCTGCCGGGAGATCTTGAGCTCGAGCTCCTTCTGGTCCGGCGGCTTGCCGGAACGCTGCATCTCGAGGCTCTTGAGCTTGTTCTCCTCGACCGCCGACTTGACCGCCACCTCCTGCTCGTCGATCTCCGCAACCCGATAGCCGGACACCATCGACTCGCGCTGGCGCTTGGCCTTCTCCAGCTCGGCCTCGTTGACCCGCACCGACACATCGGCAATGGGATAGCCCGAGAGGACGGCAACGATATCGCCGCGTTTCACGCTTTGACCCTCGGCGACCCGCAACTCGAGCAGGACGCCGCCCCCGGCGGAATCGCCGGCGATCGATGCCGTGCCGGCAGGAGCATCGGTATAGCCGCGCGAGATGAGCGGCCCAGTCGCGGCCATCGCCTCCTGCGCGCTGCTCGTCTGACGGCTAGGGCCAATCCATATCAGCAGCGCGGCAATGGCGAACAGGGTCACCGCGCTGGTTGCGCCCCATTTGAATTTCTTCTCTCGCGCCATCCGAACTCGTTTCTCCAATCCGCGCCCGCCGCGTTCGATCAGAATGCGGCGGTCGGCGTTACGGAGCCCTTCGCAATACCCACGATCGAGAACGTACGGTAGATCGAGGTTAGGATCTTATTGTACTCGTAAAGTGGCGCATTCGTGACATATATCACGTCGTTCGCCTGCATGCCGAACTGCTGTGCCACGAAGATGGACACCGGCTGCATCAGATCGAGCCGGAAGACGCGGGCCCGGGCATTCGGATTTTCCTGGATGTCGCCCATCCGGAAAATATAGACGCCGGTCTTGTTGGCTCGCTCGTCGGACAGGCCGTGCACCTCGCCCAGTGCCTCGAGAAGGGTCATGTTGGGCTTGGTCAATGGAACGTTTCCGGCCCTCGTCACCGCACCCAGCACCGTGAAGATCTGCGAATTGGGGCGGACGACGATCTCGTCACCCTTTTGGATGCCGATATCGCCGCCGGCCAGCAGCTCGGAATATTGCTTGTCGAGGATCACGTTGCCATGCCGTCGCACGACGACCTGGAGTTGCGTGGCCGGACCGACCGGACCGCCGGCGCTATTGATCGCGTCGACCACCGAACGCACCCCTTCCAGGAGCGAAAGGCGGCCGGGCCTTTTTACATCCCCGGAGACCATCACGGTATTGTTCCGGTCGGCCACGTACTCGACGATAACCTGCGGATTCTGCGCCTTGTTGCCAAGCTGTTCGACGATCCGCCGCTCGATCTCCCGCAAATCCAGCCCGGCCACCCTGACGGTTCCTACATAAGGCACCTCGATGGTCCCGTCCGGCGTCACGCGCTGATTGCCGAAATCCGCCCCTGGCCGCTGGATCGTCGGAAAGATGCTGCCTTCGTACGGTTCGAAGATACGCACCTTGAGCACGTCGCCGGGCTGGACCGAAACCGGCACGGCCGCCGACAAATTCCCCGTCGCGGATGGCTCATCGATCGTCGCCGGAGGCCGATAGGCAACAACAGTCGTCGGGGTAAGGTCGATCACGTCGAACGGCAGCGCCTCGCTGCTCGTCGATTTCGCGCCGTTCATCCACGGGCCGTCGCCGGGAATCGCCTGGCAACCAGCGACAGCCACACCAAGACCCAGGACGATGGCGGTAGGTCGACCGACAGCATGCAGCCACGTCCAGATTGTCAATTCGCGATCTCCGTCCGGAACGGTCGGCATGCAAACGCCGCTCCGTGTTCCTTGGTCTTGGCTCAGCCCGCCGGCTAATTACCCTGTGGCACCATGGGGGTGCAAGCGCTCAGCCACGTTTCCCACCGACTTTGCGCGCAGCTTCGCGACCGCATCCTCGGGCGACCCGACGACGTCGAGAAGCTGGGAGAAGCCCGCCACGACCAGGCAGTCCTCGGCCGCGCCTGCAAAGCGACAAAAGACCACGCGCGCCTCCCGCTCCTCAGCTCGACGAAGAACCGTCGCCAACGCCCTTACGCCGGCAGCGCTCATGTAGGCCACCGCGCTGCCGTCCACGACGACGCGCGCGCCGGGTGCAATGGCCTCGAGCATCGACTTCTCCACATCCTGCGCCGTCACCGAGTCGATGCGGTCGGGCAGGACGATCGTGACAATGTCGTCTTCCGATCCGTCACCACCCCGGCCATTCATGCGTCGTTCTCCGCTCATACGGACTTCCCATGCATGCTATCCCCTTTCCGGCGCCACTGGCCGCCAAGATCCGTCCCGCGCCAATCGATCGATCGGCCGCCGAGCGCCTGCGCCATCAGGAAAGGGGCAAGCGCTTCGCGCACGAAGGCGGCCGCGGCCGCGCGCGGACCGAAGGACAGGCCGCGGCCGGCCAAGAACCACTTCTCTGCGGTGAGCCAAAGACCGATGTGGAAAAGAAGGCCGAGCGCCACCGCCGGCGCACCCACGCCTATCCCGGCCAAGGCGGCTGCGCCCGCCGCGCCTGAAACCGCACCGCCGATGGTTGGCTCCCACAGGACCAGCGGCCATACCGGCAACCTGAGCCGCGTGCGGGCCCATCTGACCTGACGCCGCCAAACGTCGCGCCACCGACGTCGCCCCAGCGGCAGGCGCGGCATGACCGCGCCGAGCCGGGTCACAAGACCCAGCTCCCGCACCGCGCGCGTCACGGAGTAGTCGTCGGCGATCCAGCGATTGAAGCCACGCCAATTGCCGATGCGCTGCAAGGTCTCATAGGTCAGCAGTGTCACGCCGCCCGATGCTACGGCAATGCCAAGGCGGTCGGCGGCAAAGAGAAAACGCGCCTGATGACCGTCGATATAGGCGCGTTCGAGTTCCGCGGCGAAGTTTTCCGGCGCCTCCGCCGCCTTCAGGGCCAGCACCAGCCCGACTTCGTCGGAAAGCGCGGCGGCGGCGCGCCGCAGGTCATCGACGCCGAGCGCTATTCCGGCATCGCACAGGGCCACGACCGGCCGGCTGGCGATCTCGAGCCCCTTGCGCACGTTGTTCATCTTGGGATTGAAGGTCGTGTCGGCGCCCACGAGCAGCGGCGCATCGGGCCACGCGGCGCGCGTCGCAGCGGCTGCCGGGTCGTCCGCATTCGCCACGCAGATCAGCACCTCGGCTCCGGCCTGCGACAAGGCACGCAAGGCCGAGATATATGCAGGCGATGCATCGGCGGCGCCCTTGAGCGGCGCGACGATGCTGAAGTCGTCAGGCCGATGGTGCATGGCGGGAGACGTTCCAGGTCGACGCGCAAGAGCAGCGCTTGCCCACTGGATGGTCATGCTCGCCGCCCACCAGCCGAGTCCGAGCCAGACCAGGGCGCTGCCGGCCATCGACCATCACCCGCTCGCCGAGAAGCGATGCATGTCATCCTTCTCCATCTGCAGGGCACGGTGATAGGAACGAATGACGTCGCTCGGCTCGCCCTGCTCCCGGATGCGCCCTTCCTCGATCCAGATCGCACGGTTGCACAGGCGCCGCACCTCCACCATGGAGTGCGACACGAAAAGAAGCGTGCCGGACTTGCGGAAGTCGTCGATCCAGTCGAAGCACTTGCGCTGAAACGCAACGTCGCCGACCGCCAGCGCCTCGTCGACGACCAGTATCTCGGCCTCGACATGGGCGCAGATCGAGAATGCCAGGCGCGTCCGCATGCCCATCGAATAGTGCTTCACCGGCTGGTCCATGTAGTCGCCGATGGCAGCGAAGTCGGCGATCCGGTCAAACTTCCGGAGGATCTCGGCCCGCTTCAGCCCGAAGACCGCACCGCCGATCATGACATTCTCGCGGCCCGTCAGCTCGACGTCGAATGTCGACCCGAGCGCCAGAACCGGCGCAATGCGGCCGGTCACCCGAAGCTCGCCCTGGCTCGGCAGCGTCATGCCGCAGATCACCTGCAGCAAGGTCGACTTGCCGCAGCCGTTGCGGCCCAGGATGCCGACGCTTTCGCCGCGCCGGATCTGGAGATCGATGTCGCGCAGCACCCAGAACGGTTTGAAGTAGGTTTTCCACCAGCCGAACATGACCTGCTTCAGCCAGTCGTTCCGGCGGGCGTAGAGCTGATAGGCCTTCCCGAGGTGCCTGGCCTGGACGACGATGTCAGAGGACGTCGACGATGACATTCCGATACCTGTCGAAGAACCAGTAGCCAAAGTAGAAGGTGAAGACCGAGGTGAACAGCGTCCACGCGTAGACGCGCCAATCGGGTAGCTTCGCCAGCAGGACGATGTCGCGCGTAACCTCGACAAAGCCCGTGAGGGCATTGGCGTAGATCCAGAAGTCGAAGGGCCGTGGCAGCGAGGACTGCGGGTAGAAGATCGGCGTGGCGAACATGAACAACGGGACGACGGTGATCATGAGGTAGCCCGCATCGCGCGTGAAAGCGCCGATCGAGCACAGGAACCACGACATGCCGATCAGGAAGACAGTCAGCGGGATGAACACCAGCGGCAGCAGCAACACAGTCCAGGGAAGGCTGCGCACCACGGCCAATTCGAAGACGAGCATCACCACGACGGAGATCAGAGTGTAGAGCGTGGCGCGCAAAGTCGAGATCACGGCCAGCATGTCGCTGGGAAAGATGTTCTGCTTGAGGAACGATGCATATTCGTGCAGCAGCATCGGCGCGCGGAATGCCATCTCGGAAAAGAAGTTGAAGACGACGATGCCGCTGAAGATGAACAGCGCGTAGCCGACCCGCGGGCTGACATCGACCGCAAGGTCGAGCTTCAGGTTGGTCGTGAAGGCGAAGCTGTAGACCGCGATCGCGAGCAGCGGCGCGATCACCGCCCATACCCACCCGGCGACGGATCCCTTGAACCGGTCGCGCAACTCGCGACGCAGGATGGCCTGCACGAGGTCGCGATGATGCCAGGTCTGGACGAATGGTTTGACGATGAAGCGGACGAAGCGCCGCGCGGGATCGAGCTCCTCGACGACGATCTGCTTGCCGTTGACGACGTTCACCGACGGCATGAACCGCTTGTCTCCTCGCTGGGACCCGTGGTGAGCCCGGTGGGGTACGATCCCACGACCCTCTGATTAAAAGTCAGATGCTCTACCGCTGAGCTACGGGCTCGTCCCGGTGCGCCGCAGGCCGGAACCTGATGCGGCGCCCGTATAAGATGCGCCAGCCCCCCGGTCAACGCATCGCGGAAAAGTATCATCCCTTGCTGAACTTGCGCTTCAACCGCTCGAAAACCTTCTGCGACACGAACTGGGAAGTATCGCCGCCCAGCCGCGCAATATCCTTCACCAGCGACGACGCGATGAACTGATGTCGATCGGATGCCATCAGGAAGATGGTCTCGACGTTGGGTTCCATGCGAGCGTTCATGTTGGCCATCTGGATCTCGTACTCGAAATCCGACACCGCGCGCAGGCCGCGGATGATCACCGAAGCGCCTATCTGGCGAGCGAAATGTATCAGCAATCCCTCGAAGGGCACGACGCTGATGCGGTCGCGGTCGGCCTGCGGGAACTCCTCGATGTCCTCCTTGATGATCTCGATGCGCTCGTCGAGGGAGAACAGTGGCCCCTTGCCGATGTTGATCGCCGGACCGATCACCAGCCGGTCGACCAGCCGCAGCGACCGTCGCACCACTTCCATGTGTCCGCTCGTGATGGGATCGAACGTGCCCGGATAGACTCCGATGCGTTCTGCGGCCATGTCTTCCCCTCGTTCCCCGACCATCGATACGCCGGTCGTCGTGGCGAAGTCTTAGCGACACGGTCCGTCCTTATCCACCGTTTGTTTCGATGGCGTCGCCATTGCCGTTGCCGGCTTCGTCGTCGTCGCCGATTCGAATGGCGGAAACGACGCGCTCGCCCTCGCTCACGTTGACGATCCGGACACCACGTGTGGCCCGCCCGGCGATGCGGATTCCGTCGACCGGACAGCGGATCAAGGTGCCGCCGTCGGTCACCAGCATGATCTGATCGGTCTGCCGCACCGGAAAGGCCGCAACGACCTGTCCACCCCTCGAAAGGTTCATGAGTTCCACGCCCTTTCCACCGCGGCCGGTCACGCGATACTCGTACGCAGAGGTACGCTTGCCGAAACCCGACGAGGCCACGGTGAGCACGAACTCCTCCTTGTCCTGAAGCGCGCTGAACCGTTCGGACGAAAGGATGGTCGACGGGGCCAACGGTTCCTCGCCCGCCTCCTCTGTCCCGTTGCCATTTTCATCGTCGAGGCTGGCGAGCTGGCGCAACGCACGCGACTGCCGCAGATAGGCGTCCCGTTCCTCTGTCGCGATCCCCTTGCCGCCGTCGACCAGCGACATGGAGATCACCTCGTCGCCTTCCGCAAGCGCGATGCCGCGCACGCCGGTCGAGGCGCGACTCTGGAAGACGCGGACGGTCGCGACCGGGAAGCGCATGGCGCGGCCGAACTGCGTGGCCAGCAGCACATCCTGGTCCTCGCTGCAGACGGCCACGCCGATCAGACGGTCGCCTGCGTCGTCGCCTTCGAACTTCATCGCGATCTTGCCGCTCTGGTTCACGCTCACGAAGTCCGACAACTCGTTGCGCCGCACGCCGCCGCGCGCCGTGGCGAACATCACGTGCAGACTAGACCAGCTCGACTCGTCCTCCGGCAGCGGCATGACGGTGGTGATGGTCTCGCCCTCGCTGAGCGGCAGCAGATTCACGAACGCCTTGCCGCGCGCCTGTGGCGCACCGAGGGGCAACCGCCAGACCTTGAGCTTGTAGACGATGCCGCGACTCGAAAAGAACAACATCGGCGTGTGCGTGTTGGCCACGAACAGGCTGGAGACGAAATCGTCCTCGCGCGTGGCCATGCCCGATCGGCCCTTGCCGCCGCGGCGCTGCGCGCGATAGGCGGAGACGGGCACGCGCTTGACGTAGCCGCCGTGCGTCACGGTGACGACCATGTCCTCGCGCTGGATCAGATCCTCGACATCCTGCTCGAACTCGTTGTCGACGATCTCGGTACGGCGCGGCGTGGCGAACTGCTCCTTGATGGCGATCAGCTCCTCGCGCATCAACGCGAACAGCTTGTCGCGGTCGCCGAGCAGCTCGAGATAGCCCTCGATCAGCTTCGCGACCTCGGTCAGCTCGTCGGCGATCTTGTCGCGCTCGAGACCGGTCAGGCGCTGAAGGCGCAGCTCGAGGATGGCCCGCGCCTGCGCCTCGGAGAGCCGGTACGTGCCTTCGGGCGAAACCTCGCGACCCGGCTCGGCGATCAGCAGGATGAGCGGCGCCACGTCCGCCGCAGGCCAGTCCTTGGCCATCAGCCGCTCGCGCGCCACGATCGGATCGGGCGCACGGCGGATCATCTCGATCACCTCGTCGATATTGGCGACAGCGATGGCGAGGCCGACCAGCACATGGGCACGGTCGCGCGCGTGGTCGAGCTCGTACCGCGTGCGGCGCGTCAGGACCTCCGCGCGGAAGCGGATGAACGCCTCCAGGAACTCCTTCAGCGTCATCAGCCGGGGTCGGCCGCCGTCCAGCGCCAGCGCGTTGACGCCGAAGGTGGTCTGCAGAGGCGTGTAGCGATAGAGCTGGTTCAGCACGACATCGGCCATGGCATCGCGACGAAGCTCAACCACCAAGCGCACGCCGTCGCGGTCGCTCTCGTCGCGCACCTCGGAAACGCCTTCGACCTTTTTATCGCGCACCACCTCGGCGATCCGCTCGTGCAGGCGGGCCTTGTTCTCCTGGTAGGGGATCTCAGTGATGACGATCGCCTCGCGGCCGCCACGGATCTCCTCGATCTGGGCCTTGGCGCGCATGATCAACGAGCCGCGGCCGAGCTCGTAGGCGGCGCGGATGCCGTTGCGGCCGAGGATGGTGGCGCCGGTCGGGAAGTCGGGCCCCGGCACGTATTCCATCACTTGCTGGATGGTCAGCTCGGGATTGTCGATCAGCGCGCAGCAGGCGTCGATCAGCTCGCCGAGATTGTGCGGCGGGATGTTGGTCGCCATGCCGACCGCGATACCGCCGGCGCCGTTGGCCAGCAGGTTCGGAAAGGCTGCGGGCAGCACGGTCGGTTCCCGCTCGCGCTCGTCGTAATTCGGCTGGAAGTCGACGGTGTCCTTGTCATAGTCGGCGAGCAGCGACTCGGCGGCGACCGCGAGCCGCGCCTCCGTGTAGCGCATGGCCGCCGGCGGATCGCCGTCCATCGAACCGAAGTTGCCCTGCCCGGAGATCAGCGGCAGGCGCATGGAGAAATCTTGCGCCATGCGCACCATGGCATCGTAGATCGCCGAGTCGCCATGCGGGTGATACTTGCCCATCACGTCGCCGACGATGCGGGCCGACTTGCGGAACGGCCGGGTCGAATCGTAGCCGTTCTCTTTCATAGCGTAGAGGATGCGCCGCTGCACCGGCTTCAGCCCGTCACGTGCATCGGGCAGCGCGCGCGCCACGATCACGCTCATCGCGTAATCGAGGTAGGAGCGACGCATCTCCTCCTCGATCGTGATCGGTGCGATGTCGTGCGGCGGGGTCGGCGGAGGCGCGTCGGATGGCGGCGGCGCCGGCGGCAGGGTCGTATCGTCGCTCAAGAGAAACCTGGTTTTTGGCTCATTTTATTGGCTCCGCCGGAGGGTCGGCGAAGGCGTTTCGCACACTAGCAAACCGAGCTCTGAACACCAACAAAAATCGCTCTGGAAAGCAGTCTTTAACGCTTTGATTTGACAGGCTAAATTTGCCCTCAAATCTGCCCTTGGAAAGACCCGATTTGCGTTCGAGAACCAGCCTGCCCAAGCCATCCACCGTCGTCTTCGATTTCGGCGGCGTCCTGATCGATTGGAACCCCCGCCACCTCTATCGCAAGCTGTTCGCCGATCCGGCCGAGATGGAGCGCTTCCTTGCCGAAGTGACGACGCACGAATGGCACGCCGTCCAGGATCATGGAGGCGACCCGGTCGAAGCCACCCGGCGCCTGCAGGCCCTGCACCCCGATCGGGCCGAGCTGATAGGCGCCTTTTATGACCGGTTCGACGAGATGTGCGACCATGCCTTTCCCAAGATGGCGGCACTGGTCGAGCGGTTGCATGCGGCCGGCACGCCCCTCTTCCTGCTGTCGAACGCCCCCAATCTGCTCGATCCCTGGCTTCGCGACGCGGCCCGGCGACGGCACCCGTTCCTCGGGCTGTTTCGCGACTACGTGGTTTCCGGGCTGGTCGGGCATTCGAAGCCCGATGGCGCCATCTACGAGCTGGTCTGCCGCGCCGGCGATTTCCGCCCGGCCGAGGCGGTATTCATCGACGACGTCCTGGCCAATGTGGAAGGCGCCCGCGCGGTCGGCATGCGAGCCATCCACCATCGCTCCGCTGCGCAGACTGCGGCGGAGCTAAGGGCAATGGGCCTATCGGTTTGAAGCGGTCCGTCCGGTAGCGGCGGACATTTCGCCACCGGCCACAAAACTGCCTCTCCGTGCCGGACAATAATTGTTTTGACAGTAGTTGCCCAGGCAACTACCTGCCGAACGATGAAGCAACCGCACTTCCGCGACGAGACGCTCAACGCGCTCCGCTCGCCGAGCTACCTCGTTCGGCGCCTCCTCTTCCTTTTAGCTTCGCACTATGAGGCGTTGTTCGAGGACGCGGAGGTCACATATCCGCAGTGGACCATCCTGATGCTGCTCTACAGCGATTTCGCGCGGACGGCGGCGGACCTGTCGCGGCAGATGTGTCACGACGCCGGCGCCATGACGCGGCTGCTCGACCAACTCGAGAAGCGAGGGCTGCTGACGCGCCTGCGTGACAGAAATGATCGACGCGTCGTCAATCTCGCGCTGACGCCACGCGGCCGCAGCCTGGCCGACGACCTCAAACGTCGCGTGGTCGACTTCCTCAACAGTGCCTTGGAGAGCTTTTCCAAGGACGACATTTCCACCTGGCTCGCATTGACGACGAAGATGATCGCGGCAATGGAAAGCAAGCCGGCTGGCCGCTTGCCCTCGTCTCGCAAGGCCGCACGATGAGAAGACTGCCGGCCGTGCTGATGCTCGGCGCGCTGGTTGCGGGCTGCGTCCCGGCTCCGCCGACAACACCTCGAGAAAAGGCGATCCCAACCGAGTCGCTGGGGCTTGGCGGCGACACCGCGCCCGCGATCGGGGAGCGGTGGTGGACCGAACTCGGCGACGATCAGCTCGATCGCTTGGTGGCAGAGGCCCTGACAGGCAACCCGCCGCTCGCTGCAGCCTTGGCCCGGGTGCGCGCCGCGCAGGCCCAATTCGCGGCGGCACGCTCGGCGCTCTATCCGCAAGCGACCCTGGATGCCAACGACACCTGGCAGCGGCTCAGCGCCAACTACATATTCCCGCCACCCCTCGGCGGCTCGAACCAGTGGATGGGAACGATTCAGGCCAACCTGACCTGGTCGCTCGACTATTTCGGCAAGCAGCAGGCGCAAATCGAGCGCGCCCGCTCGACCGCAGCGGCAGCGGCCCTCGATGCGATGGCGGCGCGATTGGTGCTCACAGGGTCGGTGACGCAAGCCTACATCGCCTTCTCGCGCGCTGGTGACCTCGTTGCAGTTGCCGAGCAGACGGTGCGCCAACAGGAAGATCTGTTGCATCTCACCGCCGGCCGCGTCACGGCCGGGCTGGAAACAGAAGCGGCTCAGCAGCAATCGCAGGCGCTTGCGGCATTCGCCCGACAGGACCTGGCTCAGGCACGGGCCGCGCGCGAGCTGGCGGTGCACGAGATCGCACTGCTCATTGG
>DATEID010000378.1:0-4448 GCA_035279245.1 Reyranella sp.
TCAATGCGTCCGGCAAAATCGATCGGGATGCGCTGTCGTCGCTCACCATCGCCGAGACGAAGACCGCAAGCCGGCGTGCCGGCGACCAGGTCGAGGCCGAGGTGGCGCAGATCGTCGCCGATGTGCTCGACCGCGATACCGTCGCCCTCGACGATGACTTCTTCACCCTCGGAGGGCATTCGATCGCGGCGACCCGCCTTGCCGCCCGTCTGCGCACGGTGTTCGGCGTCGATATCGAACTGGCATCGATCTTCGAACAGCCTGAGATCGCCGCGATCGCCCGGATGGTGGCCGATGCCCTTGCTTCCGGCCGTCCCGCGGCAATGCCGGCAATCGCGCGGAGAGAAACGGGTCTCCCATCGCCCCTTTCGTTCGCCCAGAGCCGCCTCTGGTTCCTCGACCGGATGGGCCTCATGGGTTCGGCCTATCATTCGCCGGTGTCCCTCAAGCTTCGCGGCAATCTCGACGAGCGGGCGATCGAGGCAGCGTTGAATGCGCTCGTCGAACGGCACGAGCCGCTGCGGACGATCTTCGAGGAGATCGACGGCACGCCGCGGCAGATTGTCATGGCCGACGCGCAAGTTCCGGTCGCCCGCATCGATCTGTCGCTGCTGTCGGGGCGAGAGCAGGAGATCGCCTTGCGTCGGGCGATCGCCCAGGCCGAACGGGAACCATTCGATCTGGCGCGCGACCTTCCGATCCGGTTGCTGCTGGTGCACCTCGGGCCGGCGGACTGGGTGCTGACCTTCGTCTTCCACCATATCGCGTTCGACGGCTGGTCGTTGCCGATCGTGGCGCGAGAGATGACCGAACTCTACAACGCCATCTGCAAGCGGCGACCGCCGGTTCTGCCGCCGCTGCCCATCCGGTATGCCGATTTTGCCGTATGGCAGCGCGAATGGCTCGAAGGGCCTGCCATGGCGGACCTGCTCGCCAAATGGCGCCGCCGGCTGGAGGGCGTGCCGGAACTGGATCTCGCGACGGATTTCGAGCGCACGCCGGTGCAGGCATACCGGGGCGGCCTCCATCGGATCGAATGGCCACGCGACCTTGCCGACCGCTTGCTCGCCACGGCACGCGAGCATCGAAGCACCTTGTTCATGCTCCTCCTCGCCGGCTTCAAGGCGCTGCTGCACCGCTACAGCGGCCAACAGCAGATTGTCGTCGGCTCTCCCGTCGCCAATCGCATGCACGAGGAGGTCCAGGGGCTGGTGGGATTCTTCGTGAATTCGCTCGTCCTTGCGACCGACTTCGGTGGGGATCCGACATTCGACGAGCTGCTGGCGCGGGTGCGCGCAAACACCCTCGAAGCCTATGCACACCAGGATCTGCCGTTCGAGAAGCTGGTCGAGGAATTGCGCCCCGACCGCGATCTCTCGCGGCATCCGCTCTTCCAGACCGTCTTTGTGCTGCAGCAATCGGATGCGATGCTGCCGGACTTCCGGTTCGACGGAGTCGAGAGCGAGCTCCTGGATCTCGGCGAGGTGGCCGTACGCTTCGATCTCGAGGCCCACCTCTTTCTCGCTCCCGACGGCTTGCGAGGGTATCTCTTCTACGATCGCGATCTTTTCATGCCGGAGACGATCGATAGATTGGAGCGACACTTCCAGACGCTTCTCGAGAACGTCGTGCAGGATCCGACGCAGCGCATCTCCGGCCTGTCGCTCCTGTCACCCGAAGAAGACGCAGCCATGAAGGATTGGAGCCATGCCTGACGCGGCCTCTGAAGCCCATGCGGCTCGACCCGAGTTCATCGTGACACGCATGTTCGATGCGATCGACCGGTCGGATTGGAGCTCGTTCGGCCGTATCTTCTGCGACGACGTGACCTACAACCGGCCGGGCTATGCGGAGATCCATGGTCTCGACTTCCTGATTTCCTTCTATCGCAACGAGCGCATCATCGCCTCCGGCCGACACGATCTCGAACGCGTCATCGTCGGCGAAAGCGGCGATATTGCTTCGTGGGGGCGCTTTGCGGGCGTCACGCGGCAGGGATCCTCCGTCGAGGAGATGTTTTCCGAGGTGTATTGCGTGGCGAACGGCAAGATCCGCACACGTCGCACCTTCTTCTATCGACCCGCCGTCTGATCGCCGGCATCGATCGAGCAAGCCAGAGACAGCCGAGAGAGTCCCGATGAGCGCGTCCGTTCCTTCCTGTGTCCATCATTCCTTCGAGCGGCAGGCGGCGGCGACACCGGCGGCGACCGCGCTGATCGTCGACGACCTGCGCCTTTCCTATGCCGATCTGAACCGCCGGGCGAACCGCCTGGCCCACCATTTTCTGGCGCTCGGTCTCGGCCGTGGTCGCACGGTGGCTGTCTGCCTGCCGCGTTCCTTCGACTTCGTCGTCACTCTTCTTGCCATCCTGAAGGCGGGTGGCGCCTATCTGCCCATCGATCCCGACCTGCCGCGCGAGCGGCAACGGCTGATGCTGGGCAGGAGCCGGACGCAGTTCATCGTGACGACAACCGAGCTGGGCGCGGGGCTGCCCGACCATGCCGGCGACCTGATCCTCCTCGATGAGCAGGCGAACGCCATCGAGTCGAAGCCGGATACGAATCCCGATCTTGCCCTCACGCCCGACGATCTCGCCTACATCACCTTCACGTCGGGTTCGACGGGCGCTCCCAAGGGATCGCTCATCCCGCATCGAAGCGTATCGGGCTTCTTCGAAAACGCAACCTATATGGAGCTGACGCCGAAGGACGTCGTTCTCCAGCATTCGTCCATTCTGTGGGATGCGCTGACCCTGGAGCTCTGGCCGGCCCTGCTTTCCGGCGCGAGCGTCGCGCTGATGACGGTCCTGCATCCCACCACCAGCGAGCTCGCCGATGCGCTCGTCGACCACCAGGTCACGACGCTGTGGCTCGCCGTCAGCCTGTTCAACGTGCTGATCGACGAAAGCGCGAGCGCTCTCAGGAGCGTGCGGCAACTGCTGATCGGCGGCGAATCGCCCTCGCCATCGCACGTGCGCCGGGCGCAGGAGCTTCTGCCGAACACCAGGCTGGTGAACGGCTACGGACCGTCCGAATGCACGGTGTTCAGCACCTGCTATCCGATCCCGCCGCTCTCCGCGACGCCGCGATCCCTGCCGATCGGGCGTCCGGTCGGTGATCGCATCGTGCACATCCTGGACGCCAACATGGCCAAGGTGCCGGTCGGCGTTCCCGGCGAAATCTTCATCGGCGGCCCGGCGGTGGCTCACGGCTATCTCGGCGAGCCCGCGCTTACCGCCGCGAAGTTCGTCCCCGACCCGTTCAGCGGCGTGCCGGGCGCACGGCTCTACCGCTCCGGCGACTACGCACGCTACCAACCGTCCGGACTGATCGAGATCACCGGCCGGCGTGACGGCCAGATCAAGCTGCGCGGCATCCGCATCGAGCTGGGCGAGATCGAGGCGCAGATCAAGTCATATCCGGCCGTGCGCGATGCGGTATGCGAGTTGCGCGACGATGGCGAGCAGGGTCGCCGGATCGTCGCCTATGTGGTGCCGCAGGCCGGCATCGACGAGAGTTCGGCCGCCGGCCAGGTCGAAAGCTGGCTGCGGGTGTTCGACGAGCGCGTCTATGCCGGCGACGCCGATCCGGTCGATCCGCTGTTCAACATAACGGGATGGAAGAGCAGCTACGACGGCTCGCAGATCCCGCTTGCCGAGATGCGCGAGTGGGCCGGCGATATCACGAGTCAGGTGCGCGCCCTGAAGCCGAAGCGGATTCTCGAGATCGGATGCGGAACCGGCATGCTGCTTCTGGATCTGGCACGCGACACGGAAGGCTACATCGGCACCGATATATCGAAGGCGGCGCTCGACTATGTCGGCCGCCAGCTCGCCGGCAACCCCTCGGCCTATCGGGGCGTCCAGCTCGAGCAGCAGCCTGCCGACGATTTCAGCGGCATCCCCGCAGGCTCGGTCGACGTCGTCCTGCTGAGCTCGGTCGTCCAGTACTTCCCGAGCATCGACTATCTCATGAAGGTGCTGCAGGGATGCGTGACGGCCTTGCGGCCCGGCGGCTCGATCGTGCTGGCCGATCTGCGCAACCACGCCCTGGCGCGCGGCTTTCACGCCTCCATACAGGCATTCGTTTCTCCTGACGATACGCCTATCGATGCCTTCAAGACGAGCGTCGAGCAGCGCCTGCAGCAGGAGACCGAGCTGTTCGTCGATCCCGCGTTCTTCGGGGCCCTGGCGGCGCACCAGGCTTCCACCGTCGATGTCCGGATTCGCTTGCAACGCGGACGCGTGCACAACGAGCTTACGCGCTTCCGCTACACCGCGATCGTCACCGTCGGCGGCGCAGTCGCCAACGAGGCGGTGAAGCCGGTCAAAGGCTTGCGCAGTCTTCACGACATCGAAGCGCTGCTGCAGAGTCGTCCGGAACGTCTTCTGGTCACCGAGCTTCCGAATGCGCGACTGATGCCCGATCTTCGCCTGCAGGAGATGATCG
>DATEID010000379.1:0-5300 GCA_035279245.1 Reyranella sp.
TCTATATCCCGACCGCGATCGTGCCACCGTTTCTGATCATCCACGGCCTGATCTTCTGGCTTCTCCTGCGACACCGCTCTGCCTAGCCGTCGATCTTCACGATCAGCTTCCCGAAGTTCTCGCCCTTCAGGAGGCCCATGAAGGCTTGCGGCGCCTTGGCGAGACCCTCTACGATCGTCTCGCGGCTCTTGAGCTTGCCGGACTTCAGAAGCCCGCCGACCTCGTTCACGAACTCGCCCATCAGCGAGGTGTGGTCGGACACGATGAAGCCCTGCAGCGTGAGCCGCCGCTGCACGATGGTGAACATCTTCGGCGGCCCCGCCATCGGCTCCTTGTCCTGATACTCGGAGATGGCTCCGCAGAAGGCGACGCGGCCGAAATTGTTCAGCCGGGCGAACACCGCATGGAAGATCGGGCCGCCGACATTCTCGAAATCCGAATCGATGCCTTGCGGGCAAAGCTTGTCGAGCACGGCGCCATAGTCGCGCTCGGTGCGATGGTTGAAGCAGGCGTCGTAGCCCGCCTCGCGCACCGCCCAGACGCATTTCTCCTCGCCGCCGGCGCAGCCCACGACCTTGGCGCCGGCAAGCTTGGCGAGCTGGCCGGCAACCTGGCCGACCGCGCCGGTCGCGGCCGACACGAAGGCGGTCTCACCCGCCTTCGGTTTGCAGATATGGCGGATCCCGTACCAGGCGGTGAAGCTCGGCATGCCGAGCACGCCGAGATGGGCCGGAAGCGGCGCGACAGCCGGGTCGATCTTGCGCAAGCCCTTGCCGTCGTGGACGGTATGGGTTGCCCAATTCAGCATGCCGATCACCGTATCGCCCTTGACGAAGCGATCGTTGCGCGATTCCACGACCTCGCCGATCGATCCGCCGGTGAGCGGCTTGCCGACCTCGAAGGGCGGCGTGTAGGAGCGCAGCTCGCTCATCCGCGGCCGCATGTAGGGATCGAGCGAAAGGAAGCGCTGGCGTACCAGGATCTGGCCGTCGGCGAGGGCGGAAAGGGCGACCGTCTCCTGCCGGAAGCAATCGCCGGTGACGTCGCCGACGGGGCGCTTGGCAAGGACGATTTGCAGGGCGTCGGTCATGGCTGTGTCCTCATGGGTCGGGTCTTTCGATGAAGTCGCTGCGGCGATAGCCCTGCAGATAAAGCAGGGCGGTAAGATCGCCATGGGCGATGCGGGCGGAAACCTCGGCGGCCACGACGGGCTTGGCGTGGAACGCCACGCCCAGCCCCGCCGCTTTCAGCATCGGCAGGTCGTTGGCGCCGTCGCCCACGGTCATGGCTTCGCCGACCGTTATCTGGCGCTCGACGCACAGCCGGTCGAGGGTGGCGAGCTTCGCCTCCCTGCCCAGGATCGGCGGCTCGACCTCGCCGGTGAGCTTCTGGCCGTCGTGGCGCAGGACATTGGCGGCGTCGAGGTCGAGACCCAGCGCCTCACGGACTTTCGAGGTGAAAAAGGTAAAGCCGCCCGAGACCAGGGCGCAGAAGGCGCCGTTCTTTTTCATAGTGGCCACGAGGGTCGCGCCGCCTGGCGTGTAGCGGATGCGCTCCGCGGCTTCGTCGAGTCTCGCGACCGGCAGGCTCTTCAGAAGGCCGACTCGTTCCCTGAGCGCGCCTGCGAAGTCGATCTCGCCGTTCATGGCGCGTGCCGTGA
The DNA here is from genome assembly GCA_035279245.1 of Reyranella sp. Taxonomy (GTDB): domain Bacteria; phylum Pseudomonadota; class Alphaproteobacteria; order Reyranellales; family Reyranellaceae; genus Reyranella. The sequence goes on from DATEID010000379.1 coordinate 1,661, forward strand.
TGCCGGCGATCCTGTCGCGCAGGCCGAGGAACTCGGCCAGCTCGTCGAGCATCTCGTTCTCGATCATGGTCGATTCCATGTCGGCGACCAGCAGCTTCTTGCGCCGCAGCAACGCCGGCACGACGACCGCGTCGATGCCCGGAAGACGGATCTCTGCAGCGCGCCCCTCGAACGGCAGATCGCAGGCGACGCCGGGTGCGAGCCAGTCCGGGACGCCGACACGCGCACCGGCTGCGCCCAGGGCCTCGATCGCCTCTCGGACATGTGTCTCGTCGAGCCTCGATTTGGCGGGATTGGCGATCAGGACCAGGACGTTCTTCACGCTCCGCCTCTAGCGGTGCGGTCGAGGATTTGCAAACCCGACGGCGCCGTGGCCAAACAGGGCATGGCCAAGCCGGATGTCCTCGTCGTGACGGGACCGACCGCGAGCGGGAAGTCGGCGCTGGCGCTCGCCCTGGCGCAACGTGGCGGCGGCACGGTCATCAATGCCGATGCCATGCAGACCTACGACGCCTTCCCGATCCTGACCGCGCAGCCGAGCGCCGGCGATCGGGCGGCGGTGCCGCACCGTCTTTATGGCGTGCTGCCGCTCAGCGAGACCCTGTCCGCCGCACGCTGGCGCGCTCTTGCCGAGACGGAGATCGAGCGCTGTCGCGAGGCTGAACGTTTGCCTGTCCTCTGTGGTGGCTCGGGTCTTTATCTTCGTGCGCTGAGGCAGGGGTTTGCCGAGATTCCATCGGTGGCGCCCGAGCTTCGCCGTCAAGCCAACCACGACTGGGACCGTCTCGGAGCGGAAGCCTTTCGCCTGCGCCTCGCGGAGCATGATCCGGAGATCGTGGCGCGCCTGAAGCCCGGCGACCGGCAACGCCACGTCCGCGCTTGGGAAGTCTGGCGCGGCACCGGGCGGTCGCTCAGCGTCTGGCAGCGCGGCAAGGGTTCGCCGTCTCGCTGGCGCTTCGCGTCCATCCTGCTCGTCCCCGATCGCGCTTGGTTGCGCGAGCGGATCGAAAGGCGGTTCGATGCAATGCTGGAGGCGGGTGTGCTGGAAGAGGTGCGCGGCGTGCTCGACCGCCGACCGGATGCGGCATGGCCGGGTCTGAAAGCTCACGGCGCGCCGGAGTTTTTCCGCCATCTGCGCGGCGAGCTTACGCTCGAGGAGGCGCGGCGAATCGCCATCGATCACACGCGCCAATATGCCAAACGCCAGATGACGTGGTTCCGCCATCAACTGGAACCAGATCTTGTGATTGAGATGCCTTCAAATCAGGCTCAGGAGATAGCCGAGAAATTTTTGGACAAAATGGAGGGCTGAAACTTTGCGTTTTGTGCCGATTTTCATTGACCCTCCGACGGCCCATCTCTACTTTCCGCGCCGCCGCAAACCTCGTTTTGCGGCGCATTTGTCCCAGAGGAGACCCGTGTCATGAAGCCCGAGGAGTCCGCCACGACTGGCGCCGATCTGTTGGTGAAAGCCCTGATCGACGAGGAAGTCGAGGTCGTCTTCGGCTACCCGGGCGGTGCGGTCCTTCCGATCTACGACTCGCTCTTCAAGCAGAACCGGCTTCGCCACATCCTGGTGCGCCACGAGCAGGCGGCGGTGCATGCGGCCGAAGGCTATGCGCGGTCGACCGGCAAGGTGGGCGTGGTCCTGGTGACGTCAGGTCCCGGCGCGACCAATGCGGTGACCGGCCTCACCGATGCGCTGATGGACTCGGTCCCCATCGTCTGCCTGACCGGCCAGGTGCCGACGCATCTGATCGGCAACGATGCTTTCCAGGAAGCCGACACGACCGGCATCACGCGACCCTGCACCAAGCACAACTACCTGGTGAAGGCGGTGGGCGATCTCGCGCGCACGGTCCACGAGGCGTTCTATGTCGCGCGGTCGGGACGGCCGGGTCCGGTCGTGATCGACCTGCCCAAGGACGTGCTGATGAACAAGCACGACTACGAGGCGCCCAAGAAGCCGGTGCAGCATAAGAGCTATCGCCCCCAGGTGAAGCCCGATCCGAAGAAGATCGAGCAGGCGATCGACATCATCGCGTCGGCCAAGCGGCCGGTCTTCTACACCGGCGGCGGCGTGGTCAATTCCGGCCCGAAGGCCAGCAAGCTCCTGGCGCAGTTCGTGCGCCTGACCGGCTATCCCATCACCAACACATTGATGGGGCTGGGCGCCTTCCCCGCCTCGGACAAGCAGTTCCTGGGCATGCTCGGCATGCACGGGACCTACGAGGCGAACCTCGCGATGTACAATTGCGACGTGCTGATCGACATCGGCGCGCGCTTCGACGACCGCATTACCGGCAAGCTCAGCGAATTCTCGCCCAGGTCGAAGAAGATCCATGTCGACATCGACCCGAGCTCGATCAACAAGAACGTGCGCGTCGACCTGCCGATCGTCGGCGATGCCGCGCACGTGCTGGAGGAACTGATCCGCGTCTGGAAGGCGAGGCAGCCGCGCACCGACCAGAAGGCGCTGAAGGCGTGGTGGGCCGAGATCGAGAAATGGCGTGGCCGCAACTGTCTCGCCTACAAGCAGGACAAGGAGACGATCAAGCCGCAATACGCGCTCGAGCGCCTCTATCATCACATCAAGGATCGCGACCACTACATCACCACCGAGGTCGGCCAGCACCAGATGTGGGCGGCGCAGTTCCTGAAGTTCGAGCAGCCCAACCACTGGATGACCTCCGGCGGGCTCGGCACCATGGGCTACGGCTTCCCGGCGGCGGTCGGCGTGCAGGTCGCCCATCCCGATTCCCTGGTGATCGACGTGGCCGGCGAAGCCTCGATCATGATGAACATCCAGGAGCTCTCGACGGTGGCGCAGTACCGCCTGCCGGTGAAGATCTTCGTGCTGAACAACCAGTACATGGGCATGGTGCGGCAGTGGCAGGAGCTGCTGCACGGCGGCCGCTATTCCGAGAGCTACATGGAATCGCTGCCCGATTTCGTGAAGCTCGCCGATGCTTTCGGCGCGGTCGGCCTGCGCACCGGCGATCCAGCCGAGCTGGACAACGTCATCCGCGAGATGATCAAGATCAAGAAGCCGGTCATCGTCGACGTGCTGGTCGACAAGGCCGAGAACTGCTTCCCCATGATCCCGTCGGGGGCGGCGCATTACGACATGCTGCTGGGGCCGAACGACCGGGCCGAGAAGCCGGTGTCGGAGGAAGGCATGGTGCTGGTGTGAGCGCCATCGAGACGGCCTCGCGCCATACCATCTCCATCCTCGTCGACAACGAACCCGGCATCCTGGCACGCGTGGTCGGCCTGTTCTCCGGCCGCGGCTACAACATCGAGAGCCTGACCGTCGCCAAGACCAACGAGAAAGAGAACCTGTCGCGCATCACCATCGTCACGACGGGGACGCCGATGGTGATCGAGCAGATCAAGGCCCAGCTCGACCGGCTGGTGCCGGTTCACCGCGTGCGCGACCTCACGCTCGAGGGCGAGCACGTCGAGCGTGAGCTGGCGCTGGTGAAGGTGAAGGGCTCAGGCGAGAAGCGCGTCGAGGCGCTGCGCCTGGCCGACGTGTTCCGCGCCAAGGTGATCGACGCCAAGAACGATTCTTTCGTCTTCGAGGTCACCGGCGCCTCCGACAAGGTCGACACCTTCATCGGCCTGATGGAAAGCTTGG
>DATEID010000380.1:0-2910 GCA_035279245.1 Reyranella sp.
GCTCGAGCACGGCGGCAAGCAGCTGAGCATCAAGGTGCTCACCACGCCGCGGGCGCCGGAGGAAGGCGTGCTGGCCGGCATCGACGACATCCTGAAGCAGTCGAGCGTGAAGCCAGCCGATCTCGGCCTCGTCATCCACGGCACGACGCTCGCCACCAACGCCATCATCGAGCGCAAGGGGGCGAGAACGGCGCTGATCGTGACCGAAGGCTTCCGCGATTCCATCGAGATGGCCTTCGAGCACCGTTTCGAGCAGTACGACATCTTCATGCAGAAGCCGCCGCCGCTGGTGCCGCGCGACCTGCGCTTCGGCATTCCCGAACGCCTCGACGGCCGCGGCAACGTCCTGATCCCGCTCGACGAGGATGCCGTGCGCGCCCTTGTGCCCAAGCTGGAGGCGCAGAAGATCGAAGCCGTCGCGATCGGCTATATGCACGCCTATCTCGACGGCAAGCACGAGCGGCGCACGCGCGACATCCTGGGCGAGCTGATGCCCGGCCTCTCGATCACGCTGTCGAGCGAGGCCTCGCCGGAAATTCGCGAGTACGAGCGCTGGTCGACCGCCGTCGCGAACGCCTATGTCCAGCCGGTGATGGATCGCTATCTCGGCCGGCTCGACAAGGCGCTGCGCGAACGCGGCTTCACCTGCCCGCTCTACATGATCACGTCGGGGGGCGGACTGACCGCGCTCGAGACGGCGCGCAAGTTCCCGATCCGGCTGGTCGAATCGGGGCCGGCCGGCGGTGCCATCCTCGCGGCGGCGCTCGCGCGCCAGTGCGGCCTCGACAAGGTTCTGTCGTTCGATATGGGCGGCACGACCGCCAAGATCTGCCTGATCGACGACGGCGAGCCGCAGCATTCGCGCACCTTCGAGGTGGCGCGCCAGTACCGCTTCCTGAAGGGAAGCGGCCTGCCGTTGCGCATTCCGGTGATCGAGATGGTCGAGATCGGCGCGGGCGGCGGCTCGATCGCCCATGTCGATTCGCTGGCGCGCATCAATGTCGGACCTGAAAGCGCGGGTGCCGAGCCGGGTCCCGCGAGCTATGGCCGTGGCGGCACCGAGCCCACCGTGACCGATGCCGACGTGGTGCTGGGTCGCCTCGATCCCGGCTATTTCGCCGGCGGCACGATCAAGCTCTCGCCGGACAAGGCCGGAGACGCGGTCGACAAGGCGGTGGGTGCGCCGCTTGATCTGAAGCGCCTCGACGCAGCCTTTGGCGTGAGCGAGATCGTCGAGGAGAACATGGCCAACGCCGCCCGCGTGCATGCCGTGGAACGCGGCAAGGAGCTGCAGGCGCGCACCATGATCGCCTTCGGCGGCGCCGCGCCCATCCATGCCGCCCGGCTCGCCGAGAAGCTCGGCATCGACCGCGTGCTGGTGCCGGAAGGCGCCGGCGTCGGCTCGGCGGTCGGCTTCCTGATGGCGCCGGTCGCCTACGAAGTGGTGCGAAGCCGCTACGTCCAGCTCGACCGGGACAAGTTCGATCCCGCTTTCGTCAACCGGCTGTTCGCCGAGATGCGAGCCGAGGCCGAAGCGGTCGTGAAAGCGGCGGCACCGCAGGCCAAACTGATCGCCACGCGCACGGCGGACATGCGCTATCGCGGCCAGGGTCACGAGATCACCGTCGCCCTGCCGAACGGCGAGTTCACTGCGCAATCGCGCGAGACGCTGATCGAGCTCTACGAGAAGGGTTACGCGGCCACCTTCGGCCGCACCATCCCGGGACTCGCGGTTGAGATCATGAACTGGACGCTGCGGCTCGCCGCCGAGCAGCCGCCGGTGCCGAAGTGCCCGCCGCAGCCGGCCGACAAGCCGGCCAAGGCGCGAGGCCGGCGGCCCGTCTACGATCCGGCCGATCAGGACATGAGGGACGTGCCGGTCTATCATCGGACCGACCTTTCGATCGGCAGCCATATCCCCGGCCCGGCGGTGATCGCCGAAGACGAGACGACGACCATCGTGCCCAAGAGCTTTGCCGCGCGCCTCAGCCCGATCGGCGCCATCCTGTTGGAGAAGGTGTGACCATGAACATCAACGACCCCCTGTCCCCGATTCGCCTGCAGCTCATGTGGGACCGCCTGATCGCGGTCGTCGAGGAGCAGGCGCTGGCGCTGATCCGCACCGGCTTCTCGACCTCGACGCGCGAAGCGGGCGACCTGTCCGCCGGCGTGTTCGATCTCACGGGCGCGATGCTGGCGCAGGCCGTGACCGGCACGCCGGGCCATATCAATTCCATGGCCCGGGCCGTGCGCCACTTCCTCGACAAGTTCCCGGCCAAGACGATGAAGGAAGGTGACATCTTCCTCACCAACGATCCATGGAAGGGAACGGGTCATCTGCACGACTTCACTTTCGTCACGCCGACCTTCCGGCGCGGCAAAATGGTGGCGCTGTTCGCTTCGACCTGCCACGTGGTCGATATCGGCGGTCGCGGCATGACCACCGATGCACGCAACGTCCACGAGGAAGGCCTTTACGTTCCGCTGATGCACTTTGCCCACGCCGGCAAGGTCGACCAGACCTTGATCGACATCGTGAGCGCCAATGTGCGCGAGCCGGTACAGGTGGTAGGCGATCTCTATTCGCTGGCGACCTGCAACGAGATCGGCTGCCGGCGCCTGATCGAGATGATGGACGAGTTCGCGATCGACGACCTCGATCGGCTGGGCGGCCACATCCTGGAGAAGTCGCGCCAAGCCTCGCTCGAGGCGATCCGCAAGATAAAGCCGGGTGAATACAAGTTCTCGATGCGCGTCGACGGCTACGACAAGCCGATCGATCTCGTCGCCACCATGAAGATCGGGCCGACCGGCATCGATGTCGACTTCGCCGGCACCTCGGGCGTCTCGGGCTACGGCATCAACGTGCCGCTCTGCTACACCGAGGCCTATGCCTCGTTCGGCGTGAAG
>DATEID010000381.1:0-8766 GCA_035279245.1 Reyranella sp.
GAAAGATCCCTCGCTGCGCTCGGGACGACACTGACGAGGTTCAACAAGCAACAAGACAATCTTCCTCTCACATCGACTCGGGCGTCGGCTTGGCCAGCCGGCGCCCTTCTCTTTGGAAAGCGGCGGATGTAGTGTCCCGGCCATGCCCGACACGATGGCTCCCTCGGTTACCGATGTCGTCGAACTGACGCGCGCGCTGGTCCGCTGCGAGAGTGTGACACCGCGCGAAGCGGGTGCATTGCAACTCCTCGAATGCACGCTGGCTCCGCTCGGATTTCGCTGCGAGCGCATGGATTTCAGCCAGGCGGGAACCGACGATGTCGCCAACCTTTATGCGCGGGTCGGCACGGACGGGAAGCATTTCTGCTTCGCCGGCCATTCCGACGTGGTGCCGGTGGGCGACCTGTCGTCGTGGACGATCGGGCCGTTCGCGGCCGAATTGTCCGGCGGCTACCTGTTCGGTCGCGGCGCCGCCGACATGAAGGGCGCGATCGCCGCCTTCACCGACGCGGCGGCCCGCTTCATCGCCCGCCGCGGCCGCGATTTCGGCGGCTCGATCAGTCTCCTGATCACCGGCGACGAGGAAGGGCCGGCCGTCAACGGCACCGTGAAGATGCTGAAGCGCCTTGCCGAGCGCGGCGAGATGATCGACGCCTGTGTGGTCGGCGAGCCGACCTGTTCCAGGCGCTTCGGCGACATGATGAAGATCGGCCGGCGCGGCAGCATGACAGTCGATCTGACCGTCCGTGGCGTGCAGGGGCACGTTGCCTATCCCGAGCGGCTCGACAATCCGATCCATCGCCTGTCGGCGCTGATCGAGGCCCTGGTGCGCGAGCCGATCGATCGAGGCAGCACTCACTTCCAGCCGACGTCGCTCCAGTTTACCACTGTCGATGTCGGCAACCGGGCGACCAATATCGCGCCGGGCGTCGTGAGCGCGCGCTTCAACACGCGCTTCAACGATCTGTGGAACTCCAAGACGTTGCTGGCCCATCTGCAGGGGCGGATCGAACGCGCCAATGCCGCACTCGGCGGCAATGGCATCGTCGAGTACAAGGTGGAGGTCTCGGGAGAGTCCTTCTACACGCCACCGGGTCCATTGTCCGAGCTCGTTGCCGGGGCCGTGCGCGATGTGGCGGGAGTGGATCCCGAGCTTTCGACGACCGGCGGCACCTCGGATGCGCGGTTCATCCGCAGCTACTGCCCGGTGCTGGAGTTCGGGTTGGTGGGCGAGAGCATGCACAAGGTCGACGAGAAGAGCGCCATCGCCGATCTCAGGACGCTCGCCCGCGTCTACGAGACGATGCTCGACCGCTATTTCGCGACCTGACCCCGTCGTGTTCGCCAAAGGAGAAATTGCCCGCGGCACGCAGGGCGCGCTCCGGTTCCTGCAGCGCGACCCGTCGGCGCCGTTCTATTTCGAAAACACCGCCGAAGCCTGCCTGCGCTCGTTCCAGGCCATGCTGCTGGTGGCGCCGCTCTACCTGATCTACGTGACGATCTCCTATGAGGGCGTCGACGTCGCGGCCGATCCGGGCGAGATCGCGCTGGTCGAGGGGCTGCGTTACGTCGTCGACTGGCTGCTCTATCCGGTGCTGTTCTACGAAATCGCACGCCGGCGGCGCTGGCTGGACCGTTATCCGCGCTACATCAGCGCGCTCAACTGGATCAATTTCCCGGCGACCGCCGTTCTGCTGGTCGATGCCGTCGTCGCCAGCATCGCGCCGGCGCCCTTCCCGACGATCTTCGATCTCGCCGTGCTCGCGCTGCTGTCGTACTGGATGATCACGACCACGCGGATGATCCTCGGCGTGAACTGGTTCATCGCCAGCCTGCTGCTGATCGTGAACTGGATACCGTCGTTCTTCCTGTCATTGATCGTCAGCCGCATCCTCGGCGTCACCGCGATCGGCAGTTAGGCCGTAGCGCACTTCCATCAAACAGAGACCGAGCGGCGGAGCGGTCGGGCCGGCGCGCGTGCGGTCGCGCGCGGCCAGCGCCTCGGCGACATCGTGCGCTGTCCATTGACCGCGGCCGACGAGTTGCAGCGTGCCGACCAGGATGCGCACCTGGTTGTGCAGGAACGAGCGGGCGCCGACTTCGATGGCGATCTCGTCGCCGTCACGGTCCACTTCGAGGAGATCGAGTGTCTTGATGGAGGAGGCGGCCTGACAGTTGATCGAGCGGAAGCTGTTGAAGTCGTGCCGCCCCACCAACACGGACGTGGCCTCGTTCATGGACCTGACATCGAGCGGCATCGGCACATGCCACACCTGATGGCGATCGAGCGCCGATGGCGAGCGGCGATTGAGGATGCGATAGCGATAGCGCCGCCAGGTGGCGGAGAAGCGGGCGTGGAAGTCGGCCGGCACGATCTCGGCCGTCGTCACCACGACAGGATGCGGCTTGAGGTGGAAGCAAAGCGCACCGCGCACCGCCTCGACGGGCTGCTCGCGGGCGAGATCGAAGTGGGCTACTTGGCCGCGCGCATGCACGCCCGCATCGGTACGGCCGGCACCCTGCACGTGCACGCGCTCGCCCGTGAAGGCGAACACCGCGTCCTCCAACGCCGCCTGGATCGAAGGACCGCTTGTCTGTCGCTGCCAGCCGACGAACGGACCTCCATCGTATTCGACTGTGATCCTGTAGCGCGGCACGGTTCAGCCGGGCTTGGTCTGCGGCAAAGACACGACGCTCGGCGACGGCAGGACCATGCCTGCGGGCAACGGAAACCCACGCAGGAAGGCGTCGGCCGACTGCGCCGCCTTGCCGGCTCGCTGCAGCTTCGTCAGGCGCAACCCACCATTGCCACAGGCGACAATCGGAAAGCCGTCGCGGCCGATGCTGACCGTGCCTGGCGCTCCGCTCGCGAGCGCCAGGCCGGCCTGCAGAATCTTGATGCGCTCCGTGCCGTCGCCGTGAGGCGCATCGAACGACGTACCGGGCCAAGGATTGAAGGCCCGCACCTTGCGCTCCAGTTCGGCCGCCGGTCTGCGCCAGTCCAGTAGGCCCTCCTCCTTGCCGAGCTTGTGGGCGTAGGTGACGCCTTCCTCCGGTTGGGATACAGGCTCGATCGTGTTGCGCATAAGGCCGTCGAGCGTGGAGACGATCAGCGTCGCTCCAAGCCTGGCAAGACGGTCGTGCACGGTCTGGGCCGTGTCGGCAGCCGAAATCGGCGTACGCTCGGCCAGCAGCATGGGACCGGTGTCGAGCCCCTCGTCCATGCGCATGGTGGTGACGCCGGTTTCGGCATCGCCCGCGAGCAGCGCGCGATGGATCGGCGCCGCACCACGCCAGCGCGGCAGCAACGAGCCGTGGATATTGATGCAGCCCAGCACCGGCGCGGCGAGAAAGCTTCCGGGCAGGATATGGCCGTACGACACCACCACCGCGGCATCGAGATCGAGCGCCTTGAAGGCCGCGGCCTCCTCCTCGTTGCGCAATGTTCTCGGTGTGCGCACGGACAAGCCGAGAGCATCCGCAGTCTCGTGCACCGGCGACTTGCGTTCGCGCTGCCCGCGGCCGGCAGGCTTGGGCGCGCGTGTGTAGACGCAGGCGAGTTCGTGGCCCGCCTCGACCAGCGCCTCGAGCGCCGGCACGGCGAAGGCCGATGTACCGAGAAATGCGATCTTCATCGCCGCATCTTATAGGCAGCCGCGTACGGGTGAGCTAGGTATCGACCGCAATGGATGCCGATACTCCCACGACCGGCAAGGGACCTGCCGCCAACCTTGCCGCCCGCCGCGCCGCCGGCCAGATCCATTCCGATCCCGTGCAGGAGAAGGTCGTGCAGCGCCTGCAACATGTGCACGACCAGTTTTCGGTCCTTGCAAGACCCGCTTCCCGGCCCGGCCTTTTCGCGCGCCTGGGTTTCGGCCGGAGCGAAAGGCCGTCGGAGGGGCCGCGCGGGCTCTACATCTGGGGGCCGGTTGGCCGCGGCAAGTCGATGCTGATGGATCTCTTCTTCGCCGACGCGCCGGTGGCGAAGAAACGCCGCGTGCACTTCCACGAGTTCATGCTCGAGGTCCATGACCGGCTGCATCGCCGTCGCGAAGAACTGGCCGCCAGCGGCGCGCCGCCGGAAGCGGATACCATCGTGCCGATCGCCAAGGAGATCGCGCAGCAGACGCGGCTCTTGTGCTTCGACGAGTTCCAGGTCACCAACATCGCCGACGCCATGATCCTGGGGCGCCTGTTCGAGACCCTGCTCGACGAGGGCGTGACGGTGATCGCCACCTCCAACAGAGCGCCTGACGATCTCTACAGGAACGGCCTGCAACGCGACCGATTCCTGCCCTTCATCGAGTTGCTCAAAAAGCGGTTGGAGATTCTGGAACTGGGCGGCGACCAGGACTATCGGCTTGGCCGCATGCGCAAGCTCGAGCTTTACCTGACGCCGCTTGGCGCTTGGGCGACCGCGAAGCTCGACGAGACTTTTCGGGCGCTGACCGACGGCGCGGATGGCGAGCCGCGTGTGCTGCGCACACAGGGTCGCGATGTCGAGGTGCCGCGGGCCGCGCCGGGTGTGGCCATGGCGCACTACATGGACTGGTGCGCCAGGCCCATGGGTGCGGCTGACTTCCTGTGCATCGCGGATCATTTCCACACGGTGATTCTCGCCGAGATTCCCAGGATGGGCCCGGAGAATCGCGACAAGGCGGCGCGGTTCGTGACCATGATCGACGCCTTCTACGAGCGGAAGGTGAAGTTCATCTGCTCGGCGGCCGCTCCGCCCGACAGGCTCTATGTCGAGGGCGACGGTGCATTCGAGTTCCAGCGTACGGTCTCGCGCCTCATGGAGATGCAGAGTCCGGAGTATCTGGCGCTCGATCACATCGAAGCCGGATGACGCTCGCTGGATTGTGACTACGATACGAAGCCGGGGGAGCTTTAGGGTTTGGGCTTCAATGAAGCTTCTGGAGGCTCGACATGGACGGCGATCCGATCTCCTTCGACGACAGGGTTTCGCGCCGCGGCGCCTTGATAGGGACTGCAGCCTTCGGCACGGCCTTCGCGCTCGCTGCCCGGCCGGTCCAGGCGCAGACGATGATCGTGACACCCTCCGACGGCCTGACGGCGGGCGCGGTTTCGGTGAAGACCAGCGACGGCAAGGACATGATGGCCTATCGCGCGATGCCGGCATCGGGCACGGATTTCGGCACCATTCTGGTCACACAGGAGATCTTCGGCGTGCACGCGCATATCGCCGACATCTGCCGGCGCTTCGCCAAGGTCGGCTACTACGCCATCGCGCCCGATCTTTATTTCCGCGAGGGGGATGCCACCAAGGTCAGCGACGTGCAGACCCTGATCAAGGACTTCGTGTCCAAGACGCCGGACGAGCAGGTGATGCGCGACTTCGACTCGACCGTCGCCTTCGCCAAGGCGGAAGGCAAGGCGGACACGGCAAAGCTCGGCATAACGGGCTTCTGCTGGGGTGGCCGCATCACCTGGCTCTACGACGCGCACAATCCGGCGATCAAGGCAGCGGTCGCCTGGTACGGGCCGCTCGGCTCCAGGGGCGCGGCCAAGAATCCGATCGACGTGGTGAAGGAACTTCACGGCCCGGTCCTCGGGCTCTACGGCGGAGCGGATACCGGCATCCCGCAGGACTCTGTCGAAAAGTTGCGCGCCGCCCTCAAGGCGTCCGGCAATCCTGCGGCAATGAAGTCCGACATCCACGTCTATCCTGACGCACCGCATGCCTTCAACGCCGACTACCGCCCCTCCTATCGCAAGGCGGCGGCGGAAGACGGCTGGAAGCGCTGCCTCGCCTGGTTCAAGGCCGACGGTGTAACATGAGCGCATGGTCGAGACGATTGCCCTGAAGACCCGTTCGGGATTCACCTTCACCACCGACGCCGCCGGTCCGGCCGGCGGCGCGCTCGTACTTTTGCTGCACGGCTTTCCCGAATCGCGACACAGTTGGCGCGCGGCGCTGCCGGCGCTGGCGAAGGCGGGCTACCGGGCGGTTGCACCCGACCAGCGCGGCTATTCGCCCGGCGCGCGCCCCGATCCGAAGGATCTTGCGAACTACGCCTTCGACAAGCTGATCGCCGATGCGATCGATATCGCCGATGCCGCCGGCGCGGAGGGCAAGCGTTTCCATCTGGTCGGCCACGACTGGGGCGGACAGGTCTCTTGGGGCGTGGCCGGCAAGCATCCCGACCGGCTCGCCTCGCTCACCATCCTGTCGCGCCCGCACCCGTCATCCTTCCGTCGTGCGCTCCTGAAGGAGGATGGCGACCAGAAGCACCGCTCGCGTCATCATCGCAAGTTCCTGGAGGCCGAGACCGGGCCGATGCTGCTGGAGGAGAACGCCCGCCGGCTGCGGCGCAATCTTGCCACGCAAGGCGTGCCGGACGCGGCGATCGAGGAGCATCTCGGCGTGCTGGGAAATCCCGAGGCTCTCGAGGCAGCGCTCGCCTGGTATCGCGCCAACAAGGGCCTCGCGGCCGACATCGGCACGATCCGGGTGCCGACGCTCTATATCTGGGGTGATGCCGACGCCACGGTCGGGCCCGATGCGGCGCACGGGACGAAGGAATTCGTGGGCGCCGCCTATGGCATGGAGGTGCTGCCGGGCGTCGGTCACTTCGTCATGGATCAGGCGCCGGCCAAGGCGGTCGAGTTGTTGCTGCAACACCTCGGCCGGCATCCCGTCTGATCAGGCCGCCTTCAGCAGCCCGAGCTGCTGCAGCGCCGTCACGCCGTCGTCGAGGCCGATCTCCTCGGCGATCTTGCCGTCCCGCACGCGCAGCACGGTGGTTCCCGTGAAGTACATCTTCCGTCCGGTCGCGGCCGGCAGCGATCCGATCAGGAAATCGCTGAAGGCCGGGCCGGTATGCGTGCCGCCGCCCTTCCAGCGCCCGACGACGTAATCGTCCTCGGCAATCAGATCCGCAGCGCCCTCGAAGTGCAAGTCGGGGAAGGCTTCGCGGAAGCCGATCATGAATTGCTTCACGTCGTCGCGACCGCGCCGCGGCTCGTGCAGGGAATACTGCAGGAGGATATCGGGTGCGGCGAGCTCGTCGACGATATCGGGATTCCAGGGGCTGCCCCAGAACTGTGTGAACCAGCGCCCGACGATGGCCTTGTTGTCTTGCTCCTTCGGCATGGTGGCCTCCTTCGCGTTGTTGCCGGGGCGGAGATAGCGCGGTGGAATTTCGCGAAATATCCGGCGGCGGCGCCGTATTCGGCGCAGAGTTGGAATCGGCGCAGCGGGGCGTTGCCTTGCCGCTTGGGCGGAATCGCGCTACCACGCGCCGCCTTTGAAAAACGGAGATTTCGCATGGCTCGCAAGAAGATCGCGCTGATCGGCGCCGGACAGATCGGCGGCACCCTCGCTCTGCTCGCCGGCCAGAAGGATCTGGGCGACGTCGTCCTGTTCGACATCCCCGACGCCGAGGGCATCGCCAAGGGCAAGGCGCTCGATATCGCGCAGCTCTCGCCGGTCGAGGGCTTCGACGCGAACTATTCCGGCTCGGCCAACTACAAGGACATCGCCGGCGCCGATGTCGTGATCGTGACCGCCGGCGTGCCGCGCAAGCCCGGCATGACGCGCGACGACCTGGTCGGCATCAACGCCAAGGTGATCAATGCCGTCGGCAAGGGCATCAAGGAGAATGCGCCCAACGCTTTCGTGATCGTCATCACCAACCCGCTCGATGCGATGGTCGGGCTGATGCAGGAAGTCACCGGCTTCCCCGCCAAGCGGGTGGTGGGCATGGCGGGCGTGCTCGATTCGGCCCGCTTCCGCCTGTTCCTCGCCGAGGAATTCAAGGTCTCGGTGCAGGACGTCACGGCATTCGTGCTGGGTGGGCATGGCGACAGCATGGTCCCGCTGGTGCGCTATTCGACCGTTGCCGGAATTCCGTTGCCGGATCTGGTGAAGATGGGTTGGACCACCCAGGACCGCCTCGACAAGATCGTCCAGCGCACGCGCGATGGCGGCGCGGAGATCGTGGGGCTGCTCAAGACCGGCTCGGCTTTCTATGCGCCGGCGGCGTCGGCGATCTCGATGGCCGAGGCCTACCTCAAGGACAAGAAGCGCGTGATTCCCTGCGCCGCCATGCTGAACGGGGAGTACGGGGTGAAGGGTCTTTACATCGGCGTGCCGGTCGTGATCGGCAAGGACGGCGTCGAGAAGGTGGTCGAGGTGTCGTTCAACGCCGAGGAGAAGGCGATGTTCGACAAGTCGGTTGCCGCGGTGAAGTCGCTCGTCGAGGCGACGAAGAAGATCGTCGCCGGCGCCTGATCTGCGCGCCGCGTGCATGTAGTCCGGCGGCCGCAAAAAGGGTCATCAGTCGGTCGTTGCAAAGGCCCTGCGGCGCTCATAGAGTGCCGCAGGTATCGCTAAGTTGCGTTTCAAAACTTAGCTATTGCAGCCGGTCCCGAACGACAGGACTCCATGAACATTCATGAATATCAGGCCAAGGCCCTCTTGGCCAAATTCGCCGTCCCCCTGCTGAAAGGAGGCGTCGCCTACACCAAGGACGAGGCGATGGACGTCGCCCGCAAGCTGGGCAGTCCGGTGACCGTGGTGAAGGCGCAGATCCATGCCGGCGGCCGCGGCGCCGGGCGGTTCAAGGACGATCCCAACGGCAAGGGCGGCGTGCGGGTCCTGAAGTCGGTCGAAGAGGTCGGGACGAACGCCGGGGCGATGCTGGGCCATGAGCTGGTCACCAAGCAGACGGGGCCGGCGGGCAAGACGGTGCGGCGGCTCTATATCGAGGAAGGCTGCGACATCAAGCGCGAGCTCTACCT
>DATEID010000382.1:0-14656 GCA_035279245.1 Reyranella sp.
GCAGTACCTCGTCACCTACGCCGGCATGACGCCGATGGAAGCGATCCTCGCGGCGACCAAGTTCGGCGGCCAGATCATGATGCAGGGCGACGAGCTCGGCCAGGTCAGGGAAGGCTTCCTGGCCGACCTGCTGCTGGTCGACGGCGATCCACTGGCCGATCTTTCGATCCTGCTCGATCGCAGCAAGCTCCTGGGCATCATGAAGGACGGCGCCTTCCACAAGGAGCCCGAATTGCGCTCGACCCGCACCCGCTGGAGCCTGCCCGCCGCATGAACAGCTCCGCTCCCTTCTGGCGGTGGCTCTGGATGGTGGTGATCGCCGTGCCGATTGCCGTCTTCATCGTTTGGGCCAACATCACCAATCCGCGGCAGTTCGTCTCGACGCTGCTGAACGGCGTGACGCTCGCCGCTCTCTATTTCCTGGTGGCCAGCGGCTTCACGCTGGTGTTCGGCCTGATGCGCAACGTCAATCTCGCGCACGGCTCGCTCTATCTGTTCGGCGCCTACATGGGCTGGGTGGTGGGCGACGCCACCGAGAATTGGTTTCTGGCGATCGCCGCCGGTTTCGCCTCGGCGGCGCTGGTTGGCTTCCTGCTCCAGATCTCGGTGTTCCGTTTCATGCAGGGCCAGGAACTGCGCCAGACCATGGTCACGATCGGCATCTCGATCGTGTTGGCCGATCTCATGCTGTGGTGGTTCGGCGGCGAGATCTATTCATTCGACCCGCCGCGGGCGATCTTCAAGTCGATGCCGATGCTGGTGGTGAACAAGTATCCGACCTACCGCGTCGTGGTGTTGGGCGTCGCAATCGTGATCGGCCTGGTACTGTGGTGGTTCCTGAACCGCACCAGGGTCGGCATGATGATCCGAGCCGGTGTCGACGACCGCAACATGCTGGCGGCTTCCGGCGTCAACGTGCAGCGCGTCTTTGCCATCACCTTTGCGATCGGCGCCGGCCTGGCGGGCTTCGCCGGCGTGATCGGTGGCACCGCGCTCTCGATCTCGCCGGGCGAGGACACGCGTTACTTGATGGCATCCCTCGTCGTGGTGATCGTGGGCGGCATGGGCAGCATTCCGGGTGCCGCGGTCGGCGCGCTGCTGATCGGCCTCGCCGAGCAGTTCGGCCTCGCCTACGCGCCGACTTACGGTGTCGTCTTCACCTTCGTGATCATGGTGCTGGTGCTGGCCTTCAGGCCGACCGGCATCCTCGGCAGGAGAACCGCATGAGCGCCGCCCAGTGGCGTCGGGCGATGAACTCCGGTGCCGGCCGCAACGCCTGGGCGCGCCCCACCGGCGCATCGGCAGCGTCGCCAGCCACCGTTGCCCGCGCCGCGTCCGCTCCACCGGCCGGGGCGAGCGTTGCTTTCGGCGAAGCGATCGGCGCCATCAAATTCCGCCACGTCGTCGTCCTATTGGCGGTACTGATCTACCCTTGGGTGGCGACGCCTTTTTTCACCTACCAGATCGGAGGTCAGGCGTTGGCGCTCGGCCTGATCGCCCTGTCGCTGACCTTCCTCGGCGGCTACGGCGGCATGGTCTCGCTGGCGCAGATGGCGACGGCTGGTGTGGCTGGCTACATGGTCGCGATCTTCGGCATCGCCGGCGAGGCGCAGGGCGGCGCCAGCAGCCTCGGCTGGCCATGGTGGATCGCTGTGCCCATCGGCATTGCTTTCGCCACCCTGTTCGCCACCTTCGTTGGTTGGCTGTCGGTGCGCACGGAAGGCATCTACACGATCATGATCACGCTCGCGATCGGCGTGTCGTTCTATTACCTGGTGCAGCAGAACTACTCGATTTTCGGCGGCCACGAGGGCTTCAACGAGGTTCACGCACCGATCGTGCTCGGCGTCAATTTCAGCCACGCGATACCTTATTACTACCTCGCGCTGTTCTGGGCGCTGGCTGGCTACTTCTTCATCAAGTACCTGCTGCGCGCACCGTTCGGCGTGGCGCTCCAGGGAGTGCGAGAGAACGCACGGCGCATGAACGCGCTCGGCTTCGACGTGACCGCTCATCGCATCGCCGCCTATTCGATAGCGGGCGTGCTGGCGGGAATCGGGGGCGTGCTGATGGTCTGGTACAACGGCCGCATCTCGCCCGGGACAGTCGGCACCGGGCCGATGCTCGACATCTTGATCATCGCCGTGCTGGGCGGCATGCGCCATCCGATCGGCCCGTTCATCGGCGCGATCCTGTTCGTGCTGGTGCAGAACTTCGCCATCGACATCATTGCGCGCGAGCGCTTCAACCTCGTGATCGGCGTCGTGTTTCTGTCGATCGTGCTGTTTTCTCCCGACGGGCTGCTCGGTCTCTGGGGGTACGTCCGTACCCGCCTGCAGGCGGGCAGCGTCCAACTGAAACTGAGGGGCCGGAACGTTGGATGACGCGGCGGGTGCCGGCTCGAGTTCACAATGGCGGCGGTGCGGCCGACCAACAGGAGGAGGACGACCATGAGGGGAACCAGGATAGGGTGGCTTGGCTCGGCGATAGGGACCGCGCTGCTGGCAGCGGCGGTCTCGGGTCCGGCGTCCGCCCAGGACACGATCAAGATCGGCGCGCTCACCAACCTCGAGGGGCCGTTCGCTGTCCCCGGCCTGGACGGGCATCGCGGCGTCGACCTCGCCGTGAAGCTGCACAACGGCATGGCCGGCGGCAAGAAGATCCAGATCCTGAAGTATTCGTCCGACGCGACTCCGGACAAGGCCGTGGCTGCGACCCGCAAGGCCGTTGAACAGGACAAGGTCGACATCATGATCGGTCCGCTCTCGGGCGACGAGGGCATTGCGGTGAAGAACTATTCGAAGACCCATCCCGAGATGGTCTTCGTCAACGGCTCGTCTGGTGCGCAGGCGACCACGCTTCAGGATCCGTCGCCCAACTTCTACCGCTTCAACACGGAAGGCGCGCAGTGGATGGTGGGCCTCGGCGAGCTCGCCCTTGCCAAGGGCTACAAGAAGATGTGGCTGGTGGCCGAGGATTACGGGTTTCCGTACTCGCAGGTTCAGGGCTTCATGGCCAGCTACTGCGCCAAGGGCGGGCATGTCGTGAAGAAGGCCTGGGTGCCGCTCGGCACCAAGGACTATTCATCGATCATCTCCGGCATTCCATCGGATGTCGACGCGCTCCTCGTGGTGCTGGGCGGCGCCGACGCGGTCAACTTCCTCAATCAGGCCGAACAGGCGGGCATCGACAAGCCGTTCATCGGCGGCTCGATCACCGTTGATCAGACAGTGCTGAACTACAGGGGCAAGAAGCGCGAGTCGCTCCTGGGTACGGCCTCGGCCGGCCCCATGGCCGACGGCATCGACACGCCGGCGTGGAAGAAGTTCGTCGCGGACTACAAGGCGAACTTCAAGGACGGCTTCCCCAGCCCGTCGCTGTTCGCCTATCTTTACTACATCAACACCCAGGCGGTCCTGCTCGGGCTCGATGCCGTGAACGGCGATCTCAGCAACAAGCAAGAGAAGCTCAAGGCAGCCCTTGCCAAGCTCGAGTTCGATGGGCCGGCGGGGCACATCAAGCTCGACGAGAATCGCAACGCCATCGGCGACACGTTCATCACCGAGGTGGCGAAGGCGCCCGACGGCTCCTTTTTCAACAAGGTGACCCACGTGGTTCACGACGTGTCCGAGACGTTGGGGCTGTCGAAGGCCGAATTCCAGAAGATGGGCCTCGGCAATCGCGACGTGCCGAGCTGCCCGTAAGCGGCCGAGACGTTTACGGGTGGCGTGGAGGGATGGCATGGCGTCTGTGACGACCCTGCAACCGGCCGCCAAGCCGCTGGCTTCGGGTGATGCCCTCGTGCTCGAGGGCGTCAGCCGCGCATTCGGCGCGCTGCGTGCGATCGAAGACATCTCGTTTTCGGTCGCGGCCGGGGAGCGGCGGGCCGTTCTCGGCGCCAACGGTGCGGGGAAGACCACGCTGTTCAATGCCGTCACGGGGGACTTCCCGCCCACGGCGGGCCGCGTCAGGTTCTTCGGCGAGGACATCACCGACCTGCCGCCCTACGAGCGGATTCGTCGCGGCCTGCGCCGCACCTATCAATCGTCTCTGCTGTTCCGCAACCTTACGGTCCGGGACAATCTTTTTCTGGCGACGCGCGGCGTGAATCGCGGTCGCTTCAGCTTCATCCGGCCGCGGGTCGGCCATCCCTCGCGCGCCGCGACGCAGGATCTGCTGGAACGCACGCGGCTCGCCCATCTGGCCGAACGAGAGGTATCGGAACTCTCCCATGGCCAGTTGCGCCAACTCGAGATCGGCATGGCGCTCGCGGGTGCCCCGCGTCTGATCCTGTTCGACGAACCGGCTGCCGGCCTCTCGCCGGCCGAGCGCCGCGAGCTGGTGGCGCTCCTGTCGGCCTTCCCGCCCCATATGGGCTACGTGTTGATCGAGCATGATCTCGACATCGCGCTGCGCGTCGTCGACAGGGTAACGATCCTGCACAACGGCCGCCTGCTCAAGCACGGCACACCCGACGAGATCGAGAACGATGCCGAGGTCCAGGCCATCTACATGGGCGGCGGCAAGCACGGAGGCGGTGGTCATGCGGCGGCCTAGCGTGCTGCGACCCGGCGTGGCCGGGCGCGGTGGGGCGGGGGGACCGATCCTTCAGATCGAAAAGCTCGACGTTCATTTTGGCCGCGCGCACGTCCTGCAGGGCGTGTCGCTTTCCCTGGAGCGCGGCGTACTTGCCGTGGTCGGCCGCAACGGCATGGGAAAATCGACGCTCTGCAATGCCATCACCGGCCTCGTGCCGGCATCGGGCGCCATTCGCTTCGCCGGCCAGAATATCCTGGGTCTGCCTGCCAACCGCATCACCAACCTCGGCATCGGCTACGTTCCGCAAGGCCGACGCGTCTGGCCGTCGCTCACGGTCGATGAGCATTTGCGCCTGGCCGAGCGTTCCAAGGCGCGCTGGACGGTCGAACGCATTTACGACCTTTTTCCCCGCCTGGCCGAACGTAAGAAGAATGGCGGCGGTCAGCTTTCGGGCGGCGAGCAGCAGATGCTCGCCATCGGCCGGGCGTTGCTGTTCGATCCCAAGCTTCTGGTGATGGACGAGCCGACCGAGGGTCTGGCGCCGGTGATCGTCGATCAGGTGGTCGACATGCTGAAGGCCGTGACCGGCGAGGGCGAGATCTCGGTGCTGCTGATCGAGCAGAATCTGGGCGTCGCCATCGACGTCGCCGACAGGGTAGGCGTCATGGTGAACGGCCGCATCGCGCGCACGATGCCGGCCATCGAGCTCGCTACCAATCTCGACCTGCAGCACCAATTGCTGGGTGTGCGGGCGAGCGAGGAAGAGGAAGCGCTCGACGAGACGCCGGCGCCCGCGCCGGAAACCGGCGGCGAACATCGCATCTATACGATCCGGCGCGCCGGAGACGACGCGGCCGCGCCAGCTACGGGCACTCCTGCCGAGACGCGCGCCGTGCGTGGCTTCACGCGGTGGAACGCGGCCGACCCGCAAGCGCCCTTGTCCGATCGCCCGATCACTGGTCGCCCGCCGGTCGGGCCACGCGATGCGCTGATCGAGCGCCGCGGCGACAAGGGAGAGGCGTTGCCGTCCTTGGAAAGCAGTTCAGCGGCGCTTTCCGAAGCGGGAGCCGAGGCGAGGGTGCTCGAATTTCCCGTTGTCGCCACGGCGATGCGGGCCGCCTACGTCGCCGGGACCTTCGACACCAAGAGCCGCGAGCTGTTCTATCTGCGCGACTGCTTGGAGAAGCTGGGATTGCGCACGGTTACGGTCGATCTTGCGACCTCGGGCAAGCCCTCGCCAGCGAGCGTTCATCCGCGCGAGGTGGCGCGCCATCATCCCAGGGGCGAACGCGCGGTCTTCACTGATGATCGCGGTTCGGCCGTATCGCAGATGGCAGTGGCTTTCGCCCATTTCATCGAGCGGCGGCGCGATGTCGGCGGCCTGATCTCTGCGGGCGGCTCGGGCGGCACGTCACTTGCCACCTCCGCCATGCGCCGGCTGCCGATCGGTGTGCCGAAGGTGATGGTCTCCACCGTCGCCTCTGGCGATGTGAAGCCTTACGTCGGCCCGTCGGACATCATGATGATGTATTCCGTCACCGACGTGTCGGGCATCAACCGCATCTCGCAGCGGGTGTTGGCCAATGCCGCGCACGCCCTGGCCGGGATGATGGCCTATGCGCCGCGGCCCGATCGCGTTGCGGAGACCAAGCCCGCGGTTGCCCTCAGCATGTTCGGCCTGACGACACCCTGCGTGCAGGCCATCACCAAGGTCCTGGAGGAGACCTGCGACTGCCTGGTGTTCCACGCCACCGGCACGGGCGGTCAGTCGATGGAGAAGCTGATCGACTCCGGGCTGATTACCGGCGTGCTCGACATCACCACTACCGAGATCGCTGACGAGCTGGTGGGCGGCGTGCTGACTGCCGGACCCGAGCGAATGGATGCGATCATCCGCTCGCGCGTGCCCTATGTCGGCTCGTGCGGCGCGCTCGATATGGTGAATTTCTGGGCCATGGACACGGTACCGGCGCAGTTCCGCAGCCGCACGCTCTACAAGCACAACGACAACGTGACCCTGATGCGCACCACCGCCGAGGAGTGCGGACGCATCGGCCGGTTCATTGTCGACAAGCTCAACCGCATGGAAGGGGCGGTGCGCTTTCTGATTCCCGACGGCGGCGTCTCGGGCATCGACGCGCCCGACAAGCCGTTCTGGGATCCCGCCGCGGACAAGGCGCTGTTCGATGTCATTGCCGCCAACTTCCGGACCGGCAGCAATCGCCGGCTGATCCGCGTGCCCCATCACATCAACGATCCCGAGTTCGCCGCGGCGGCGGTCGCCGCTTTCCACGACGTCATCCGCGCGCCGGCGACTGGCAGCCTGGCGCAGCGGCGATAGGAGCAGAGCCTAGATGCCTCGCATTGCGCGCAAAACGATCCTGCAAAAATTCAGCGACATGATCGCCAGGGGCCAGCCGATCGTGGGGGGCGGTGCAGGCACTGGCCTGTCGGCCAAATGCGAGGAGGCTGGCGGCATCGACCTGATCGTCATCTACAATTCCGGCCGCTACCGCATGGCCGGGCGCGGCTCCCTGGCCGGCCTCCTCGCCTATGGCAACGCCAATGACGTGGTCGTCGACATGGCGAAGGAGGTGCTGCCGGTGGTGCGGCGGACGCCTGTGCTGGCGGGGGTGAATGGCACCGACCCCTTCATGGTTCCCGATCACTTTCTGCGCCGCCTCGCCGCTCTCGGCTTCTCCGGCATCCAGAATTTTCCGACGGTCGGGCTGATCGACGGCCTGTTTCGTGCCAATCTCGAGGAAACCGGCATGGGCTACGGGCTGGAGGTCGATCTGGTCCGTGCGGCGCGCGGGTTGGATCTGTTGACGACGCCTTATGTGTTTGAAGCAGGTCAAGCGGCCGAAATGACCAGGGCAGGTGCCGACATCATCGTATGCCACATGGGCCTGACGACCGGCGGCTCGATCGGCGCAGAGACGGCGCCGACGCTGGATGATTGCGTTGCCCGCATCAACGAGTGGAGTGATGCCGCCCGACGCGTGCGCAAGGATGTCATCGTGCTGTGCCACGGCGGTCCGATCGCCCAGCCGGCAGATGCGGCCTATGTCATCGATCGCTGCCCCGATTGCCACGGCTTCTACGGCGCCTCCAGCATGGAGCGCCTGCCGACGGAAGCGGCGATCGCCGAGCAGACGCGGCAGTTCAAGCGCATCGAGCGGCGGCGTGAGGCGGCGCCGGTCGGTGCCTCGTGACCGATTTGCAGGGAAGGCGGCGAGACCGCGAGAATAAGGGGAAGCGGATATGACCGGCGCAGACTTCGGAGCCTTCATTCTTGGCCTGGTGGTGGTGGCGATCGTCGTCGCCATCGTCGTCTGGCTGTTCCATTGGCTCTATCTCAGGTCCAGCAAGGAGCGCGCCTTCGTGCGCACCGGCATGGGCGGACAGAAGGTGGTGATGAACGGCGGCGCCTTCGTGCTTCCGATCGTGCACGATGTCATCCCGGTCAACATGAACACGCTCCGGCTCGAGGTCTCGCGCGGCCGCGACAAGGCGCTGATCACGCGCGATCGCATGCGCGTCGACGTGGTCTCCGAGTTCTATGTCCGAGTGCAGGCGGCGGCCGCCGCGATCGCCAACGCGGCGCAGACCCTTGGTCAGCGTACCACCCAGCCGGAGGCGCTCAAGGAGCTCCTCGAGGGCAAGTTCGTCGATGCGCTCCGAACCGTCGCGGCCGAGATGACCATGGAGGAGCTGCACGAAAAGCGCGGCGAATATATTCGCCGGGTGCGCGGCGCCGTGGCCGAGGACCTGCTGCAGAACGGCCTGGAGCTCGAATCGGCCTCGCTCACGCAGCTCGACCAGACGGCCATGGAATTCTTCAACCCGTCCAATGCCTTCGACGCGGAGGGCCTGACGCGGCTGACCGAGGAGATCGAGCGGCGCAAGAAGATCCGCAACGACATCGAACAGGATACGATGATCCAGATTCGAAACAAGAATCTGGAAACCGAGAAGCTGTCGCTCGACATCGACCGCGAAGCCGAGAATGCGCGGCTGAGCCAGGAGCGCGAGATCGAGATCGCCCGCGCGGCACAGCGCGCCGAGCTGGCGCGCGAACGGGCCGAGAAGCAGCAAGTGGCCGATCGCGCCGAGATCACCGCGCGCGAACAGGTCGAGCGTGCCCGGCTGGAGACCGACCGCGTGCTCGAGGCCGAGCGCATCGCCAAGGAGCGCGAGATCGAGGCCGCCGAGATCGAGCGTCGCCGGATGCTGGAGATCGCCGATCAGCAGCGCTCGATCGCCATCGCCGAGCAATCGCGGGCGCAGTCCGAGGCTCAGGCCGCGGCCGACCGCGCCCGCGCGCTCGCGGTATCGGAGGAGGAGAAGGTCTTCACCGTGCGGGAGACCGAGATGGCGACTCGACGCAAGGCGATCGAGCTGATCGCGGCGGCGCAGGAGGCCGAGCGCGAGGCCCTGCGCCTCAGGATCGCCGCCGAAGCCGAGAAGCTGGCCGCCGACGACCGAGGCGCTGCCATGCGGGCGCAAGCAGAAGCGGAGGCCGATGCGGAGAAGATCCGCGCCCTGGCGGCACGCCTGCGTCACGAGATCGATGCCGAGGGCGTCAGGGCGATGAACGAGGCCCAGAACGTTCTCAGCCTCGAGGCGCGGGGTTCGGCCGCACGCCTGCGGCTGATCGACAAGCTCGATGCCATCATCCGCGAGCAGGTCAAGCCGCTGGAGAACATCGAGGGCATCAAGATCCTCCACGTCGACGGGCTGGGAGGCGGTGGCCATACCAACAGCGGCGAGTTCGCCGGCGCGGGCGGCTTCTCGGACCAGGTGGTCAACTCGGCCTTGCGCTACCGCGCGCAGGCGCCGCTGGTCGATGAGTTGCTCAAGGAGATCGGGCTCGACACCGGCAAGACCGGCCAGACCATGGCGACCGGCCTTCTCAACGCCATCGCCAAATCGCCCAAGCCGGAGGGCAACGGCTCGTGATCAAGGTCTATACGTCGAGCGTGATCGACGCTTCGGCTGATGCCGTCTGGGCCCACATTCGCGACTTCAATGGCCTGCCGAAGTGGCATCCGGCGATTGCCGAGTCGCGGATCGAGGGGAACTGGCCGTCGGACCGGGTAGGTTGCATCCGCAATTTCCAACTGCGCGATGGCGGCTACATTCGCGAGCAGCTGCTCACGCTGTCCGACTACGACTATCAGTGCACCTATTCGATCCTCGAATCGCCGATGGGCGTCGATAGCTACATCGCCACCCTGAAGCTGACACCCGTTACCGACGGCAACCGCACGTTCGCCGAATGGTCGGCCGAATTCGACACGCCGCCCGGCCAGGAACGCCGGCTCGCCGAGTCGATCGGTCAGGGCGTGTTCCAGGCCGGCTTCGATGCGCTGAAGAGCTATTTCGGGCATCGCTAGTCCATGCAGCGGGTGAGGCGGTCCGCGATCATCGATGCGCCGATCGAGCGCGTCTGGGAGGTGCTGCGCGACTTCAACAGCCACGATCGCTGGCATCCCGCGGTTGCCGATTCCCATATCGAGAACGGCGAGGCACCCGATCAGATCGGCTGCGTGCGCAACTTCCATTTGCGCGACGGCGCTCACATTCGCGAGCAGCTCATTGCCCTTTCCGACACCGACTATGTCTCGACCTACTGCATTCTCGACGCCACTGTGCCGTTGCAGCGCTACGTCGCGACGGTGCAGCTGAAGCCGGTCACCGACGGCAATCGCACTTTCTGGCATTGGCAATCGACGTTCGATACGCCGCCGGGCCGCGAGGCCGAACTTGCCGACATGGTGAGCCGCGGCGTCTACGAGGCGGGGTTCGATGCCTTGCGCCGCTATCTTCGCGAGGGCGACCGGCGGCCCAGAGCGACTGTCTCGGGTGCGACGGCGCGTGGCGGCGACATGATCGGCCAGGCGATCATCCTGAAAACCTTTGGCGGCGTCGAGCAACTCTCCTTCGAGAATGTCCAAGTGCCAGCGCCAGGACCTCGCGAGGTACGCCTTCGCCAGGCCGCGGCCGGGGTCAACTATATCGACGTCTATATCCGACGTGGCGAGTACCGCATGCTGACGCCGCCCGCCGCACTCGGCATGGAAGCAGCCGGAACCGTGCTCGACGTCGGTACCGATGTGCATGATCTGCTGCCGGGCGACCGCGTCGCTTATGCGTGGGATAAGCCGGGCGCCTTTGCCACGGTGCGGACCTTGCCGGCCGAGCAGGTCGTTCCCGTTCCTGCGGGCGTCGAGACAGAGATGGCGGCAGCGGTGCTCTTCAAGGGTATGACCGCCGAGTACCTGCTCCACCGCGTGCACATCGTTCGGGCAGGCGAGACGATCCTGGTCCATGCCGCTGCCGGCGGTGTGGGAACCTTCCTCTGCCAATGGGGCAAATATCTCGGCGCCCGGGTGATCGGCACGGTGGGATCGGAAGAAAAGGCGCGGATCGCGCGCGACAATGGCTGCGACGTGCCAATCGTCAGTCCCGACCACCGTTTCGCCGACGCCGTCAAGGCAGCGACGCAAGGGCGAGGGGTCGACGTGGTCTTCGATGGGCTGGGAGGATCGGCAGAGCGCGACAACTACGAGTCTCTCGCCAGCACCGGTCATTGGGTGAGCTACGGTCATGCGACCGGCCCGCTGCCGCAAATGGATCCCGCCCTGCAGTCCGCCAAGTCGCTCCGGGTATCACGACCTGTGCTGTTCCATTACACCGCCGATCCCGTGCGATTGCGCGCGATGGCGGCCAACGTGTTCTCCATGCTGGAGCGTGGCGTGCTCAAGGTGAACCTGCGCAATCGGTATCCGCTGTCGGCCGCGGCAGCAGCTCTCGGTGCTCTCGAATCTCGTCGCACTACCGGCTCTGTCATCCTCGTCGCCTGAGGGATCAGTGGAATGCGCATACGCGGCAACGGATGCTTTGCGATGCAAGGGGCGCCAGGATGGAACGATGTTCCGGATCAGGTTCAACACGAGTGCCGGCGGCTTCCAACCACCATCGGGAACGCCCCACGACCAAGCGCTTCAGTCGGGGCGGCCTGTCCAGTCATGGTTCGACAAGGGTTCGCAGTACCGAGGTGTTAGGCGTGGCGGTTTGTTCGCCGGATTTTCGGTGGCCGAGCCGCGAAACCTGGCTCGAGACCATCCGCTATCTCAACATGGATCATCTCGAGGAGCACGAGACGCTGGCGGTCAGATCGGCCGCGTGACGGCGGCGGGCGCGGATGGCGCTGCGCGACACGGGGGCTCCGCGCCGCCCGCGCCCCGACTTCATCGACATCGCCCCTTTGCTGAACTTGACCCGCACAACTGCAAGAAAGTGCAGCAAGATGGTGCTGTGGAAAGGGGCAAAGCGGCACTGGCAGCAGTTAGTGCCGTGGACGCGCGGAACGCCTTCGTTGACGCGACAGTTGACCCCTTTTGTGTTCGTTCGCTGTCGAGATCATCATTTCAATGTGCTCGCGTGCAAGCCGCTCAGTCTCAGCGGCATCATGGCGGCGGATAGCTGCTACGATTTCGGCATGTGTCGAGACCATTCCGGCAATGACGCCGGCATCGACGGCGATGCGATCTAACAGAACCGCGAGTTCATCGTTGCGCGGATCGAGTAGCAGCTCAACGATCGCTGACAGCATGCGGTTGTGTGATGCTTGGCCAAGCAGCAGATGAAAATTGTGCGATTGCTCAATGCGATCGCATGTCTCGAAGCAGGCGGTGTGCGTGGCGGCGACCGCCTCGAGCCGCTCAATTTCCGCATCTGTCGCCCGCGTCGCCGCTAAACGCGCTGCCTCGGCCTCGACAGCACGGCGGACATAAAGGAGGTCGATCAGCTCATCGAGGGTCCGTACATCCGCCGCAGCCGCCACCAGAGCGCTTTGGGCGTCGATTTGCTGTTGAGAAAGAAGGTGCTGCAGCCGGCGACGGCCGGCATCCGTCAGTATCCGGCCGCGTGCCCCTACAGCTTCCGTGAGCCCGATCTCGTCAAGCGATCGCAAATAGCGGCCAGCAGTGGCCTCGGCCACATCGACCTTCTCACGGCGGTAAATCTCTGCAAGGCGGCGCGCGCCGGTCGGCTCGTCAGATTGAGCGAGAACGCTGAGCGCGATCAGTTCCATGCGCGTCTTGTCGTCCGTTCTCGCCATGAGCACCCCCAGCAACAATCTCAGCCGTCGAAGGTGGGCTGAAGAGCCATTGCCTTGACAGTCCGTCACGCCACGATAGAGTCGATCATCAATGATGATGTACAAGGTCGCTATGTAAACGGGAGCCGCGTTCAGCGCAATCGGGGCACGGCGCGCAAGGCGACCGAGGGGGAGGGGACTGCGTATGCCAATCGTAATACGCAACGCCACAGTCGTAACGGTCGATGCCGAGGATACCATCCACTACGACGCCGGCCTCGCCATCGATGGAGGCAGGATCGCAGCGATAGGGCCATCGGACGAGGTGGTTGCCGGTTTCCCCGGCGCCGAAGTCGTTGACGCCGATGGCAAGGCAGTGCTGCCGGGCTTTGCGAATATCCATACGCACTTCTCACTGATTATCGCCAAGGGCATCTACGAGGATTTGTCGCCGCCGAACCAGCCGCCCTTCACCAGCGGACTGTCGGCGATTCCGACGCCGGAGCTCACGCCCGAGGAGAAGGCCGCAATGGTGCGGCTTGCCGCTCTCGAAGCCATCCGCAGCGGGACGACGGCTGTGCTCGAGGACGGCGGCAACGTCGATTCCTACGCCCAAGCGATCGCGGATACAGGGCTTCGCCTTTTGCTTTGCGAGCACGCTTGGGACAAAGCCAAGGGCAGCATCGGCGACCAGGGCGGCTTCGATGTCAATGCGTTGCTCGGAGAACAGTGCGTCAAGCGCATCGAGGCACTGCATGCCAAGTGGAACGGCGCCGCCGGCGGCCGCATCACCGTGGGTGTGTCGGCCTGGGCGCCCGACATGTGCTCGCCCGACCTGCTGCGCCGCCTGCGGGCCCTGCAGGACCGGCTGGACTGCATCGCCACTGTTCACCTCAACCAGTTTTGGGGCGAGGTAACGGCGGTGGAAGCGGTGCGTGGGCGCAAGCCCACCGAGTATCTCGCGGACCTGGGCTTCCTGAACGATCGGCTGATCTGCGCCCATTGCCGCTGCATGTCGCCGGAGGAGGAAGCGCTGCTCGGCAAGGCGCGCGCCGGCGTCGCGTTCAACTCGACTATTGCCGCCCGCCGCGGCCTTAGCCCGCGGATCGACGCCCTCGAACGCCAAGGCGCCACCATCGGGATCGGCACCGACAACATGTCCGAAGATATGGTCGAGGCCATGCGGACGGCCCTGTTCATGGAACGGGTCCGCCGCAGCGACGGCCGCCAGCCGACGCCCGAGCAAGTCCTGCGCTGGGCGACGGCGAACGGCTACCGCCTCATGGGCATTCCCGACGGCGGCTCGCTGGAAGTCGGCAAGCGCGCCGACTTCATCATGGTCGACTTGCGCCGCGCGCCGCTCGTGCCGCACCTGCGGGTCGTGTCGACCTTCGTCCATCAGGGCCAGGCCCGGGATGTGACGGATGTCATGGTCGACGGACGCTGGCTGATGCGCGAGGACCGCGTGCTGGCGATGGACGAGGCGGCTACGATCGCCGAAGCGCAGCGCGTCGCCGAGAAGGCCTGGGGGCGCCTGTTCGCCGAGCGGCCCGACCTCGAGCCGGAACGACCACACGGCTGGCGGCCGGCCGCGCGCGACCGTCGAGCGGCTGCGGCATCATGAGTGTCGGTAGGCCGGCTTCGCGACGAGCCGCCGACGACAAGAACATCAGTCAGGGAGGGTAGAATGGGAAGGTTCACGCGAAGAGGCCTGATGACCTCGGCCGCCGGCGCGGCGGCCGGCGTCTCGCTGTTCAGCATCGGCCGCACCGGACGGGCGGCCCCGTCCGGGAAGTCGGTGATCCGGTCGGTGCCGATCGGCAATCTCAAGGTCGTCGATCCGATCTGGACCACGGCCTATATCACGCGCAACCACGGCTACATGGTCTGGGACACGCTGTTCTCGCTCGATGCGAAGAACCAGCCCCAGCCGCAGATGGTCGATACGTGGGAGGTCAGCCCCGACAAGCTCACCTATACCTTTGTCCTGCGTCCCGGCCTCAAGTGGCA
>DATEID010000383.1:0-2735 GCA_035279245.1 Reyranella sp.
GCCGCCGTGAAGCTCGGCATGACGCAGCCGCCGCTCAGCCAATCGATTCTCGCGCTGGAGCGGGAGCTCGGGTCGCCGCTGTTCGTGCGGACCAAGCGGAGCGTCGCCCTCACGCCCTTCGGCGATCATTGGCTTCCCCATGTCGTGAAGACGCTGGAGTCGTTGAACGCGTTGGCGGGGGTGGCAAAGCGCCTGCGGGAAGGCGTTGCGGGCGAGCTCGCGATCTCGTTCGTCAGCACGGCCGATTACAGCATCCTGCCCAGCCTCGTGCGCCGCTATGCCTCCCTGTTCCCTGACGTCGCCATCTCCCTGACCGAGGCGACGAGCGACGTGCAGATCGACGCGCTGCTGGAGGGGAACGGGCACGCCGGCCTCGTTATCCCACCGCCGGATGGTCGGCTGCCGGAACCGCTGAGCTACTGCCGGCTCCTGTCGGAGCCGCTGGTCGCCGCCGTGCCGGCGAGCTGGATCGACGGAGGGCGTCTCACATTGGTCCGCGGCCGGCTGCCTGCCGAAGCGGCGATCGCGGCTCCGGTGATCATTTTCCCCAGGCGATCGTCGCCGGCCTTCCACGATCTCGTGACCGGATACTACCTGGAGCACGGCGGCCGTGCGCGTATCGTGCAGGAGGCGATCCAGATGCAGACGATCATCAGCCTCGTCTCGGCCGGCATGGGCATCGCCCTGGTGCCGCAATCGCTGCGCAATCTCGCGCGCACGGGCGTGCGCTACGTCGACCTCGCGCGCGAGGCGCCGACTCTCGAGACCGGCCTCGTCTGGCGCCGTGACGACACGACGGCGACGCTTCGGCGATTCCTGGAGGTGGCGCGCGTGGAGGTTGGAGACCGGGCGGCGAAGCCGGCGATCAGGGCAACATCCGCCGCAAGCGGTAGCGCGCCAGCCCGGAGGAGCCACGCAGGAAGGAGCAACCGCCGTCGGCAAAGCTCGCGGCGGTGAGCGTGCCGAGAATTCGTGCGCGCGGCGCCGGTTCGCCTGTGCGGAAACGGCGAACGTCGATCGCCTGGAGGCCAGGCGTCCATTCGAACCAGACGATGCGGCGACCGTCGGCGGCGCTCACGGACGCCTGCTTGCCGAAAGGATTGCCGGCGGGATGCACGAGCAGCTCGCCTGCTTCCATTTCGAGTTCGAGGCCGGCCCATCGGCGTTCGCCCTTGGCGGGCGGTGCCGCGATGCGTCGGGGGGTGAAGGCGGCAAGCAGGCCGAGACGGTTCGCCGGTGCGGTCAACTGGCCATCGCGGCTCAGCTCCACCTCCGGAAAGGCAAAGCCATGCCTGGCCGGCGCACGCGCCAGCTCGTAGAGGGTGCCGGTCGGCGTTTCGGTCTTCTGGCTCTCGCGCTTCCCTTGCAGTACGGCGCGCAGCTCGGCACCGCGCCGATGCAGGTCGGGGTCGTGAGCCTCCGGCAAATCGGCGGAGCCGGCGGCCCGCTCGTCGGACACCCGCCATAGTCTGTCTCCAAGCCGATGCCAGCGGCGGCTGGCAAGGCCCCAGTCCTCTCCGTTCAGGTAGGGCAGGCCGCAATCCCAGAGATACTGGTGGTCGGGATAGGTGGAGGGCATGCGCGAGAAGGAGCGCAGGTGGCTGATGTGGAAGATGCGCCCCAGGAGCTCGCAGTCGAGGCCGGCCAGCAGCGCATTGGTCGACATCCGCGAGTCGAGATGCAGGCGGGCGAAGTCGATGCCCTCGTCCATGCCGCGCAGGCCCGTGAGCGTCGCGCGGTCCATCATGATGAAATCGCCGCTGGCGTTGGTGTAGGGCGGCTGATCGAACGGCGGCTCGCGGCAGGTATCGATCGATACGACTTTCGCCAGATCCTCGACCGAGCGCGGCGTCAGATGGGCGAAATCGAGGCTTGGCTCGATATTCACCCGCTCCGCGCGGTAGAGGCAGCCCGATCGCAGACCCTGCTCGGCAAGCCGCCGGCAAAGCTGCTCGCCGAGCATGATGTCGCCGCCGGTGATCACCAGGAAGTCGGCGGTGCTGGTGCGGACCGCCGCGTTGACCGGGAAATTCATCATCATCTGCTGGCGGCCGCGCGACAGGCTGGTGTGCACGGCAGCCTCGACGACGATCGCGCGCACGAAAGGAAAGCGCTCGACGAGCTCAGGCGACAGCAGCGGCCGGTCGGCCGGTGGATTCCATTCCACGAAGACAGCGCGATACTCGAACGGCGTGCCGGCAAGCCGCTCGCGGTTGTAGGCCAGGACAGCCTGTAGCCTGTCTGCCCAGCCCGGTTCGTAATCGTCGTTGCGGCCGAGGATGATCGCTTCGATTGTCTTTGTCACTGCACGGCCGCTGAATCGATAGAGGGAACGGGCGGACTTACTACGACGACCCCCGGTGCAACGACAAGCGGGATCGGTCGGTGCTTGGACCGTGTCTGCTTTCATGCCAAGACCGGGCCCATGACAGGCGACCGGCCGTTTTCTCTCTCGGGCAGGTTGACACGGAATCTCGATCGACTGGGACCGTGGCTGCTTGCCAGGGCACCGTGGCTCGGCCGCCTCTATACGCGCGCCTTGTGCGGTCCGCCGCCGCGGCTCGGCGTCGTGCCGGGCTGGCGCTTTTCGATGGAGTACGATGCCGGCTCTTCATGGTGGGTGGTACGCCGCGGTGTGCTGTGGCGGCATGCCCGGGCGAATCGCCTCAATGTGCCGGTCGTCGTGCCATGGCTTGGCGGTAGCCGGGTCGGCGTGACACTGGGTAACGACATGA
>DATEID010000384.1:0-5153 GCA_035279245.1 Reyranella sp.
CCTGCGCCGGCAGCGCGGGCTGGAGGCGGCTTGATCATAGGAGCGCGCTACTCCAGTGGCGCTCATGATTGCGCCACTGGAGTGGCGCGCTCCCATGATTGACCGACCGTCGCCCAACCAAGGGGCGCGGCCCGACGGCACGGCGGTTGACATTCTGGTGTTGCACTACACCGAGCTGCCGCTGCAGGAATCGCTCGAGATATTGAGCGACGACAAACGCGAGAAGCGCGTCAGCGCGCACTACGTGCTCGCCGAGGACGGCACGGTCTACCGCCTGGTGCCGGAGGAGCACGTCGCCTGGCATGCCGGCCGTTCGCATTGGCGCGGCCGCGAGGCGCTGAACGCAACCTCGATCGGCATCGAGATCGTGAACCTGCACGGCGACCGGCATGACTATCCGCAGTCGCAGATCGCCGCGTTGATCGAGCTCTGCCGCGGAATCGTTACGCGGCATCCGGCCATCGTGCCGCAGAATGTGGTCGGCCATTCCGACATCGCGCCCAAGCGCAAGATCGATCCCGGCCTGCGCTTTCCCTGGACGACGCTGGCCGAGGCCGGCATCGGCCTCTGGCCGAAGCCGGGCGCCATGCAGATCGAAGGCGATATCCAGTCGGCACTGCAGCGCTTCGGCTATCCGCCGCCGGGCGATCTCGCGCCGGAGGAGATCGTGAAGGCCTTCCAGCGCCGCTTCCGGCCATCGCGCGTCGATGGCGTTGCCGACCGCGAGACCTGCGCGCTGCTCGGCAGCCTGCTTGACCAGGTGGGAGCGCGGGCCTAGCTACGCCCCGGATCAGACGGCCGGATGGCTGCGCTCGGACAGGCAACCGTTCGGGTGAGGAAAGTCCGGGCTCCACGGAGACACGGTGCCGGTTAACGGCCGGCGGGGGCGACCCCAGGGAAAGTGCCACAGAGAAGAGACCGCCAACCGGCTCGCCCATCGGGCGCACCGGGCGGCAAGGGTGAAACGGTGGGGTAAGAGCCCACCGCGCGACCGGCAACGGAAGCGGCACGGCAAACCCCACCGGGAGCAAGACCAAATAGGGATGGCACGCCGGGCAACCGGCAAGCGGGTCTCCGCGCCGTCATCCGGGTCGGTCGCGCGAGGCGTTCGGTGACGAACGTCCCAGAGGAATGGCCATCTCCTGCCGCAAGGCGGGAACAGAACCCGGCTTACAGGCCGTCTGATCCCGGCTGCCCGACGCGCCCCAAATACAACGCATAGCGCCTGGGAAATCCCCAACACAAAATGCTGAGGTAGTTTCCGTCACACCGACAATAGATGTAGCATCTAAACCCTTCGGATTCCTTGCCGAATCGCGCTTTTGACGTTGCATCCCGGGAATTCCCATGATATCCCATTGTATCCCGTGTATCAGAGGACGCAGAGGCGTGGGGCACCTGCGGCGGGAACCAGGGGGAGAGGGCCGTTGGCATTCCGGTCCGAAATCCTGTTGAAGCTCGATAAAAAGGGACGGGTCCTGATGCCCGCCGCCTTTCGAGACGAGCTGCCGGAGAGCGACCGCGGCGCCTTCGTCCTCTATCACTCACCCAACGTGCCCGGCGTCGTGAACGGCAACAGCCGCCTGGGCTTCGATGCCATGCTCGATCGCCTGCGGGCCGAGGCGCTTGGGCCGAAAGGCGCGCTCAAGGTCGCGCTCGACGACGAGGCGTTCGATCCGGCGGGCTTTCTTTCCTCCACCGCGCGCACCATCCCCATGGAGCCCGACGGCCGCTTCACGCTGCCGGCCGAATTCGCCGAGGCGCTCGAGGTCGAGGGCGGCGTCATGCTGGTTGGCAAGGGTGACAAGTTCCAGCTCTGGAATCCCAAGCGCTGGCAGGCGCGCCGCGATTCCGATCGCGAGAAGATGGCGGCCTTCGTGCGCGGGCTGACGGG
Source organism: Reyranella sp. (assembly GCA_035279245.1). Classification (GTDB taxonomy): domain Bacteria; phylum Pseudomonadota; class Alphaproteobacteria; order Reyranellales; family Reyranellaceae; genus Reyranella. The sequence continues at coordinate 1,895 of DATEID010000384.1, forward strand.
AGGCGAGGCGTGAGCGGTCACGTGCCCGTCCTCGCCCGCGAGGTGGTCGATGCGCTCAGGCCGCGCGACGGGGGTCGCTATGTCGACGGCACGTTCGGCGGCGGCGGCTACACGAAAGGCATCCTCGACCGCGCCGACTGCCGGGTGATCGCGATCGATCGCGATCCCGATGCGGTGGCGGCCGGCCAGGCGCTGGCCGAGCGCTACGCGCCGCGGCTGCGCCTGATCGAGGGCCGGTTCGGCGACATGGTGGAGCTGCTGTCGGCGGAAGGCGTCGACGAGGTCGACGGCGTGGCGTTCGATCTCGGTGTGTCGTCGATGCAGTTCGACCAGGCCGGGCGCGGCTTCTCGTTCCGTGCCTCCGGTCCGCTCGACATGCGCATGGAGAAGCGCGGGACGTCGGCGACCGATCTCGTGAACGAGGCGGACGAGACGGAGCTTGCCGATATCTTCTGGCGCTACGGCGAGGAACGGCGCAGCCGGCGCGTCGCGCGCGCGATCGTCGAACGCCGTAAGGAAAAGCGCATCGAGACGACCGGCGAGCTGGCCGAGATCGTGCGCCGCGCCGTCGGTTCCTCGGCCAGGGACGAGAGCGATCCCGCCACGCGCAGCTTCCAGGGGCTGCGCATCGCGGTGAACGACGAGCTGGGCGAGCTGGAACGGGGCCTCGCTGCGGCGGAGCAGGTGCTGGCGCCGGGCGGTCGGCTGGCCGTCGTGTCGTTCCATTCGCTCGAAGATCGCGCGGTCAAGGATTTCGTGCGGGCGAGGGCAGGGCGCGTGCCGGCTCCGTCGCGCCATGCCCCGCCGGCGGAAAGCCGGGCCGCGACGCTGCGCGACCTCACGCGCCGGCCGGTGACGCCGAGCGCCGACGAGATCGCCGCCAATCCGCGCGCGCGGTCGGCCCGGCTCAGGATCGCCGAGAAGCTCGGGAGCCGCGCATGATCCATCGCGGACTTCTTTTCTGGTCGGTGGTCGCGGTCGCCACGGCGATCGGCCTGTTCGCCGTGAAATACAAGGTGCAGGACCTCGAGGAGAAGATCGACCGCACCAACCAGAAGATCGTCGAAAGCCAGCAGGCGACGCACATCCTCAAGATCGAGTGGGCGCACCTCAACGAGGCCGAGCGCATCGAGCACCTCGCCAACGCCCATCTCAAGCTCGAGCAGGCCTCGATCAAGCAGGTCGTGCGCCTCAGCTCGCTCAAGAACCCGCCATCTGTCCCCCCGCGACGCGATACGCCACTCCCTTCCCCCCCACGAACGGGCAACGACGTCCCCTCGTCGAGCTTGCCCGGTGGCGGTCGCGTCGCAGCGGAGGCCGGCAGCCCCTCGCCGGCCTCCGCACCCCCTTCAGGGCGTTCCTCCGGACCCACGACGCCCCCTCGACCGGCTCTCGCAGAAGCGCCGGCCCCCTCGGGTCCGGTAAAGGCGGGCCACGGCGCCGCTTTGACCATCGACGACATCCTCGCGCGAAACGAAGGGGAGAGTCGGTGAGTCTGCGGCGCAAGAATGGTCCACCCGAACCGGCCGCCGCGTCCCCCGCGGCGGCCGGCGCGCGTTACGCCTCGCCCAAGGAGCGGTACAAGGGCGATGTGCAGGAGACGGCCCGGCAGCGGCTGGTGATCACCGCGATGCTTCTGGTGGTCGCCTTCACCGCGATCGCCATGCGCATGTCGTACGTGTCGCTGCTGCGCGGCGGCGAGGAGCCCACCGAGCGCGTCGCCGCCCGCGGCGGGCCGATCCAGTCCGAGCGGGCCGACATCGTCGACCGCAACGGCATCGTGCTCGCGACCTCGCTGCCGGTCGTGTCGGCGTTCGTCAATCCGCACCTGGTGATCGACCCGCAGGACGCGGCGCGCAAGATCGTCTCGGCGCTGCCCGACCTGAAGTACGACGAGGTCAAGGCCAAGCTCGAGTCGGACAAGACGTTCATCTGGATCAAGCGGGGGCTCACCCCGCGCGAGCATGAGCGCGTCAACCGGCTCGGCATCCCCGGGCTCGATTTCCAGGCCGAGGAGCGGCGCATCTATCCGCAGGGCTCGACGGCGGCGCACGTCGTGGGCTTCGCGAGCATCGACAATGCGGGGCTCGGCGGCATCGAGCGCTACTTCGACCGGCAGCTTCAGAGCGGCCAGACGGTGCAGCTCTCGCTCGATGTCCGCCTGCAGCGCATGGTCGAGGACGAGATCGCGCACGCGGTCCAGAAGTTCTCGGCGATCGGCGCGCAGGCGATCGTGATGGACGCCACCAACGGCGAGATCCTGGCGCTCGCCTCGCTGCCGACCTACGACGCCAACAAGGCGCGCACCATCACCACCCAGGCGCTGTTCGACCGCGCCACGCTCGGCGTCTACGAGCAGGGCTCGATGTTCAAGGTGTTCAACACCGCGCTGGCGCTCGACAGCGGCAAGGTGTCGCTCGGCGACAAGTTCGATGCCAGCTCGCCCATCAAGATCGACCGCTTCTACATCCACGACGATCCCGACGTGCCGCATCGCGTGCTCTCGGTGCCGGAGATCTTCAAGTATTCGTCCAACATCGGCTCGGCCAAGATGGCGGTCGAGGTCGGCACCGACCTGCAGCGCGCCTTCTTCGACAAGATCGGCTTCCTTAAGCCGCTGCACACCGAGCTGACGGAGCTCGGCACGCCGCTCTATCCGCGCCATTGGGCGAAGATCAACACCATGACCATCGCCTTCGGCCACGGCATGTCGGTGACGCCGCTGCACGTGGTGATGGGCGTGGCGGCGATGATCAACGGCGGCATCGAGCACTGGCCGACCTTCCTCAAGCGCACCGCCGAAAGCGATCCCGGCCGGCGCGTCATCAAGGTCAAGACATCGATGACCATGCGCCAGCTCATGCGCCTCAATGCGGTCGAGGGCACCGGCAAGAAGGCCGACCTCACGGGCTACGAGGTCGGCGGCAAGACGGGCACGGCGGAGAAGGTGGCGAACGGCGGCTACGCCAAGAAGGCGCTGTTCAGCTCCTTCGTCGGCGCCTTTCCGATGAGCGATCCCAAGTTCGTCGTGCTGGTGTCGCTTGACGAGCCGAAAGGAACGAAGGAGACCGGCGGCTACGCGACCGGCGGCATGGTCGCTGCCCCCAGCGTGAAGGTCATCATCGAGGACATCGTGTCCCTCTACGGCATCCTGCCCGGCGACTGGAACGACCGGCCGGCTTCGCTCGAGATCTCGTCGCGGCCGGTGCCGGCGACCGGCGGCGCGCGGCTGACGCCGGCCGCGGCGCGCGGACACAGG
>DATEID010000385.1:0-13989 GCA_035279245.1 Reyranella sp.
TCTGGCGCGCACTGGGCCGACTGGGATTCGCCGAAGCCAATATCGGCAAGATCACCGACATCATCGCCTGCCCGGGTCTCGACTATTGCGCCCTTGCCAACGCGCGGTCCATTCCCGTGGCGCAGCGCATCTCCAATCATTTTGCCGCGATTGCGCGCCAGCACGATATCGGCGACCTCAAGATCAAGATCTCGGGCTGCATCAATGCCTGCGGCCACCATCATGTCGGCCACATCGGCATCCTCGGCGTCGACAAGAACGGGGTCGAGCTTTACCAGATCAGCCTGGGCGGAGACGTCGACTTCGGACGAACGGCGCTCGGGACGATCCTCGGGCCGGCGGTGCCGGCGGACAAGGTCGTCGAGGCGGTCGATGCACTGGTCGCCACATACCTCGAAGCGCGGACCGAGGGCGAGCGCTTCGTCGACACATGCCGGCGCATCGGCGTCCAACCGTTCAAGGACCGTGTCTATGCCGCTTTATAGGGAAAGCTCCTCCACACCGGCGCCCGACGAGGGGCCTGTGCCGGTGCCGCTCGAGGAGTGGCTCCGGTGGCGGACTGGTTCCGCTGTCTCTCTCGCCAACACCGACGACGCGGACGGGCTGCAACCACACATCGCGGCCCTGACGCTGATCACGTTGCATTTCCCGAAGTTCAGCGACGGCCGCGCGTACAGCCAGGCGCGCATCCTGCGCGAGCGACTTGGCTACCGCGGCGAATTGCGAGCCGTGGGGAACGTTTTGCAGGACCAGCTTTCCTTCCTGCTGCGTTGTGGATTCGATTCCTTCGAGAGTGAGCAGAAGGGCTTCGGCGAGGCGCTGGTCAAGGCGCGCACGCTCTTCAGCGTCGTCTATCAACCGACGAAGGACGGCCGACCGACAGCATCCCAGCTTCGGCTGAAAGGCCGCCATGTCACATTGGCGGCGGCCGAGTGACCGGAGACTGCGTCTCGAGCCATCGGCGACCCTTCTCCGTGTCCCGGAAGATCTGAAGCGGCCGCCTTGCGCCGCCCAGATTGGCAAAGCGCTTGCCGAGAACGAAATCCTCGTCCGAGCCGACGATGAGAGCGATCGGCCCGCGCGGCTCCATGCTGGCATAGGCGCTGACCCGTGCACCGAGAGTCATCATGTCGTCGTCGCTGATCGAGAACCGCGCTTTGGTCGCGTCGAACAGTTTCGCGTAAGGCATCGCGTCGCTGACGGCTACTTTGTCGAAATAGTCGAGGATCTCGCTCAGGCCGATCAGGCCTTCCGCCTCGGTGTGGACAAGACGCCGATCACGGTCGATATCGATGCGAAGGGGCACAGCGAAACATTATGATGATCGCCCGTCCCGCGACAAGTCTCAGCTTCGCGCCACCTGTGCCGCGACACAGAGCCATCGGCCGTCGCGGCGGGCGTAGATGTCGGTGTAGCGGCCCTTGCCCGGGCGACCATCGGGCAATGTGTAGGTCGTGCAGGCATGCACGATCGCGAAGTCTCCCATCAGCCGCACATTCACGTCGTGGCAGGCGAGATCCCTGATCTTGACCGGCGGCGCGATCTGCTCGAGGAAGCCGCGCTTGTCGACCAGCGATCCGTCCGGATTGGTGTTGAGGAAGTCGTCCGACAGGATCTCGTCGAAGCGTTTGGTGTCGCCGTTCTGCACCGATGAGATGTAATCGCGGTTGAGCGCCTGCAGCGTTTCCAGATCGTTCATACTCTTACTCCCTCATGGGCGAGCAGCCACTGCTTGCGGCTGAGGCCGCCGCCATAGCCGGTCAGGCTGCCGTCCGAACCGATCACCCGGTGGCAGGGCACCACGATGCTGATGGGGTTTTGGCCGTTGGCAAGGCCCGCCGCCCGGACCGCCTTGGGCTTGCCGACGCGCGTGGCCAGCTCGGCATAGCTGATGGTCGTGCCGTCCTTGATGCGGCGTAGCGCCTTCCAGATGCCGGTCTGGAAGGCGGTGCCGCTGGTCGCTACGGGCAGGCTGCGCAGGATGGCGATATCGCCTTTGAAGTAGCGCCGCATGGCCGATGTGAGGCCGGCCGGATCGCGTGCCGGGGTCCACGTGTAACGCCCCTTCCCATAGAACCGGTCGAGCAGGCGCTTCAGGCGCGCTTCGTGATCGGTCCAGTCGATTGCGCGCAATTGGCCGGTATCGTCGGCGACAACGATGAGCTCGCCGATCGGGGTGGCGAGGCGATCGACGGAAAGAGAAAGCGGTTCAGCCATAGGACGCCATCCTGAGATGCTGGGCGGCGTAGGCGTGCCACGGACGCCACGCGGGCGGTGCATGCTCGTCCAGGGAAGCGCCGACCGTATCGCGATCCCAGTCGCCTGGAGCGCGCAAGCCCGGCCGCTTGGCGATCAGCGGAGCGAGCTTGGGGTCGCGCGACAGGTGAATGCCGATCATGGCAATGTCGGCGCCGAGATCGAATACGCGCTTCACGCGTGCGACGATCGCCGGCAGGGCGCGCACCTCGGCAAAGCGGATGGTGACGGCGACCGCATTGCGTTCGGGCAGATGCGCCACCGCCACGCTGCCCGTCTTGCCGTCGAGCTCGATCATGCGGTGCCATATGTCACCTTCGACGTACTCGACCCGCGTGTCGGCGCGCGCGGCCAGGGCCTCGAGCATGCCGGGCCAGTCGTAGGGCGGCCGGTAGGAGAGACGCAGCGTGACGCCTTCCGCTGCGGAGGTGTCCGCACCTCCTTTCGCGCCCTTCCGGGCGCGCCGCAGGGCGCTGGGCGGACGGCCAAACATCTTGCGGAAGGTCTCGTTGAATCGCCGCACGCTGCCGAAGCCCGCTGACAGGGCGACCTCCGTCATGGGCAGATGGGTATCGTGAATGAGATGCTTGGCGAACAGCACGCGCCGCGTCTGGGCAACGGCGATCGGCGATGCGCCGATATGCTGCTGGAACAGACGGCGAAGCTGCCGGCCGCCCACGCCCAACCGCTCCGCCGACGCCTCGACACCAGCCTCGCTCTCGTCGAGCGCGCCCTCGGCGATCAGCTTCAGCGCCCGGCTGACCGTGTTCGAGGTGCCGCGCCAGAAGGCGAGCTCCGGCGCGATTTCCGGCCGGCAGCGCAGGCAAGGACGAAAGCCCGCTTCCTGCGCCGCGGCGGCCGAGGCGAAGAAGCGGCAGTTGGCGAATTTCGGAACGCGCGCCGGACAGATCGGCCGGCAATAGATGCCGGTCGACGTGACGCCGACGAAGATGCGGCCGTCGAAACGGGCATCGTGGGTCTGGAAGACGCGATAGCAGGCTTCGCGATCGAGGAGTTCCTGGGAGAGTTCCATGCCGGAGATGATTCCATCGCCGGTAACCGATTGCTGGCGGTTTTCGGACATCATTCCCGTCACGATAGGGGGCGACGATCAAGGGGACAAGGCAGGACGCCTCGCTGAAGGCCGAAGCATCGACCGCATGGGCGGCCATACGGTGCGGCCGCTACTTGCCGAGGAGAAAGCCATGTCAGAACGTGACGTTCGCAAAACCGATCTGGTATTCACCGTGTCCTGGGAGGCCAAGCCTTCCGAGATCGATGCCCTGACCGAGATCGTCAGGCGCTTCCTGCCACTGGCGGAACGCGAGCCGGGACTCAGGGTCGTCCGCACTCACCAGTCGGTGACGGATCCGGCGAAGTTCTTCTTCTACGAGATTTTCGAAGACGAGGCGGCATTCGCGGCGCACCAGCAGACCGAGCACTACAAGACGCTGATCATGGAACAGGCGGTGCCCAAGCTCGCCAAGCGCGAGCGCATCCAGCACCGCGTGGTTTGAGCGGCGGACGCAAAAAAATCACAAAATGGGCCGGGCCGGGATCTGCATTCCGGCCCTTCGTGCGACAGCACAACCGACTTTGCGCAACCTTCGTATGTGGGGGGCCGTTTTGCTGCCGTAAACACCCTCGGAGGATGTGCATGAACGCGATCATCTATCTGGTCGGCCTCGTGGTCATCGTCATGGCGATCCTGTCGTTCATCGGCCTGCGCTGATTGCATCCATTCACGCGAAGGGAAGGAGAGAGCCATGTCCGACGTGGTCCCGGCCACTGACGTTGCCGTTCGCCCACCGCGCTTCCAGTATCTCGAATGGGGGCCGGTCATTGCCGGCGCAATCGGTGCGGGGGCGATCTCGTTCGTTCTTTTGACGTTCGGCTCGGCCCTGGGTTTGTCGGCGATCTCGCCCTATCCCTATCGCGGTCTGTCGGCGCCGACGTTCCTGGTGGTCGCCACCCTCTATATCGCCCTCGTGCAGGTCTGCAGCTACGCCGCCGGTGGCTATCTGGCCGGCCGCATGCGCAGCCCGTGGGTCGATGGTGCGGAGACTGAGCGCCATTTCCGGGATGGAGCTCATGGCTTCGCGGTCTGGGCGCTGGGCCTGGTGATTTCGGCCGCCGTCGTTGCCTCGGGGGTAAGCGGTGCAGCCAAGACGGCGATCGAGGCCACCTCGGCCGTCACCGCGGGCGCGACGGGCGGAGCGACCGCTGGCGCCTCGTCAGCGGCAAATCCTGCGCAATACGCCACCGATTTTCTGCTCCGTCCGTCGGCCAATGAGCCAGCCAACGCGACCCAGGGTGACAATGCCGTCGACCCGGCGTCGCTGACGCGCATCTTCACGCGCAGCCTGGCGAGCGGCGCGCTGTCGGACGAGGACCGCGGCTATCTTGGGCTTGTGGTCGCTCGCCAAACCGGCGTGTCGCAGGCCGACGCCGAGAAGCGCGTCGATGCGGCATTCACCGAAGCGAAGAAGGCCGAGCAAAAAGCTCGCGATATGGCAAACCAAGCGCGCAAGAAGACCGCTCTTGCCGGTTTCCTGACCGCTGCCACGTTCGCCATCGCCTGCGCCGCCGCCTGCCTGGCGGCAGGCCTTGGAGGTCGTGACCGCGACGAGAAGAGCGCCAGGTACTGGCTTGGCGCGACACGCTTCTGGTAGGTCGCGTCCGAACTCCGCCAGCATGCGGGGCTTTCCCGGCCATCATCGTTCGATCAGGAGGAACGATGATGACCGATCTGGAAGTCCAGGATTTCGTGACCAGGTTTGCCGCAGCCTGGGCGGCATGGGATGGCGAGGCCTTCATGGCTCTCTGGCATCCTGAGGGCCGGCTGCTTTCGCCGCTCTATGACCGCCCCGTTGCCGGCAAGGAGCTTGGCCGCCTCACGGAGATCGTGAAGAAGCGGGCGCCCGACAGTGTCTGGCAGCTTCTCGACTGGACGGCCCGCGGAGACACGGTGACCGTCGAATGGCAGAACAGTCGGATGGTGAACGGCGAACGCTTCGACTGGCGCGGCGCGGACAGATTTCGCCTCCGCGACGGCAGAATCGTGGAGGAGCGCGTTTATGCGGACACCGCTCCGTTGCGCGCCGCAGCCACCGGTGAGCGGCTCGAGGCGCTTATTCCATTCTGATGGTCAACGCCTGCCGATGCGATAGGCGCAGCGGCGGGCGCCGGCGAGGATGTGGTCGATCCGCTCGATCGAGATGCCCGGACCAAGCACGCTTCGAAAGATCGCGAGTTCCGAGCGACAGAGGCCCTGGCAGGCGGCGGCGGCCGCGCAGATCGGGCAGTGATCCTCGACGAGCAAAAACTTTCCCTTCGATACCTCGACGATGCTTGCCATGTAGCCTTCGCGGCTGCGCACTTGGGCGAGCGCCGTCAGTCTTTGACGGAGCGAACGACCTGCTTCAACCGCTTTGCGATAGTTCGCGAGACTTGCACGGCGACGGTTTTCGATCAGCCGTTCCAGTCCGTTCTCGCCGAAGACCTCGCGCATCGAATGAAGCAATTCGAGAGTGAGGTCCGAGTGTCGGTCGGGAAACCGGCCGTGGCCTTGCGCGGTGAGGCGCCAATATTTCCTCGGCCTGCCGCGCGCTTGACGCCGGCTTTCCGGTTCGACGAGACCGGCGCGCTCCAGCTTGAGCAGGTGTTGCCGCGCACCCGCGGAAGTCATGCCGAAGCGCGAGCCAACCTCGGCCGCGGTCTGCGGGCCGCGCGTCTTGAGCTGGAACAGGATGCGATCCTGATTGCGGTCAGCGGGTGCGGCTTGACTCATGTCTACATTTGGAAAGTAATTACTATCTAAAATATCCTGCGCATCGATCGCCGGCAACTGTCGGCCGGTCCGTGAAGGAGGCGATCGACATGGAACAAGCAGCGGACGAGGGATGGCGGTCGCTGCTCAAGCCCGAGTGGATGCCGATCCTGGCCGTGCTGCTGTGCGGCGTGCTGCTGCAATCGATGAACGTCCTGATGCTCTCGACCGTGCTGCCGACCATTGTCGGCGAGCTGGGCGGTGTAACCATGATGAGCTGGCCGACGACGGCTTATCTTGCCTCCTCGATCACCGCTGCGACCTGTGCGGCCGTCTTCGCCGCCGTGATTGGCGTCCGCGCGACCTATTGCGCCGGCGTGACAGTGTTCGGTGTCGGGTCGCTCCTCTGCTCGGTTGCGCCGACGATGGAGTGGATCGTCGCCGGCCGTCTGGTGCAGGGCTTCGGTGGGGGCCTCGAGGCGGCGGTCGCCTATGTGGTCGTGCGCCGCACGCTACCCGAGCCCGCATGGCCGCGAGCGATCGCGCTGGTGTCGGGCATGTGGAGCGTATCGGTCCTGATGGGACCGCTGGTCGGCGGCGTTTTCGCGCGCTGGGGCGACTGGCGCGGCGCTTTCGTCCTGGTCTCCGCCATCGCGGCCTTCCTCGTCGTGGGGGCGTTTGTCGTCCTGCGGCCTGCGGCGCAGGAGCGAAAGCAGCCGGCGCCACGTGTGCCGGCAGCGCGGGTGGCGTTGATCTGCCTGGCGATTGCCGCCACTTCCGTCGCCTCGGCGGCAGCTACACCTATCGCCGAGATCGGCCTGATCGTGGTCTCGATTCTGGCGCTCACCCTGATGCTCCGGCTCAATCGTGACGCGGCCACACCGCTCCTGCCACGCGATTCGTTCCTCTTGCATACACCGACCGGCGTCGGGCTGTGGCTCGTGCTGCTGCTCTGCATCACCTACAGCCCGCTGCAGCTCTATGTGCCGATTTTCCTGCAGCGCCTCCATGGGCTCGATCCGTTGGCGGCGGGCTATGCCGTGGCTGGCGCTTCCATGGGATGGACGGCCGCCTCGCTTGCGACCGCCGGCGCCGTCGGACTCTGGCGGGACAGGCTGATGCTGGCCGGTCCCGTCACGATGGGTATCGGCCTGATGGGCATCGCGCTCCTGATGCCGGCGTCGACGTCGCCCGGACTCTATGTCGCCATCGCTCTGGTGGGAGTCGGCATCGGTCAGTGCTGGCCGTTCGTCGCCCATCGCGTCATGAGCGGCGCGAGGTCGGGCGACGAAACCGTCGCGGCATCGTCGGTGCCGACCGTGCAGCAAATGGGGTTCGCGCTGGGGGCGGCCCTTGCCGGGCTGGCGGCCAATGCAAGCGGCCTCGGCAACGAGGTTGCTGCCGACGACATGGCCACGGCCGCCTTCTGGGTCCCGGCGAGTTTCGTCGCGCCGGCGGCGATTGCCTGCCTCGCCGGCCTGCGCCTGAACCGTCGCTAGGAGCGCATCATTCCGCCGCGGCGTGCTCGGCTCCGATCCAGGGGCCGACGTCCAGGAAAGTACTCTGGTATGTCGCGCCTTCACCGATGTCGGTGTACCGGTCGGAGCAGAGCATGTTCACCGTGCCGGACAACGCCTCGCCTGACGGACGCTGGCCCGGCACCAGCACGATGCCTGGCCGCACCTCGTCGCTGACGCGCAGGACGAAGCCGATCTCGGCGCGGTCGTTGAACAGCCGGACGTTGCTGCCGTCCTTCAGGCCGCGCGCCTTGGCATCGTCCGGATGGAGGATGCAGAACGGCCTGCCTTCGCGATTGCGCAGGAAGCTCACGCCGGAAAACGCGGTGTGCGCCTGGAAGTAGCCGGGCGCCGTCAGAAGCCGCAGCGGCCACTTCTTTGCATCAGCCGTCTCGACCGGGTCTTCGTTCCAGTCCGGCATCGGCGACACGCCCTGCGCGGCAAGCTGCTCGGAATAGAATTCAAGCTTGCCCGATGGCGTCTTGAAAGGTTGTCCAGCCCAGCCGTGCGCAATGTGGACCGGCTCCCCGGTGAGCAGCTTCCCGGGATCGGCTTTTGCGGCGGGGCCAGTTGCACCCTCGAATAGCTCCTTCACGGCTTCCTGTGGGCTTACCGTGAAGATCCGGTCGGTGAGGCCCATGCGCTGCGCGAGCGCCTGCGCCACGTCGAAATTGGAGCGCGCCTCGCCGCGCGGTTCGGCGGCCTTCTGGCCCCATTGCATCCAGTAGGCGCCGTACCCGCGGTAGAGATCGTCCGTCTCGAGGTAACTGGCCGCCGGCAACACGATGTCGGCGTACTTCGCGGTATCGGTTAGGAAGGGATCGTGCACCACCGTGAACAGATCCTCGCGCGTAAGACCCTGCCGGACCTTCTGCGCCTCGGGGCAGGTCACCGTGGGATTGTTGGCCGAGATGTAGAGGGCGCGGATCGGCGGATCCTTCATGGCCAGAAGCGCCTCGCCCAGCCGCAGGTGGTTCACCATGCGCGACGTGGCCGGGCCCGATGGCTTGCGGACGGCGTTGTAGTTGAGGTCGCAGGAGGCCGCCGTCAAGAGGAGGGCGCCGCCGCCCTTCACGCCGTAGTGGCCGCTGACGCCCGGCAGGAGCGCCACCGCACGCAGCGCCTGGCCGCCGCCGGCCAGCCGTGTCATGCCTTCGCCGAGGCGGATGAAGGCAGCTTTCGCATGGCCGTACATCGACGCGAGCTGCTCGATATCGGCGACAGCAAGTCCCGTGATCTCCGAGACGCGATCCGGCGTGAACCTGGGCAGGATCTCGCGCTCGACCTTGTCGAAGCCCAGCGTGTTCCTGGCGATGTAATCGCGGTCGGCGAGACCGTCGCGCACGAGGATGTGCATCACACCCAGGGCGAGTGCCGCATCGGTGCCGATCCTGATGGGCAGGTACAGGTCGGCCGCCTTGGCGCTGCGGGTGCGGCGTGGATCGATCACGACCAGCGGCACCCCACGTCTCTTCTTCTGCTCCTCGACCAGCGCCCAGAAATGGACGTTCGTGGCGGCAAGATCGGCGCCCCACGATATCACGAGGTCGGAGTGGACGACCGATTCGGGATCGGCGCCCCCGACTGGCCCCACCGTCATGTCCCAGGCGGTCTCGCAGCAGGTATCGCAGACCGTGCCGGCCTGCAGGCGCGAGGAGCCCAAAGCGTGGAATAGACCGTTCACCAGGCCGCGGTTCATCAAGCCCTGATGGGCGGAGTAGGCATAGCCCAGCAGTGCAAGCGGGCCGCTTTCCCGGATGACGGCCTTCCATTTGGCGGTGATCTCGTCGAGCGCCTCGTCCCAGGACACAGGCCTGAATTGCCCGGACCCCTTCGGGCCGGTGCGCTTCAGGGGCGTGCGGATCCGTTCCGGCGAGTTGACGTTGTCGGCGTCGCGGTTGACCTTGCCGCAGGCGAAGCCCGCCGTATAGGGATGATCGGGATCGCCCTGCACACGGACAACCTTGCCGTCGTCGACATGCGCGATGAGCGAGCACATGTCGGGGCAATCGTGTGCGCAGACAACGCGTACCTTCTTCACAACACCGTCTCCCCCGGAAAGGAAAACGGCAGTGTATCAGAGGCTCGCGGAAAAGCCGGCCTTACTTCTTCTTGGCCGCAGCTTTAGCCGGCGTCGGCTCGGGCTTGGCGCCTGCCGACTTGGTTCCCGCGCCCATCGCGCCGGCGGCGCTGCCGGTCATGCCGAAGCGGTCCTTGAAGCGCTGGACGCGGCCGCCACGGTCGACACTCTGGCGCACACCCGTCCAGGCAGGATGGGTCTTGGGATCGATGTCGAGACGCATGGTCGCGCCTTCCTTGCCCCAGGTCGACTTCGTCTTGAAGGACGAGCCGTCGGTCATCACCACGGTGATTTCGTGGTAGTCGGGGTGGATCTTCTCTTTCATAAGCTTCTCCGGCGCCTCTCGGCCGATTTCCGACCGGCCTCGCGCAATAGCGGCGGCTGTATAACGGCCTTGGGGTGTGTCCACAAGCCCGGTTGTCGGGCCTGTCCGTGCCTTGTAGACCGCCCCACGTCATGACCGATTCAGCCTTCGAAAGCCTGGCCGACAGCCTCCTGGAAGCATTGGAGGAGGGGATCGGCGACCATGCGGATGCCGAGTTGCAGGGAGGCGTCCTGACTGTAGAAGCCGACGCCGGCACCTGGATCGTCAACAAACATGCACCCAGCCGGCAGGTTTGGCTCAGCTCGCCAAAATCAGGTGCCCGTCACTATGCCTTCGACGCCGGATCGGGGGTGTGGCAGGACACGCGAGGCGGCGATGACCTGCTCGCGACCCTCTCGGACGAGCTCGGCGTTTCCTTGACATGGCGGCCGGCATGAACCGTTTTGCAGGGCTCAAGCTTCTCAGTCCCTATCTGCGCCCGCACCGCGGCCGGGTGGGCCTGGCCCTGCTCTCCTTGATCGTGGCGGCGGGCACGGTGCTCGCCTTTGGTGCCTGTCTGCGCGCCCTGATCGACAGGGGATTCAATCAAGGTCAGCCGGCCGTCCTCGACTACGCCCTGGCTTCGGTGTTGGTGGTCGCCGCCGTTCTCGCGATCGCCTCGGGCTCGCGCTTCTATCTCGTCTCCTGGCTCGGCGAGCGCGTGGTGGGCGATTTGCGGCGCGATCTCTTCGCCCACGTGGTGCGCCTGGGACCGGCTTGGTTCGAGATCAAGCGATCGGGCGACGTCATGAGCCGCATCTCCTCGGACGCCCAGCTCATCGAGCAGGTGATCGGCTCCTCCGCGTCGGTGGCGCTGCGCAACACGCTGATGTGCGTGGGCGGCATCGCAATGCTCGTGATCACCAACCCCAAGCTTGCCGCCCTCGTTCTCGCGATCGTGCCGGTGGTGGTGGCGCCCATCATCATTTTCGGCCGCAGGGTCCGCGCGTTGTCGCGCGAGGCCCAGGCACGCATTGCCGACCTTGTTTCGGAAGGAGGGGAAACGCTCGACGGTGTGCGCACGGTGCAGGCTTTCGCCCAGGAGGATCGGACGACCCGCCGTTTCGGCGAAACGACCGAGCTGGCCTTCGCGGCCGCGATCCGCCGCATCAGCCGCCGCGCCGTGATGACGACGCTGGTGATCTTCATCGTTTTCGCGGCGGTTGGCTTCCTCCTGTGGATCGGCGGCCAGGATGTGATCGCCGGCCGCATCACGGCGGGTGATCTGTCGGCGTTCGTGTTCTACGCCGTGCTGGTCGCAAGCTCGGGCGGCGCGATCAGCGAGACGATCGGCGATCTGCAGCGCGCGTCGGGTGCCGCCGAGCGCCTGTCCGAGCTCAAGGCCGAACCGCCGGTGATCGTCGAAACGGCGCATCCCAAGGCGCTGCCGCAGCCCGTTCGTGGCGCCGTTGCGTTTGACGAGGTTTCCTTCCGCTATCCCACGCGTCCCGAGTCGCGGGCGCTCGATCGCTTCGATCTCGCCGTCTCTCCGGGGGAAACGGTCGCGATCGTGGGACCTTCCGGAGCCGGCAAGACGACCGTCTTCAACCTGCTGCTGCGCTTCTATGACCCAGAGGCGGGGAGCGTGCGCGTCGATGGCGTGGATATCCGCGAGCTCGCGCTGCACGAACTGCGCCGCAACCTTGCCATCGTGCCACAGGAACCCGTGCTGTTCACGGCGACGGTTGCCGACAACATCCGCTACGGCCAGCCGGAAGCCACCGATGCGGAGGTGAGGGAAGCCGCCGAGGCCGCCTCGGCGCTTGGCTTCATCGAGGCTCTGCCGCAAGGCTTCGCGACCCATCTCGGCGCGCGGGGCGTCAGGCTGTCGGGCGGGCAGCGGCAGCGCGTCGCCATTGCCAGGGCGCTGCTTTGCAATCCGGCGATCCTGCTGCTCGACGAGGCCACGAGCGCGCTGGATGCCGAGAGCGAGCTTGCTGTCCAGAAGGCGCTCGACGGGCTGATGCACAAGCGGACAACCCTGGTCATCGCGCATCGGCTGGCCACGGTGCAGAAGGCCGACCGGATCGTCGTGGTCGACGACGGGCGAGTGGTCGATGTGGGCACCCATCTCGAGCTTGCCCGGCGGGACGGCCTCTACGCTCGGCTGGCCGAGCTGCAGTTCAATCTGTCGGCCGCCGCGAGTTAGCGCTGACGGGGTTCCCTAGTCTTATCAATAGTTTGGTGCCTTCTTTTCGCAATCTTGACGATTGTCTTGCCGTTGGCAAAATTGTCTAGCCGGCAGCAGTACTGGCCTTGTGCTGGGCGTCCAGACGGCGCAGTTCGCGCCGCAGGATCTTGCCGGTCGTCGTAAGGGGAAGCTCGTCCACGAACTCGACCTCGCGCGGGTACTCGTGGGCGGCGAGGCGCGTCTTCACATGGGCCGCCAGTTCGGCTCTCAGCGTCTCCGACGGCGTGATCTCCGGCCGAAGCTGGATGAATGCCTTCACGATCTCGGTTCGTACCTTGTCGGGAACGCCGACCACTCCGACCATGGCGACCGCCGGATGCTTCATCAGGCACTCCTCGATCTCACCCGGTCCGATGCGATAGCCTCCCGACGTGATGACATCGTCGTCGCGGCTCTTGAAGTAGACATAGCCGTCCTCGTCCATGCGGCCGAGGTCGCCGGTGAGCAGCCAATCGCCGGCAAATTTCCGGCCGGTCGCCTCGGGGTTGCGCCAGTACTCGAGCATGACGATCGGATCGTGACGCCAGCCCGCGATCTGGCCTTCCTCGCCGGGCGGCAGGATTTCGCCGTCAGGACCGACGATCGCGACCTTCCGGCCGGGGCAGGCGCGGCCGCAGGAGCCGGGCCGTACGTCGAACCAGTCAGGCGAGTTCAGCAGCATCATGTTCATCTCGGTTTGGCCATAGCCTTCGGAGATCGTCGTGCCGAAAGTTTCGCGGCCCCACGCCAGCAGCTCCTCGCCCATCGCCTCGCCACCGGTGCAGACGGCGCGGACCGCATAGTCCCAGCGCTCGCGCGGCCGGCTCACCTGGCGCATCATCTTGAGGGCGGTGGGCGGGATGAAGCTCACGCCGACCTTGTGCCGCGCCAGCAGGGCAAAGGCGCGCTCCGGATCGAACTTGGCGAAGCGGTGGGCGACGGCGGGCGTGCCGTAGTACCAGGCCGGAAAAAGCGAATCGTAGAGGCCTGCGATCCAGGCCCACTCCGCCGGCGTCCACATCACTTCGTTGCCGCGCGGCCAGTGGCTGAGCCACTGCTCCACCGGCGGGATGCAGCCCAGCATCATGCGATGGGCGTGCAGCGCGCCCTTGGGCTGGCCAGTCGTGCCCGAAGTGTAGATCAGGAGCGCGGGATCCTCCGCGGCCGTGTCCACCGTCGTGAAGCTTGCGGCGCCGCCCGCGACCAGGCGATCCCAGTCGAGGAAGTCATTGCCGTGCTGGCCGGCCCCGATGGCGATGATCGTCCTGAGATGCGGCAGGCGGTCGCGTACGGCCAGCACCTTGGGCAACTGGCTCGTCTCGGTGATGAGGGCGGAGGCCTTGGCGTTGGCCAGCCGATACTCGACGGCCTCCTCGCCGAACAGCGTGAAGAGCGGCAGCACGACCGCGCCCATGCGATAGCCGGCGATATGGCTGATGGTGAGCTCCGCGCTCTGGCTCAGGAACACCGCGAGGCGGTCGCCCTTTCGGATACCCTGGGCGGCGAGCGCGTTGGCCAACCGCGAGCTCGCATCGAGGATCTGGCCGAATGTCCAGTTGCGCACGCTGCCGTCGGTGTTTTCCACAATCAGGGCCAGAGTCTCGCGCGGATGGCGCTCGCACACCGCGCGGCCGATATTGAAGCGCTCGGGCCGTGGCCAGCGGAACCGACGCATCGCTTCTTCGTAGGAAAAACCGTGGGAAATCATGGTGGATGCCAGTCTATGGCAGGTGGACCATCCCAAGCCAGCGGGAGTATCTTTTTGCCATGAGCCCGGACGATCATTCGTACGCACCGTCGACTCGCGCGAGGAACGCGGAAGCAGGCGTGACT
>DATEID010000386.1:0-5020 GCA_035279245.1 Reyranella sp.
GATCCTAGGCAATTCGAATGGTGCATTGTCCTCAGGACGCTCGCTCTCGACTTCGATGCAGTACGATCCCTTTCCGGGAAACGCGAAATAGCCGTCATACGTGATCGTGTCGGCGATCCGCATCGGCGACGGCGCTCAGCGCGGTCCGACAAGCCACAGGCTCGAGACACGTGCCATCAGCCGCGCATCCTCGATGCGCGCGCCCGTGAATGCGTCAGACACCGCGACCACGAAATGATGGGCATGCGCACCGGTGGGCGATCCACCATGCACGGGTCCTCTCCGGGTGCGTGACCCGATGTCCACCAACATTTTCGGCTAGTGTCCTGAGTCAAAAGTTCACAGGGTTAAGCGCTGCCGATGGTGGCAGATTCTTCGCGACGAGCGAAGGAGACAGCGATGTCGGGACGGCGAGCGCCCCAGTTGATCTTGAGCGGACAAGAGCGATCGGAACTTGAAGGATTGGCGTCGCGCCGCAAGACGGCACAAGCGCTGGCGCAGCGGGCGCGTATCGTGCTGGCTTGCGGCGAAGGGCATGAGAGCAAAGAGGTCGCTGCCCAGTTGCGTGTGGCGGCCAGTACGGTCGGGAAGTGGCGCAAGCGCTTTGCGGCGTATCGCCTGGAAGGTCTTTACGACGAGCCGCGCTCGGGTGCCCCCCGCACGATCGACGACACCCGGATCGAGGCGGTGATCGTGAAGACCTTGGAGAGTTTGCCTGCAGATGCCACGCATTGGAGTTCGCGCGACATGGCCAAGGCCAGCGGGCTGTCGGTGTCGAGCGTGCAGCGCATCTGGCGTTCTTTCGGGCTGCAGCCGCATCGGATCGAGACGTTCAAGCTCTCGACCGATCCGGATTTTGTGGCCAAGGTTCGCGACGTGGTCGGCCTTTACATGTCCCCGCCGGAGCGGGCCGTCGTGTTGTGTGTGGACGAGAAGAGCCAAATTCAGGCGCTCGACCGCAGCCAGCCGATGCTGCCGATGCGTCCGGGCCAACCAGCGCGCAGAACTCATGACTACACGCGCCATGGAACGACGTCGCTGTTCGCCGCACTCGACATCGCCACCGGAGCCGTCATCGGCCAGTGCTACAACCGTCACCGTGCTCAAGAATTCCGCAAGTTCCTCGATGAGATCGAGGCCGCTGTCCCCGCCGATCTCGATGTTCATCTCGTCATGGACAACTACGCCACCCACAAGACGGCTCGGATCCGCAACTGGTTGCTCAAGCGCCCGCGCTGGCATGTCCACCTGACCCCGACCAGCGCTTCCTGGCTCAACCAGGTCGAACGCTTCTTTGCCCTTATCACAGAACGCAAGATCAGGCGCAGCATCCACCGCAGCGTCGTCGCGCTGCGCGCCGACATCAGATCATTTATCGAACGCCATAACGCCGATCCAAAGCCTTTCCGTTGGACAAGATCCGCAGACGACATCCTCAACTCAATCGAGCGCTTCTGTCGGCGCAATCAGCCCGCTATCGCTTAATCACACGAACTTCTGGTTCAGGACACTAGCCGAGACGCGCGCCTAGTTCGCTGCGCCGCGCCGGCCGCGCATGCGCGCGCGATAGCGCGCTTGCAGGCTCTCAAGATGCTCGGTCATTTCCGCCACGGCGGCATCGGCGTTACGCTTGCGCAAGGCCGCGAGAAACCGCCGGCGTGCCCTGATCGTCAGGTCGGTGCGCTCGCCACCCACGGCATGGGCGAAATCGCGCATCACATCCATCAGTGCGCGCATCAGCATGACCATGACGGCGTTGTGCGTGGCGTCGGCCAGCAGATTGTGGAACGCGATGTGCACGTCGATCTTGTCGTCGTAGCGCTTGGCGAGGAACAGCCGCTCCGCTGCGTCGACATTGGCGGTCAGCGCCGCGAAATCCTGCTCGGTCCCCCGCTCGCAGGCGATGCGCACCACCGTCGATTCGAGCCAGATCCGCGACTCGGTGAGATCCTCCAGCGAGACACCGCCCAGCTGATAGAGATTGCGGAAGCTGTCCCCGATCACGCTCGAATCGCCGTGGCCGATGAAGGCACCACCCCGTGCGCCTGCCTGCATCGAGACCACGCCCGTGCGCTCGAGGTTGCGCAACGCCTCGCGCACGGCGCCGCGGCTGACGCCCAGCTGCTCCGCCAGCTCACGCTCGGGCGGCAGCTTGTCGCCCGAGCGCAGTTCACCCGCGGCGATCCGCACCTGGATCTGCGAGGACACCTCGTCGGAGAGCCGCCGTTTCTTGATGGGAGCGAAATCGCGCGATACGGCGCCCTTCGCGGACAGGCGGTCCGTCATGGCCGGCCTTCGCCCGCCGACAGGCGCGCCAGGTTCGAGGCGCCGATCCGGTCGTGATAGGCGGTCTCGGCTCCGGCGCCCAGCACGTAGTCGTTCAGGTAGGCGCCGAACGTCGCCTCGTTGCGACTGGCCGCGACATACGCCTTCAGATGCGCCTCGTCCTGCCCGTAGAGGCCAGGGCTGGCACCGGGATGCGCGCCGTAGGGCGCCACCACGACGGCATCGACGAAGGCCGACGGGATCTTGGTGAGGCGCGCGTCCTGGCGCACCGTGCTGGTCGGCACGATGCGATCCACCGTGCAGATGACATGCTTGCCGGCCTGCGCCAGCAGCAGGTCGAAGAAGGACGGACCGAAATACTGCACATTGCCGTCCTCGTCGGCCTGCTGGCCGTGCAGCAACACGACGTCGGGCTTGATGGCCGGCACTTCCAGCAGCGGCCGACCACCCTCTTGGACCCGCGCCTTGCGATAGCCGCCGGGATTGACCTTGGGCAAATCCGTGCCGAGGTCCGGAATCAGCATGTACGGCAGATCGCAGGCGCCGGCGCGCAGGCCGCCGGCGATGCCGGGCCCGTCCATCTCCAGCACCTCCACGGCGCCCGATTGCGCGGCGCGCCGGAAGTTGGGCGCCAGGCCCAGATGCTCGAAGCTGATGAACACACAGGCCGTCTTCTTGGCGCAGCCGGCGCCGATCAGCATATCGGGCGCAACGCTGCCGGGCGCCGGCACCAGGTGCAGGTCGCGAACGCCCTTGCGAATGAGGCCGCGCACCAGCGCCATCGGCTGGCCGAGGAAAATCCAGCCGCCGATGCCCACCGTCATGCCGTCCTTGACCACGGCAAGCGCCGCATCCAGCGATGTGATCTTACCGGCCATGTCGTCACCCGTGCAGCATGTGGCGCGCGATCACCAGGCGCTGGATCTGGTTGGTGCCTTCGAAGATCTGGTTGATCTTGGCGTCGCGCATATAACGTTCGACCGGGAAGTCGCGCATATAGCCGGCGCCGCCGAAGATCTGCACCGCATCGGTGGTCACCTTCATCGCGGTGTCGCTGGCAAAGCACTTCACCATCGAGGCCTTGGCCGAGAAGCCGTCCCACTCCTGGCGATCGGCCATGCGTGTGCAGTCATACAGCAGGCAGCGCGCCGCCTCGGTCTGCATCTGCATGTCGGCCAGCATGAACTGGATGCCCTGGAACTCCGCGATCGGCCGGCCGAACTGGATGCGTTGCCGCGCGAACGCCGCTGCCTGGTCGATGGCGCCCTGCGCCAGGCCGACGGCGGTGGCGCCCACGGTCGGCCGGTTGAGGTCGAGGATGCGCATGCAGGTCTTGAAGGCCTGGCCTTCGGGGCCGATCATGTTCTCGGCCGGCACGCGCACATCGTCGAGATAGATCGGCACGTTGGGCACGCCGCGGATGCCCATCTTGCGATCCTCGGGTCCGTGCGAAAAACCCTTGGTCTTGGTGTCGACCAGGAATGCCGAGATGCCGTTGGCACCCTTGCCTTCGCTGGTGCGCGCGAACACCAGGATGAAATGCGCCACCGAGCCGAAGGTGATGTAGATCTTGGCGCCGTTGATCACCCAGCTGTCGCCGTCACGATGGGCGCGCGTCTTCATCGAGGAGACGTCCGAGCCCGTCCCCGACTCGGTGATGGCCACCGCGGTCAACGTGCGTCCCTTGGCTGACAGGCCGAGATAGTGGCGCTTCTGCGCCTCGGAACCGAAATTCAGGATCGGCAGGATCAGCCCGAAGGAATTGTTGGCCGCCAGCAGCGCCGCCGACTCCGAGACCTTGGCGATCTCCTCCTTCACCAGGCAGACCGAGGTGAGATCGCCGCCGGGGCCGCCATACTCCTGCGGCACCCAGAGCTGCAGCAGGCCCATGTCGCCGAAGACCTCGACCAGCTCCTGCGGAAAGCGGTTGTTCTCGTCGATCTCCGAGGCGATTGGCGCCACATGGCGCTCGACCATCCGCTGCACCTGGTCGCGCAGCAGGATGTGGTGCTCCTCGAAATGATAGTTGCGCATCGTGCATCCTCAGCGACGGATGATCAGGCGGCCTTGGGCCAGGGGAACTTGCGCGCCAGCACGCCGGTGGTGTCGACCGTGCGGCGCAGCACGAAGAGTTCCTCGGCATCGGGCGGTGCCGTGCGGGCCGGTTCGTCCGGTACGACCAGGTCGAAGCCGGTCTGGTCGCGCACCTCCTCCAGGGTCACGCCCGCGTGCAGCGAGCGCACCCGCATCGCCTTGCTGTCGGGCGCGAAATCGAAAACGCCCAGTGGCGTCACCACCAGCTTCGGACCCCCCGGCGGCAGCCCGGCGTCGGTGCGCGACGTGCCGCCGTCGAGGTGGCCGGCGCCGCAGATGAAATCGACCTTGGGCACGAACGCGCCGCGGTCGTGCCGCGTCATCATGATGTAGAAGCGCCGCGACAGGCCGGTGAGCGCGCTGATGCCGACGGTGCCCGGCCCGCGCAGCCGGGGCCGCGCATGATCGCCGATGCAGACCGTGTTGATGTTGCCGAAGCGGTCGGTCTGCAGCGCGCCCAGGATCGCGAAATCGAAGAAATGGATGCGCCAGTCGATGAAGTCGATCATCAGCGACAAATCCATCACGGCGCTGGAGACCGCGATGTTCTCGGCATCGGCCGCCGGGCGGATGATGCCCTCGGTGGGATTGGTCATGCCGCCCGGGCCGGACACCCACCACAGGCCGGGCGCCTGGCGCT
>DATEID010000387.1:0-15912 GCA_035279245.1 Reyranella sp.
GCCGCCGACCGAATCCTCGTACTGGCGTTGCTTGAAAAAGGGCGGGGTGTAGAGCGCCGCATGGAAGTAAAGCAGGACCATAAGCGTTGCCGAGATCACCGCCACCGGCAACCGGTGGCTGCTGCGGCTGATCGGCAGGTAGCGGTCGACTGTCTGCGAGATGGTGAGGGCGGCCAGCAGGATCGCGATCGAGAGGGCGGGCAGGAGATGATAGGGCCAGCCCTTGGCCTGGGCGATTGCGGAGATCGCAGCGCCGATGCCGAAGGCGACCACCACCCGTGCCGCCAGCGTACGGGTCAGGAACACGGCGAAGGCCCCGAAGATCAGCAGCGCGATCAGGGTCGGCGCCATCACGTCGCCGGTCAGGATCTCCCACCAGCCGGCATCGCCGATCGGCGAATAAGCCTTGATCGCGAGCGGCATCACGAAGAGACCGTAGGCCGAGAACACCGTATACATCAGCACGAGATGGATGATGGCCACCGCCAGGATCGACCAAGGAATCTCGTCGCGGAACGTCGTCCGCCAGCCGCGGCGGATCAGGAGGTAGAGTTCGACAGCAGCCGGGATGGCGAGGAAATAGGGCTTGAGCGCGAAGGCGACGCCAGCCACGAGGCCGATCGCGACGCCTGTGCGCCGCGAGGGGGACACGCCCTCGGCCCTCGCCATGGAGGCGAAGAGATAGGGCGCGGTGGCGACGAACATGATGTGCTCGCGCTGTCCGAAATGCTCGTTGGGCAGCACCGTGAACAGAAACAGCAGTACCGGCGGCAGCAGTCCGGCAGTCAGCGCATGATCGGCCGACGGCACGAGCCGGATCAGGCGGCTGCAGGCGAAGAAGGATCCGAAGATGCCTGCAACGACCCAGGCCGTGAACCAGAACGGAACGCCGCCGGGAAGGACCTTGGCGGTCAATACCGGCAGCGCGTGCACGATAAAGGTCAGCGGCAGGTTTTCGTCGATCACGTCGACATAGAGCTTCTGACCGTCGACCCAACGCTGCGAGACGGCGAGGATGGCGCCGACGTCGTGATTGATCGGGGGAAAGAAATAACCGGCCAGCCAGAGGATCGGCAGCGCGAAGAGCAGCGCCATCAGCAGGCGCTCTATGCGCGGTGACTGAAGAGGGGGCTTGGCTGGAGCGGTTGGCAAGGCGGGGCGAAGATATCATAAGCGGAGACCGGAACGACATGCGGGAGCGGGTCGCGCGTGGAACGGGCTGAGTACGAGCGCATGCATGCGGTCGAGGACCGCATGTGGTGGTATCGCGGCCTGCGCCGGCTCGTCGCCGATCTGCTCCGGTGGGCGCTCGCTCGTTCGACCGTCAGCGGCTGCGTGCTGGATGCAGGATGCGGCACTGGCGGCATGCTTGCCAACCTTGGCGGCAGCGTCGCGGGTCGGGCCACGATCGGCCTCGAATACGATCGCGATGCGGCGGCGCTGGCCATCGTCAAGACCGGGCGGCCTATCGTGGTGGGATCGGTTACGGGCATGCCGCTGGGCAACGGCAGTATCGCCGCGTATCTTTCGCTCGACGTGCTGTGTCACGCCAACGTCGATCCCGCGGCGGCGCTCGAGGAGGCACGGCGGTGCCTTCCGCCAGATGGCATAGCGATCTTCAACCTGCCGGCATATTCATGGCTGTTGTCGGCACACGACAAGCGCGTGCACAATGTCCGCCGCTTTACCCTCGGCGAGACGCGCATGCTCCTGGCTCGACACGGTTTTCGCGTCCTGAGATCGACTTATTGGAACACCCTGCTGTTTCCCCTGATGCTCCTGCACAGAGTGATCGAGAAAGACGATGCCGAAAGCGACGTGCGCGACTTTCCGCACTGGCAGCATGCGCTGTTTTCTGCGGCACTCGCGATCGAACGCCTGGCTATCCGGTGCGGCTTGCGTCTCCCCTTCGGCGGTTCGCTGATCCTGGTGGCGGCGCGCAGTGAGTGACGCGCCGGCACTTTCGATCGTCGTGCCGGTCTATAACGGCGCGGGCACCGTGGGCGAACTGGTGGGAGCGTTGCGCGCTCTCGATATTCCCGGTGGCCTCGAGATCGTGCTTGTGGTCGATGGCAGTCCCGACAACAGCCTCGACGTTTGCAAGCGGCTTGCCGCCGCGCCCGGTCCGTCGGTGACCGTGCTCAGCCTCAGCCGGAACTACGGCGAGCACAATGCGGTCATGGCGGGGCTCTCCCGGGCGCGCGGCGCTTACACGATCACGATGGACGACGATCTGCAAAACCCGCCTGGCGAGGTGAAACGGCTGTTCGAGTATGCGCGCGACGGCCGCTATGACGCAGTCTACACCTACTACGATGAGAAGAAGCACGCCGCGTGGCGCAACCTCGGCAGCCGCTTCACCAACTGGTGCGCCGACCGGCTGATCGACAAACCGCGTGGACTCTATCTCTCGAGCTTCCGCTGCTTGTCCGCGTTCGTCTGCGAGCACATCGTGGCCACCTATGAAGGGCCGTATCCCTACGTCGATGGTCTCATCTTCCAGGTCACCCAGAATGTCGGCCGGTTGCAGGTGGAGCATCTGCCACGCATCGAAGGCCGCTCGAACTACACGCTGGCGCGCCTCTTCCGGCTGTGGCTTTCGATGTTCTCGAACTTTTCGGTGATCCCGTTGCGGTTCGCCACCTTGTTCGGCATCGCTTTTGGCACGCTGGGGGCGCTCGCGGCGATCATCGTCATCGTCGAGGCCATCTCGGCCCAGAGGGCGCCGCAAGGTTGGGCGTCGCTGATGGTCGCGGTGCTGGTGCTGGCCGGCGTGCAGCTCGTGGTCGTCGGCCTGATCGGTGAGTATCTCGGGCGCATGTTCCTCGCCGTGAACCGCAAGCCGCAATACGTCGTGCGCGAGGTGTTCTGGCGGAAGGCAGCGGATGCGGATGACAGCCTCGAGGTGGAGCGCCCGGCCGCCGATACGAAGGCAGGCGGACAGCCGCATCGCCAGACATATCAACCCGGGTCGTAAGACGATGTTGGTCTCCTATGTGGCACTGGCCATCGGCATCCTGGCCGGCATCGGCGGTCAGATTCTCCTGAAGCAGGGTGCCGATGCGCCGGATTTCCTGAGCCAGATCCTGCGGCCATCGACGCTGTGCGGCCTCGCTCTCTACGGATCGGCTGCGTTTCTCTACATTATCGCCCTGCGCAAGCTGCCGGTGTCGATCGCTTTCCCAAGCGTCTCGCTGTCCTATGCGATCGTCGCGGTGCTCGGGCACTTCATGTTCGGCGAACCATTCGGCCTCAGGCAGATCGGCGGCATCGTGCTGATCGTGAGCGGCGTGGTCCTGATCAACCAGGGATGAGGAGCAAGGCGTGGACTACGAGCAGATCAAGTACGACGTCAGGGACGCGATCCTGACCATCACCCTCAATCGCCCGGACAAGCTCAACGCCTTCACCGGCAGGATGCTCTCGGAGCTGCTGGATGCGATGGACCGGGCCGACCGCGACGACGATGTAAGGGCGATCGTGTTCACGGGCGCGGGCCGCGGCTTCTGCGCCGGCGCCGACCTCTCGGGCGGCGCGAACACGTTCAACGCCGAAGGGCGGGGGCCGGTCGACCCCGGACTCGACGGCCATCGTGACGGCGGCGGGCTCTTCACGCTGCGTCTCTACGATGCGCTGAAGCCCACGATCGCCGCCTGTAACGGCCCGGCGGTCGGGGTGGGCATCACCATGCAGCTCGCCATGGATATGCGGCTTGCTTCCGAGACGGCGCGTTACGGCTTCGTCTTTACCCGGCGCGCCATCGTCATGGAGGCCTGCTCCAGCTGGTTCCTGCCGCGCCTCGTCGGTCCGCAGCAGGCGCTTGAATGGGTGATGACCGGCCGGGTCTTTCCGGCCGAGGAGGCGCTGCGCGGCCGCCTGGTCCGGTCGGTGCACAGGCCGGACGATCTGCTGCCGGCGGCCTATGCGCTGGCGCGCGAGATCGCCGACAACACGGCACCGGTTTCGGTCGCTCTCAACCGCCAGATGATCTGGAAGATGCTCGGTGCGGATCACCCGATGGAGGCGCACCGGGTCGATTCCAAGGGCATTTACGAGCGCGGCAAGTCGGCCGATGTGAAGGAGGGGGTGACGGCCTTCCTGGAGAAGCGGCCGGCGCGTTTCCCCATGAAGGTGACGACGGGCATGCCGTCCTACTTTCCGTGGTGGAAGGAGCGCACCTTCGGCTGAGCCTGCGGCTGCAATCACCACGACCAAGGCCGGGTTGCGGCCCCTTTGCTCTTGCGGCAATCTCCGCGGCCAATTGTCGGGAGGGAATGGAAATGACGAAGCTGCACATGCGCCGCCGCTCGGTTTTGGCGGCTGTGCCGGCGTTCATGGCAGGCGCTGTCGCGGCCCCTTACGTCGCGCGCGCCCAAGGCAAGCCGGAGAAGTCCAAGGTGCTGTTGGCCGTCGGCGGCAAGTCGGCCCTGTACTACCTGTCGCTGACGATCGCCGAGAAGAAGGGCTTCTTCAAGGAAGCCGGCCTCGACGTCGAGATCAACGACTTCCAGGGCGGCGCCAAGTCGCTCGAGGCGCTGATGGGCGGAAGCGCCGATGTCGTTGCCGGCGCCTACGAACATACGATCCGAATGCAGCAGCGCGGCCAGGCGATCAAGGGCTTCGCCTTGATCGGCAGGGGTATGCAGCTCGCCATCGCCATGCGCAAGGATGTCGCCGACAAGGTGAAGGGGCCGGCCGATATCAAGGGCATGAAGTTCGGTGTCAGCGCGCCGGGATCGCAAACCCACATGCTTGTCGCCAACTGGGCCGCCAAGGGCGGTCTCAAGGCGACCGACTTCTCCGTGATCGGCGTCGGCGCAGGCGCCTCGGTCGTCGCCGCCATCGAGAACAAATCGGTCGACGGCGTGTCGCAGGCCGATCCGGCCATCACCATCCTGCAGGAGAAGGGGGAGGTGAAGGTCGTCCTCGATACCCGCACGATGAAGGGCAACAAGGAGCTGTTCGGCGGCGCGATGCCGGCTGCCTGCCTCTATTGCCAGCCGGCACTGCTGACGAAGACGCCGAATACGGCGCAGGCGCTGGCCACGGCGATCGTGCGAGCCGACGAATGGCTTCAGACCGCCAAGCCGTCGGAGGTGGCCGACACGGTCCCGCCACAGTACCTGCTGGGCGACAAGGCGATCTACGAGAAGGCTTTCGCCAACGTCCGGGAGACGATTTCGCCGGATGGCATCATGCCGCCGGAAGGGCCGGGCAATTGCCTGAAGTTCCTGGTCGACGGCGATCCCAAGATCGCGGCGGTTAAAGACAAGATCAAGCTCGAAGACACGTGGACCAACGAGTTCGCGCAGCGCGCAAAGAAGCACGCCTAGCTGGCCAAGCGCTGTCGATGACTGCCACGCCGGCGCTCGCGCTGGAAGACATCACCTGCCGCTTCGCCGGCCGTGACGGCGGCGCGCCCTATACGGCCGTCGCCGATACGACGCTGCGCGTCGGCGGGGGCGAGTTCGTTTCCGTCGTAGGGCCGACCGGCTGCGGCAAGTCGACGTTGCTCAATGTGGCGGCGGGCCTGCTCGCGCCATCATCGGGCACGGTGAATATCTTCGGCGAGCAGTTGGTGGCGGCCAAGGGCGTCAACAAGCGTGCCGGCTATATGTTCCAGGCCGATGCGCTGATGCCGTGGCGGACCGGCATAGAGAACGTGATCGCCGGCCTCGACTTCCGCGGCGTACCGCGTGCCGAGGCGCGGCAGCAGGGCGAGTCCTGGCTGCGACGTGTCGGCCTGGCGGGCTTTGGCGATCGCTACCCGCATCAGATGTCGGGCGGCATGCGCAAGCGACTGGCCCTGGCGCAGACCCTCATCATGCGGCCGGACATCCTGTTGATGGACGAGCCGTTCTCGGCGCTGGACATCCAGACCCGCCAGCTCATGGAGAACGAGCTGCTGGCGCTATGGGCAGAGGACAGGAAGTCGGTGCTCTTCATCACCCACGATCTCGAGGAGGCGATCGCACTCTCGGATCGCGTGGTCGTTCTCTCGGCCGGGCCGGGAACGCGACCGATCGGCGACTTCAAGATCGACCTGCCGCGGCCGCGGGACGTGTCCGAGATCCGCATGACACCGGCCTTCCTCGCGCTCCATCGCGAAATCTGGGGAGCGATGAAGGAGGAGGTGCTCAAGGCCTACGAACGGCAGAAGGCTGCCTGACATGCGCCTGCGCAGCCTGCAGATCCTCATCCTCGCCCTGTTGATCGCGGCCTGGTATCTGCTCACCAAGCCCGGGCTGCTGCCGAACTTCTACTTCGAGCAGGACAACCGCGCGGCCTTCTTCTTCGGTGAGCCGCAGAAGGTCTTCCAGGTCATCGTCGACTGGTTCGGCTCGGGCGAGATCTTCGGGCATCTCTGGATCACGCTGCTGGAGACGGCGCTGGGCTTTGTCATCGGCTCCGTCTTCGGGCTCGGCATCGGGCTCTGGCTCGCCCTGTCGCGTACCGCCTCGGCGGTGATGGATCCCTACATCAAGGGCTTCAACTCCATGCCTCGCGTGGTGCTGGCGCCGATCTTTGCCGTCTGGTTCGGCCTCGGCATCTGGTCGAAGGTGGCGCTTGGCGTGACGCTGGTCTTCTTCGTGGTCTTCTTCAACGTCTACCAGGGCGTGCGCGAGGTGAGCCCGACCCTGATCGCCAATGCCCGCATGCTGGGCGCGTCGCCGCGCCAGCTCCTGCGCTCGATCTATCTGCCGTCGGCCATGAGCTGGGTCTTCGCCAGCCTTCACAACGCCGTGGGGCTCGCGTTCGTGGGCGCTGTCGTGGGCGAATATCTGGGATCCGCCCATGGCGTCGGCTACCTGATCCTGCAGGCGGAAGGGACCTTCGACGTCAATACCGTCTTCGCCGGGATCCTCGTCCTCACCGCCTTCGCCCTCGTGCTCGACGCGGTCGTCGGGCTCGTCGAAGCCCGGCTGATGACGTGGCAGCCGCGGGCGAGCGAGACGGAGAAGGTGTAGGAGGCCGCGGTCGCCACGTCCGTCAGGTTCCGGTGA
Source organism: Reyranella sp. (assembly GCA_035279245.1). Classification (GTDB taxonomy): domain Bacteria; phylum Pseudomonadota; class Alphaproteobacteria; order Reyranellales; family Reyranellaceae; genus Reyranella. The sequence continues at coordinate 7,005 of DATEID010000387.1, forward strand.
ATCGGGCCGCGCGCTTTTCGAGGAAGTGGGCGACGCCTTCCTTGAAGTCGGCCGTCTGGAACGAGAGCTCCATCTCGTGATTCGCCTGGACGGTCGCCTCGGCCAGGGTCTGGAACTGCGCCTCCCAAAGCTGGCGCTTCATCACCGCAACCGAGCGCGGCGAGACGGTGTCAGCCATCAGCCGGGCATAGGCCCGCGTCTCGGCCATCAGCTTGTCGTCGGGAATGACGCGGCTGACCAGCCCCATCGATAGCGCCTCAGGCGCCCGGAACTTTCGCGCCGAGCAGAGAAGATCGAGTGCGGCGGGCAGGCCGACCAACCGCGGCAGAAGCCAGCTCACGCCATGCTCGGCGATCAGGCCGCGCTGGGCGAAGGCAGTCGTGAACACGGCCGATTCCGCCGCGAAGCGGAGGTCGGCATAGAGCGGGATGACGAAGCCCAGTCCGGCTGCCGGGCCGTTGATCGCAGCGATGATGAACTTGGGGATCGCCGGGAAGTACGAATAGGTCATGCGGAAGTCCGCGAGCCTGCTGCCGCCGGCCAGGTCGGCGCCAGCGGCAGTCTTGCGATCGGAGGCCGTCGCCGTGCCGGCTCCGATCGCCTGCAGGCCGCCCATATCCGCCCCCGCACAGAAACCTCGGCCTGCTCCAGTCAGGACGATCACGCGGACGTCGCGATCGGCTGCCGCCGTCTGCATCGCTTCCTTGAGATCCAGGTGCATCTGGCGCGTCCAGGCATTGAGCTTTTCCGGCCGGTTGAGGGTGATCGTGCAAATGCAATCGGCGACGTCGTAGAGGACGGTTTCGTACGCCATGGTGGGCCTTCTCCTATGCAATTTTACGGCTCGCCTGATGCGAAACAGCGGGCGACGATACAAACGGGACTTGGCCGCTACAATTGGCACGTTATGCCGGCCATCGGGGGCTAGGGTTCCAGCGTAAATTGTCGTACCAAGAGAGCGCCATCGCAGGTGGAATTTGATCCGTGTCGAAAATCCTATGGTATGTTGTGCGCTTGGTAAAAGAAGAGTGCAGAGGTAGGAAATGGCAAAGCGGGAGTTCGCCCACCCCAACGAGATGCACAAGTTTGTGGGCCAGGAAATCGGGGTCAGTGACTGGGTTGAGATCACGCAGGACCGGATCAACCGTTTCGCCGACGCGACCGGCGACCATCAATGGATCCATGTCGACGTGGAGCGCGCCAAGAAGGACATGCCGGGCGGCAAGACGATTGCCCACGGCTTCCTGACGCTGTCGCTCATTCCGATGCTCAACCACCAGATCTCGCACATCAACAATGTGCGCAACGGCATCAACTACGGCTGCAACAAGGTGCGGTTCACGAGCCCGGTGCCGGCCGGGTCGCGGGTGCGTGCCCGGGCGAAGCTCCTGGCGGCGGACCCGATGGCGGGCGGTGGCGTGCGGCTCACCAACCAGATGACGATCGAGATCGAAGGACAGGAGCGGCCCGCCTGCGTGGCCGAGACCATGTCCATCGTCTACGGCAATTGAAGGAAGCGCCCCGTTGCTCAAGCGCGAGGAACTCAGCCACGAGCAGATCGAGCAGATCGTTCGGGACGCCCATCAGGCCGGGTACGATTTCTTCCTGACCGCCGAGCAGCGCGAGGCCAGCCTCAAGGAGGCGCTCGCCCGTTACGCGCCGGAAGACGACGCCTGGGTGTTCGCCTATGGCTCGCTGATGTGGAATCCCGTCATCGAGTACGCGGAAGCGGTACCTTGCGTCGTGGAGGGTGTGAGGCGTTCTTTCTGCTTCTGGACCCCGATGGGCCGGGGCACGCCGGAGTTACCGGGCCTCATGCTGGCGCTGGAGGAGGGCGGAAGTTGCGAGGGCATTGCCTATCGCCTCGCGCCCGACCAGGTACGCAGCGAACTGGCGATCGTCTGGAACCGCGAGATGCTGTCGGGCGTCTACAAGCCGCGCTGGAGCCCGGGCAAGCTGCGCGACGGCCGCACGGTGACGGTCGTGACCTTCGAGGTGGACACGAGTCACTGCCAGTATTGTGGCGATCTGTCGATGGAGCGCGCCGCCCACCACATCGCCTTTGCCGAAGGGCGTCGCGGCGCCTGTCGCGACTATCTGATCAATACCGCGGTGCATGCCCGGGCGATCGGCATCCATGATCCTTACATCGAGGAGCTGATGGTCCGGGTCGCGCAACTGCGCGGCGAGGAGATCGATCGACCGGCCCCGCCAGAAGCCACGGCGGCGGACTAGGCTCGCGCCTCGAAATCGACGATTGTCGCCGGGTGTGCCGTTGCAGGCACTGTGACATAGTCAGCGGGTGGGTTCATCTTCCCTTGCTCTGCGCTGGCGCGCCTTACCGCCCAATTTGCGCGGCATCCTGTGGGTCGGCATATCGGGCGTGTTGTTCGCCCTCCTCAACGTCTTCACGTTGATCCCGGCGCAGCATCTCAATCCCTATGTGATGGCGTTCCTGCGCTATTTCTTCGGCTCGCTGTTCCTGCTGCCCATCCTGGTGCAGCGCGGCCCCTACGCCGCGATGCATACGCGTCGTATCGGATTGCACGTGTTCCGCGGCGCCATCCATGCCGGCGGCATGTTCCTGTGGTTTGTCGGGTTGCCGCTGACCACGCTGGCGAGCGTGACGGCGCTCGGCTTCACCGGCCCGATCTTCATCACCATCGGCGCCGCGCTGTTCCTGGGCGAGGATGTCCGGCTTCGGCGCTGGATCGCCGTGCTGGTGGGCTTTGCCGGCGCCATGATCATCATCCGGCCCGGCTTCGGCGATATCGGCCTCGGCGCGCTGTGCATCCTCGCCAGCACGCCGATCTTCTCGGCGTCGAACCTGATCTCCAAGGCGCTGGCGCGCAACGATTCCGCCAATACGATCGTCATTTGGCAGAACTTCACGATCGTGCTGTTTGCGGCGCCAGTGGCGCTCTGGTTCTGGCAAACGCCAGCCTGGACGGACCTCCTGTGGTTCGTGGCCGCCGGCCTGTGCGGCACGCTCGGCCATCTCAGCCAGCAGAACGGCTATCAGCTCGCCGACATCACGCTCCTGCAGCCGATCGGCTTCCTGTCGCTTCTCTGGAATGCCCTACTGGGATTCTTCCTCTTCAGTCAGCATCCCGACATCTGGACCTTCGTCGGGGCCGGCGTGATCTTCGGCAGCGCCATGTACATCTCCCACCGCGAAGCGGTGCGGCGGGCGGAGATCAAGACCGGGGATACGCAGACCGGCCAGGCCGCGTAAGCGAATTCAGCCGCCGGTGACACTCATATGGCGGCGAACGGCAGGCGCCGTATGCCGGCGGTCGATGACGAAGTCGTGCCCCTTGGGCTTGCGGGAGATGGCTTCGTCGATCGCGCGGTCGAGAAGCTCGTCGCTCTCGGATGCCCGCAGTGGTGCGCGCAGATCGGCCGCATCCTCTTGGCCGAGGCACATATAGAGAGTGCCGGTGCAGGTGAGCCGCACGCGGTTGCAGCTTTCGCAGAAATTATGCGTAAGCGGCGTGATGAAGCCTAGCCGGCCGCCGGTTTCGCCGACCGTGAAATAGCGCGCTGGGCCGCCGGTGCGATAGTCGCTCTCGACCAGGCTGAAGTGCCGCGAGAGCTCGCTGCGCACCAGTGACAGCGGCAGATACTGATCGAGCCGATTCTCGCCGCCGATCTCGCCCATCGGCATGACCTCGATCAGCACCAGATCCATGCCACGGCCGTGGCTGAAGCGGACCAGATCCTCGAACTCGCCGTCGTTGACGCCGCGCAGCGCGACGGCATTGATCTTGACGTGCAGGCCGGCCTGCTGGGCGGCATCGATGCCGCGCAATACCTGATCGAGATCGCCCCACCGCGTGATCTCGCGAAACTTTTCCCTGTCCAGCGTATCGAGCGATAGGTTCACGCGGCGGACCCCGATATCCGCCAGCTCGCGGGCGTATTTGGCGAGCTGGCTGCCGTTGGTCGTGAGAGTGAGCTCATCGAGTGCGCCGCTTTCGAGATGGCGGCCGAGGCCACGGAACAGCGACATCACGTTCTTGCGCACCAGCGGCTCGCCGCCGGTCATACGCAGCTTGCGCACGCCGCGCCGCACGAAGGCCGTGCAAAGGCGCTCGAGCTCCTCCAGCGACAGGACCTCGGCCTTCGGAAGGAAGGTCATGTCCTCGGCCATGCAGTAGACGCAGCGGAAGTCGCAGCGATCCGTCACCGAGACGCGCAGATAGGTGATGTGGCGGCCAAAAGGATCGATCATGACATTTTGGATAATGGGCACCGCTCAGAGGCCCTGCAAGGCCTAGGAATCCTGCCCCGCGCTCGGGATGCGACCGTCTTTGACCGCCTGCAGGAGGGCGGCATGATCCAGTTCGGTCTGCCGCGCATAGGCGAGGGCGAAGGCACCAATCGCCTCGTCGAAAGTGGGGCCTTTGCCGAGATAGGTCGAAAGCACGACGGCATCACCGGTGCGGGCATGGGCGCGTGCCAGCACCTCGCCGCAAGTGGCAGCATACCGGCGCAGCGCACGCGGAGACAGGGTCTCCACCTGGGGCTTGATCTTGGCATCGCGCAACTGGCGCACATACATGTGCCGGCCGGTCGGACCGGTCGCGAAACCCAGGAAGATGTCGCTGGCGGCCTGCAGCAGCCGCTGGCCGCGCACCACCCGTTCTCCATGATGGGCATAGGGGCTCGGCCAGGCATGGGCTTCCAGCACCGAGCGCGTCGCTTCCTTGAACTGGAGGTAAAGTGCTTCGCCATCGCCCGACAGCATCAAGAGCGCGCCGCACAGCGTGCCGACGGAGCCCACGCCCACGACTTTGTAGGCGGCGTCGGCCAGGCGATAGCGTTGGAAAAGCGCGCGACGTTCGGGGATCAGCGAGGCTTCGTAGTCGGCGAGCATCGCCTTGACGGCCGAGTGGAAGGATTCCGTCTCGCCGGGTTTGGGATGATAGACGAGCGGCGGTTGGTCCTCGATACGGGGCGTGGTGCCGCTGCTGTGGCGGAGCGAGATCATGGCCACCGCATGCCTCAGCGCCTTGTCGGCCTTCTTCAGCTCGCGATCGCCGATGCCGATCGCTTCGGCGGCCCGCGTATCGTCGATGGTGCGGGCCTCATACCAGGCGTCGAGGACGGGCGTGGCGGCAAGCCTGGCCATGGTCTCGCGATAAGCGCGTGCGACGGTTTGCGCCAGCTCGAGGCGGCCCTGTTTGGCGAGCGCGTCGCGGCTCGCGACGGCAAAGCTCGTGGCCAGGCGCTTCAGATCCCATTCCCAAGGCGCCACCGCCGTCTCGTCGAAGTCGTTGATGTCGAAGGCGAGCCTGCGCTCGGGCGTCGCAAAGCCGCCGAAGTTGAGACAGTGGCAGTCACCGGCGGCTTGTACGACAAGACCGGTCGACGGCGTGGCGGCAAGGTCGGCGGCCATCACGGCCGCTGCACCCCGCAGGAAGGCGAAGGGCGATGCCTTCATGCGGGCATAGCGAAGCGGCATGAGATCCTGCAGCCGGCTCTTGCCCTGCTCGATCAGGATTTCGATGGAATCGCGACGATCGGGGCGCGCGTTCCAGGCGGCTTGGTCCTTGCGCGCGCATCGCTCGCGCAGCGCCCGCCCGCGCGCCCTGCGCTCGGCAAGCGACAAGATATGGGTCTGCTCCGGCAATGCCGAAGGCCGTGTCTCCATGCCCTGCTCATGGCATGAAGCGCAGCAGGTTGTCGACGGTATCGGCCTCGGCAGCCGGTTTGTCAGCCCTTATGCGATTGATGCGCGGGAAACGCAGCGATATGCCGGATTTGTGCCGTGTCGATCGTGCGATCCCGTCGAAGGCGACCTCCAGCACCAGCTTCGGCTCGACCTCGCGCACAGGACCGAACCGATTGGTCGTGTGATCGCGCACCCATTTGTCGAGCCAGCGCAGTTCCTCGTCGGTGAAGCCGAAATAGGCCTTGCCGACAGGCGCGAGTTCTCGTTTGCCCTGCGGCGTCTCCCGCCAGCAACCGAACGTGTAGTCGGAGTAGAAAGAGCTGCGTTTGCCGTGGCCGCGTTGCGCGTACATCATCACGCAGTCGGCCAGCATCGGATCGCGCTTCCATTTGAACCACGGTCCCTTCGGCCGGCCGGCGAGATAGGGACTGTCGCCGCGCTTCAGCATCAGCCCCTCGATGCCCTCCTCGCGCATGCCTTCGCGCAGGCCCGCGAGATGCGCCCAGTCGGTGAAGCGGACCAGCGGCGAAAGGTCGAAACGCTGGCGCGGCTTCTCCGCCATCCAGGCCTCCAGTCGCGCACGACGCTCGTCGAACGACAGCGCGCGCAGGTCCTGGCCCTCCAGCCACAACACGTCGTAGAGCCGCACGTGGGCGGGATGCTCCTTCAGCATCTTGGGCGTGACGGTCTTGCGGTTCAGCCGTTGCTGCAGGTCGTTGAAGGGCGCGACGGTCTCCTCCCGGCGCACCAGCAACTCGCCGTCGAATACGCCCTCGAAGTCGATCACCTCGATGATATCGGGAAAGGCGCCGGAGATATCTTCGCCTGCCCGGCTGTAGAGCCGCTTCACGCCATCCGAAGAGGCGACCTGCACACGGATGCCGTCCCATTTCCATTCGGCGCGGAAATGGGCGGGATCCAGCGTCTCGAGTTCGGCACGATCGATCGGATTGGCGAGCATGGGCGAGAGGAAGGCGCCGCCCATGTTGCTGCTGGGCTTGGGGCCGTCGGCCAGCAGCCAGTCGAACAACGGCCGATAGGGCGGCGAGAGCCCGTGCCAGACCTCCTCGACCTCGGCCACCGGCTGGTTGCCGATATTTGCAATCGCCTGCTTGGCGAGCCGCGCCGAAACGCCGACGCGCAAGGCGCCCGTCAACAGCTTCAGCAACGCCCAGCGGCCGGTCGCATCGAGCGCATCCAGCCAGCGTTTGAGGATCGCCGGCGTCTGCATCTTGGTCGCGCGCTGCAGCGTCTCGACAACTTCGCCGAGGCCGGGCGGCGGGCCGGCCTTGGGGTCGGTTTCCCAGATCAGCGCCAAGGTCTCGGCGAGATCACCGACATAGTCATGCGAGAGATGGAACAATTCCGCCCCGATCCTGTCCTCGCCGAACGAGCGCAGCAACGCGGGCTTGGCGGTGGGGAAGTCGAGCTCGCCGGTCAACGCCGCCAGCGCCCAGCCGCGGTCCGGGTCGGGCGTTTCGCGCATGTAGGTCTCGATCAGCCGCAGCTTGGCATTGCGGGCGGGCTGGAAGGAAAGCGAGTCCAGCAGCTCGGCGAAGGCTTGCACCTAGGACTCGTCCTCCTCCTCTTCGCGGCCGGCGAGGTGCAGCGCTTCGGCCTCGATGCCGATCGAACGGGCATAGTGGACCAGCGCTTCTTCGCGGCCGTGCGTTACCCACACCCTGGGCGCGCCGACATCGGCGAGCGTCTGCTTGAGTTCCGACCAGTCGGCGTGATCGGAGATGATCAGCGGCAGCTCGGCGCCGCGCTGGCGCGCACGGGCGCGTACGCTCATCCAGCCCGAGGCCATGGCCGGAATGGGGTCGAAGAAGCGGCGCGACCAGCGATCGGTGAGCGCCGACGGCGGACAGAGCACGATGGCGCCCTTGAAGGTCTCGAGGACGGCTTCCGAGACGAGGGCGATATCTCCGAGCTCGATTCCCTGTCGCTGATAAAGTGCGCACAGCGAGGACAGCCCGCCGTGCAGCCAGATTCGCTTGTCATAGCCCGCAGAACGCAGGAGCTTGATGACGCGTTGGCACTTGCCCAGGGCATAGACACCCACCAGATGGGTACGCTCGGGAAACGTGTGCAACGAGCGCAGAAGCTTGCCGATCTCACCGGAGGCGGAGGGGTGATGAAAGACCGGAAGCGCGAAGGTCGCTTCGGTGACGAACACGTCGCACGGCACCGGCTCGAAGGGCGGGCAGGTCGGATCGGGACGCCGCTTGAAGTCGCCCGATACGACGATGCGCTGGCCCCTGTGTTCCAGGACCACCTGGGCGGAGCCCAGGATATGGCCGGCCGGGACGAGACTTACCTCGACCTCGCCGATCCGCACGGTTTCGCCGTATTTCAGCGCCTGTTGCCCGGTATCCGGCATGTCCTGGAATCTCAGGCGCATGATGGCAAGCGTCTCGGGCGTGGCGAGCACCGTACGATGGCCGGGCCGGGCATGATCGCCATGGCCGTGCGTGATCACGGCGCGTGGCACGGCGACGGCCGGATCGACGTAGAAATCGCCCGGTGCGCAATAGAGCCCGCGCGGCGTCGGATAGAGCCACGTCCTCGGATTCAGGGAGCTCGAGATTAGGGTGTCGGTCGCCATCGAAAGAGCTGCATCCTCCGCCACGGATATGGGGCTGCCGGATTTGTTTGCACGCTGGTTCGAGGGCCGCGGTTGGACGCCTCGGCGGCATCAGCTTGCCCTGATCGATTTGGCGGCCCGGCGCAAGAGTGCGCTTCTGATCGCTCCGACCGGCGGCGGCAAGACGCTCGCCGGCTTTTTGCCCTCCCTGATCGAGCTTACCGAGCGACGGCAAGCCGGCAGGGACCTCGCGTACGCCAAGGGAAAGGGCGAACTGCACACGCTCTACATCTCGCCCCTGAAGGCGCTGGCGAACGATATCCGTCGCAACCTCGACGCCCCCATTGCCGAGATGCAGCTTCCGGTACGCGCGGAAAGCCGTACGGGCGATACACCGCAGAGTCGCCGGTTGCGTCAGCGCGAACGGCCGCCGGACCTGCTGCTGACGACGCCAGAGTCCCTGGCGTTGCTGCTTTCCTATCCCGATACGGAAAAGTTTTTCGCGGGCCTGCGTGCCGTCATCATCGACGAGCTTCACTCGTTCGCGACGTCGAAGCGCGGCCATCATCTGGCGCTCTGCCTCGCGCGGCTGGCGACGCTCGCGCCGCAGACACGCTTCGTCGGCCTCTCGGCCACTGTCGCCA
>DATEID010000388.1:0-3447 GCA_035279245.1 Reyranella sp.
TTGGCCAGGCCGGCCTGGGCCGCGACCTCGGCGGCGAAATCGTCCTGCTTCTTCTCGATGCCCTCGCCGAGGGCGAAGCGCGCGAAACCGGTGACCTTGATCGGGGCGCCGGCATCCTTGGCCGCCGCCTCGATCGCCTTGGCGACCTTGGTCTCGCCGTCGATGACGTAGGTCTGCTCCATCAGGACCACGTCCTGGTAGAACTTGCGCAGCCGGCCTTCGACCATCTTGGCGGCGATCTCGGGCGTCTTGGCGGTCTGACCGGCCACCTCGAGCTGCACCTTGCGCTCGCGCTCGACCGCGGTGGGGTCGAGGTCGGCCGTCGAGACCGACTGCGGATTGGCCGCCGCGACATGCATGGCCAGCTGCTTGCCGAACGCCGCCAGCTTGGCGTTGTCGCCGGCCGATTCGAGGGCCACCAGCACGCCGATCTTGCCCAGCGACGGCGCCACCGCCGTGTGCACGTAGCTCGCCACGACACCCTGCGACACGGCCAGCCGGCGTGCGCGGCGCAGCGACATGTTCTCGCCGATGGTGGCGATCAGGTTGGTGAGTTCGCCCTGCACGTCACGGCCCGTGCCCGGATACGGCGCGGTCGCGACCTTGGCGATGTCGCCATCGTTGGCCAGCGCCTGTTGCGCCGCCACCTGAACGAATGCCTGGAAGGTATCGTTGCGGGCCACGAAATCGGTCTCGGAGTTGACTTCAACCAGGGCGCCCGCCGTGCCGTTGGCAACCACGCCGACCAGACCTTCGGCAGCGACGCGGCCGGCCTTCTTGGCGGCGGCCGAGAGGCCCTTCTTGCGCAGCCAGTCGATCGCCGCTTCGAGGTCGCCCCCGGTCTCGTTCAACGCCTTCTTGCAGTCCATCATGCCGGCGCCGGTCTTCTCGCGAAGCTCCTTGACCAGGGCGGCGGTAATCTCGGCCATTGTCGGTCTCCGTATCTTGCTAATGCGAGACGGCCGGTCATAAGACCGGCCGCCCCGAACATTTCACTGGCAGGGCGGCTCAGGCAGCCGGCGCCGGGCTCTCGGCAGGCGCCGCGTCGGTCACATCCGGCAGTTCCTCCGGCAGCGGCTCGGCGACTTCGCCGAGATCGCCACCCGATGCCTTGATCTCCTCACGGATGCCGTCCAGCACGGCGCCCGACAGCAGCTCGCAGTACAGCGAGATGGCGCGGATGGCGTCGTCGTTGCCCGGCACGGGATAGGTGATGCCGTCGGGATCGGAGTTGCTGTCGAGGATGGCGACGATGGGAATGCCGCGCTTGCGCGCCTCCTGCACGGCGATCGCCTCCTTGTTGGTGTCGATCACGATCAGGATATCGGGCAAGCCGCCCATTTCCTTGATGCCGCCCAGCGAGCGCTCGAGCTTCTCGCGCTCGCGCGACAGATCCAGGGTCTCTTTCTTGGTCAGACCGACGATATCGCCTGCCAGCCTGTCATCGAGCTCGCGCAGCCGCTTGATGGAGGCCGAGATCGTCTGCCAGTTGGTCATCATGCCACCGAGCCAGCGGTGGTTGACGAAGTACTGGCCGCAGCGCTTGGCGGCATCGGCGACCCGCTCGGCCGCCGCCGGCTTGGTGCCGACGAACAGCACGCGGCCACCGGCGGCAACGGTATCGCGCACCACCTTCATGGCCTGCTCGAGCAGCGGCACGGTCTGGGTGAGATCGATGATGTGAACCCCGTTGCGCACCCCGAACAGGTACGGCTTCATCTTGGGGTTCCAGCGGCGCGTGTGGTGGCCGAAATGGACGCCAGCTTCCAAGAGCTGACGCATCGTGAACGACGGAATCGTCATCTGTCCCTTCTCCGGTTGAGCCTCCGCGGGGGTCGTCCTTGCGGACACCGGAGCGAACGACGGGATTTCTCCCCGCCGACCGCAGCCCCGCGTGCGAGATGGCGCGGGTGATACAGCCCCACAGGTTGTTTGGCAAGGGCTGCCCGCACTGTCCCGATTGTGAATTGACCCCTCGCTCATAAGTGAGTATTTGGTCACAAATAGTCTGTCCGGAGGCCCGATATGGCGACGTTCACCGTCGGCGATACGATTGATATGAAAGGCTATTTTTTGCAGCTTCATTTCATTCGCGGCCAGTCCCCGGCGGAGCTTGAGCGGCGCATCGGCTTCCGGTCCGGCCGCCTGTCGCGCGGCTGGTACCTGTTCTTCATGCTGCGCCGCCCGACGCCTGATGACTACGAGATGCACGGCTACACCCATTTCTCCGGCGGCATGGTGCAGGGGCATCTGCCGCACGCCTCGCCGCCGCCGGTCCAGGAACAGCGCCTGGCGCTCGAGCAAGGCTGGAGTGCCGCCGATATCCGGCGGTTCAAGGAACGCCAGATTGCCGGCTTCGAGCTCAGCGGCCCGCGGCGCCTGGCGAAGGTCATCCCGGTGATCGACCACTCCGCCATCGAGGAGTACCCGCCCGGTTCCGGCATCCCGCAATGGAAGGCGGTCCGCCCGCTGCCCTTCCGCGTCAAGGCGGCCCTTGGCCCGGGCCAGGCTTACACGGGCGACTTCACCTGATCTGTTTCAAGTAACTTCAGAAGAACGTCGTACAACGCCAGCAACGACAACGGTGCGCTGCCCTCGGCCTTGTTGTTGGCGATGATCCAGATCGGCCGGCCCAAGGTCAGGACATCATGCGCCAGGCGCGCCAGCAGCTCGCGGGTTTCCGGATCCTGGTCGATCAGCCGGTTGAACGGAAAGTAGCGGTTCTTGGCCTGCTCGTAGCGGAAGCCTGGCCGCAGGTTCCAGCGCACGATCACCGGGCCTGACGGCGCGTAGGGCCCGTCGGGGCAATCGTCGAGCACGCGCAGCGCCTTCACCTGCCGGGCGACCGACGGCATGCGATCGTGCAATCCCACGACATAGCGCATGCCGAGATCGCGCAGCAGACGCATCAGCCGCGGCGTCAGCAGCTCGGGATTGCGCAACTCGACCGCATAGACCGGTGCGCGACCGCCCACATCCCGCGGCAGCGCCTCCAGGAAGACGCCGAGCCGCTCCACCCATCCCGCCGGATCGTGCAGGATGTCGCGCGGCGCCGGCGGAAACTGGAAAACCAGCGGGCCGGCCTTGTCTCCCAGCCCTTCCATCGCCGGCACGATGAAACGTTCGATGGCGACGTCGCTGTCGAGATAACAGGGGTTGGGTGCCCGACCCTGCCCCGTGTCGGCGCGGATCACCGCGTCGGTCACCAATTGCGGCGCCTTGACCAGGAAGCGAAAGCCGTCGCGCACCTGTCCGGCATAGGCTGCGAATACATCGGCCTCGATCGGCTCATAGTAGGTGCGGTCGATGCCGACGCTGCGGAACAGGCCGACCGCGGCGTAGGCGGCAAGTCCGCTGCGCGCCAGCGTGTCGGCGCCATACTCGGCATCCCACACCAGATCCTTCCAGCCGGGAAACGACCACGACGACGTGCCGAGGAACAACCCC
>DATEID010000389.1:0-9429 GCA_035279245.1 Reyranella sp.
CGTACGCTCCAATCACCGGCTGCTCACCACCATCGCCTATCAGTTGGCCGGTCGGCGCACCTATGCGCTCGAAGGCAGCATCTTCGTCGCGGGCGCTGCCGTGCAATGGCTGCGCGACGGACTCAAGATGATCAAGCAGTCGGCCGAGATCGAGGCGATGGCGCGCGACGCCAAGGACGGGCACGGCGTCTACATGGTGCCAGCCTTCGTAGGCCTGGGGGCACCCTACTGGGACGCGGGTGCGCGCGGCGCGCTGCTCGGCCTGACGCGCGATACCGGGCCGGCCGAGATCGCGGCGGCGACGCTCGATTCGGTCTGCTATCAGACCCGCGATCTCGTCGAGGCGATGCGCGGCGACGGCGCCCAGATCGACGAGATCCGGGTCGACGGCGGGATGGTGGTGAACGATTCGCTGATGCAACGCCTCGCCGATACCGTCGGCACGCCAGTGCAGCGTCCGAAGGTGATCGAGACCACCGCGCTGGGCGCGGCCTTTCTTGCCGGTTTGCAAGCGGGCCTCTGGCCATCGCTCGATTCGCTGACAGCCACCTGGACTCTCGATCGTGCCTTCACACCGTCAGAAGGAGCACCCTCGCGCGACCGTCGTTATCTCGGCTGGCAAAACGCCGTCAAAAGAGTGCGCAGCGCCTGATCGTTTCGTGCGCACGTGACACGCTCCGACGTGCTCGCGCATTGACTCGAACTCGAAAAGTCTGCGAGCATATTTGCATCGAGTCGAGAGCGTAGTCCTGCGTTTGTCATCGAGCGAGAGGTGCGCCACCGGATGAAGCCGCTCCGACTGAGCCAGCAAGGCATCGTCTTCGCTATTTTTGTCGCATTGTTCGCTGGCTTTGCGGTCTTCCTGCCCGGCTTCCTGACGACCGCCAACATGCTGACGCTGCTGCAGAACGTCGCCGTCCTCGGCATTCTGGGGCTCGCGATGGCGATCGTCGTGATCGGGCGCGGCATCGATCTTTCGCTCATCGCCGCGCTTGCCGTCCCGCCCGGCGTGGTGCTGCAACTGGTACAGAACGGCGACTCCCTGCCTCATGCGCTGCTGATGGCGACGCTTCTCACGTTGGCCTTCGGCCTCGTGAACGGCTGGCTGATCGCCTATGCCGAAGTTCCCTCGATCTTCGCGACATTGGCGACCGGCCTGTTCCTCGCCGGCCTCGGCCAAGCAGCGCTCTTCGAGCTCGACGTCGTGCAGTGGAGTCCCGGCATGACCGGCTTCGAGAAGCTGGGACAGGGCGACCTGCTGGGCGTTCCCATGCCGATCATCATGTTCGCGGGCGCCTGTGTGTTGGTGGCCGCCTTCCTGCGCCGCACCCGATTCGGCGCATTCATCTACGCGATCGGCGACAATCCCTTTGCGGCACGGGCGTCGGGCATCCCGACCCGGCCGCTGATGGTGCTGCAGTACGTGCTGGCGGCGTTGATCGGCCTGATCGCCGGGCTCGTGCTGGCGGCGTCGGTCAGCAGCATGCCGACGCGCATCTACAACTCGACCATGATCTACGACGTGATCCTGGTGGTCGTGCTGGGCGGCATCGGGCTTGCCGGTGGCCGCGGCGGTGTCGCCAACGTGGTGATCGGCACCCTGCTGATCGGCACGATGCTCAATGCCATGACGATCATGAACGTCTCGTACTCGGGCCAGAACCTCGTGAAGGGAGTGGTTCTGCTGCTCGCCGTGATCGCCGATTCCTTCCTCAATCCGCGCAACGAGGAGACGGCGCAGCAGGGAGACATATGACCGGAAGGAACGACAGGGAGCATCATCGTGAAGGAATGCAAGGAGGAGACGAAATCATGATCCGATCCATCTTACCCAAGCGGCTCGGCGGCCTTGCCGCCATGGTCGGGCTCCTATTCGCCGCGACCGGTCCCGCTCATGCGCAAAAGGGGCTCGATGAGCCGTTCCAGGGACCGTTCAAGAAGGCGCTCGAAGGCAAGACCGTGGGCTATCTCCCGGTGGCGATGAACTTCGACCTTACCGAAGGCTGGTTCGCCGTGCTGAAGCGGGAGCTGGAGCCGTACGGCATGAAGGTCGTCGTCCGGGATCCCAACTGGAGCACCAATGCCGGAGCGCAGGCGCTCACGACGCTGATCTCCGAGAAACCGGCGGTTATTGTCGTCCATAATCCCGACGTCCAGACCTACGCCAAGCTCCTCCAGCGCGCGGAGAAGGACGGCATCTTCATCATCCAGATCAACATGGGCTCGGCCTACCGCACGACCGGTTTCGTCGGCGCCAACTGGATCGAGATCGGCGAGCGCGACACGCAGGCGGTGGTCGACGCCTGCAAGGGCAAGTCGAACAAGATCGCCGTCGTCCAGGGTGCGCTCTCGGCCGCCGCCAGCGCCTATACGCTGAAAGGCGTCGAAAACGTTCTCGCCAAGCACCCCGAGGTCAAGGTCGTGTCGAGCCAGGCGGCCGACTGGGACGCCGCCAAGGCCAAAGGGATCACGCAGACCGTGCTGAAGCAGAACCCCGATCTCTGCGGCATCGTCGGCTTTTGGGATGGCATGGACATCGGCACCGCCGCGGCCGTCAAGGAAGCGGGACTAACCGGCAAGGTCTTCGTGGCGACATCGGGCGGCGGTGAGCAGAAGGGCGCCTGCGACCTGGTGAAATCGGGCTCCTTCGATCTGGACCTCAGCTACGACGTGCCGACCCAGGGTGCCGACATGGCGGCGATGGTCAAGTGGCTGCTCTCCTCGGGGATGAAGCCCGGCGCCGAAAAGGGCTCGATCTATACGACCCTGATTCCCGTCACCAAGGCCAACGCCGGTATCGACGGGACGTGTTGGAAGCTCGACCGCCTGAAGCAGTTGTAGGGACTGTCGGGCCGGAACGCAGACCGCGTTTCGGCCCAGCTCCTGTTCCTGCGAATTCGGGATCGATGCGTCGACGGGCCGTCCAATGAGAGAAGCTGTACTGCGTTTGCGTTACCGGCTGTGGCCGGACCATCTGCTGGGCGAGATCCTGTCGAAGCGGTGGACCGAGACGGCCATCCCGGTCATCGTCCTGGTGCTTGTCGCGGTGGCCTTCTCGCAGGCCATTCCCGGCTTCCTCTCGATCAACAGCCTCGCCGACACGGCGCGCCAGGCGGCCGAGATCGGCTTCGTCGTGCTCGGCATGGCGCTGGTGATCGTCGTGGGCGGAATCGACCTTTCGGTCGGATCGATGTTCGCCCTGACGGACTTCTGCGCGCTGTTTTGTCTCGACGTGCTCAATCTGCCGGTGCCGGCGGTGGCCGCCGTCACCGTCGTGTTCGGCGCGCTTCTCGGCGCAGTCAACGGCTTCCTGATCGGCTATCTCAGGCTGCGGGCCTTCATCACCACGCTGATCACCCTGATCATCTATCGCTCTGCCTACGATCTCCTGCTGGTCGACTATTCCAACACGATCGCCGCGTCCTTTCCCGATACGCCCGTCTGGGATTTCATGGGTGGGGGCGACGTTTTCGGTATTCCGAGCGTGGCGCTCCTGTACGCTGCGATAGCGATCTTCGGACACATCTTCATGACCCGTCTGCGGCCGGGCTGGCACATCACGGCAATCGGCGGCTCGCGTCGGTCGGCCTACAACTCCGGCATTGCGGTTCGCGGCACGATTGCCCGGTGCTATGCCGCGAGCGGTGCGCTGACCGCCGTCGGCGCGCTCTTCTTCGCCGCCCGCCTCGGTACGGTCGGCGGCGATGTCGGTGTCGGTCTCGAGGTCACCGTGCTGACGGCGGCGGTGCTGGGCGGCATCAGCCTGGGCGGCGGTCGCGGCTCCGTGACGCGCGCCCTGGTCGGTACGCTGATCGTGCTCCTGATCACCAACGGGCTCACCACTCTTTCGGTGAGCGGCGGGGTCAACCGCATGGTGCTGGCGGGCATTCTTCTGGTCGCCGCGACGATCGACATTCGTTGGCTCAAGAACCGCACGCGCATCATCGCCAAGGTCTATGTCAGCCCGACTTTCCATCCCATGCCGTCGCTGCTGGGGCCGCCCGTCGGCGCGGGCACGCATTTCGAGCAGAATGACAGGCTGAAGGACGTGAGCCTGATCGGCCTCGGCCGCATCGAGGCGCCGGAAGACGTCATCCTCGACCGGCACGACAATCTCTATGCCGGTTCGCGCCACGGCGACATCATCCGCTTCTTCCCGCCGGACTACGAGAAGATGGAGGTCTATGCCCATATCGGCGGACAACCGCTCGGTATGGCCTTCGATCGCAAGGACAATCTCTATGTATGCATCGGCGGGATGGGCCTTTATCGCATCACCCCCGATCGCAAGGTCGAGAAGGCGACCGACGAGACCAACCGCAGCCTCTATTCGGTCAACGACGACAGTCGCCTGCGGCTGGCAGACGATCTCGACATCACCGACGACGGCCGCATCTTCTTCTCCGAAGCCACCGTGCGCTATGAGATGCACGAATGGCCGGTCGACGGTCTGGAGGCACGCGGCAACGGCCGCATTATTTGCTACGACCCGGCCACCAACACCACGCGTACCGTCCTGCGCGGACTGAAGTTCCCCAACGGCATCTGCGTGTCGCGCAACGGCCAGTCGATCTTCTTCGCCGAGACCTGGGGCTGTTGCATCAAGCGCTACTGGTTCGACGGGCCGAAGAAGGGCCGCGTCGAGATGGTGATCGACAACCTGCCGGGCTTTCCCGACAACATCAATCTTTCGTCCGACGGCAACTATTGGCTCGCCCTGGTCGGCATGCGATCGCCTGCGCTCGATCTCGCCTGGCGCATGCCGGGGTTCCGGCGGCGCATGGCCAAGCGCGTGCCGCTCGACGAATGGCTGTTCCCCAATATCAACACCGGCTGCGTGCTGAAGTTCAACGAGATCGGCGACATCCTCGAGACCTACTGGGACAAGGCCGGCGTCAACCATCCCATGATCACCTCGATGCGCGAGCACAAAGGATATCTCTATCTCGGCGGCATCATGAACAACCGGATCGGTCGTCTGAAGCTCGCCGGCGCCGACCCGGCTTTCGTGCAGTACGAGACCCGGTGGAGGAAGAGCGCATGATTGGCGCTTTGCGAACCATCAGCGATCGTGTTCTCGGCCGCGGTGATTCGTCGATCACCGTGCCGATCTTCGACGGCGCGCTGAAACCCAACCAGCGCCTCGAAGACGCCGAAGTCGTCGCGCAGCTGGAATCGGCGGAAGATCTTGCCGCCGATGGCGGTGCGCTTCTCGTGGCCGACGGCGACAGCGTCCTGCGGCTGGCCGATGCCGGCCTCCGGGAGGTCGCCCGCTTCGATCGGCGGATCACCGCTCTTTGTGCCCTGCCCGATGGCGGCGTCGCGCTCGCGCTGGATGGAAGAGAGATCGTGGTCAGGCCGCAAACCGGCGGCGAGTACCGCTCGACCGGCCCGGGCAATGCACCCTTTCGTGCCGCAAATGCGATCATCTGCTTGCCCGACGGCAGGCTTGCCATCACCGACGGTTCGCTGAGCAACGACTGTGCGCAATGGGCGCGTGATCTGATGGGCCGCGGGACGTCGGGACGCCTGATCCTGCTCGATCCTAGGAAGGGCGAGGCTCGGGAGGTGGCGCGCGGCCTGGAGTACGCCTTCGGTGCCTGCGTCTTCGGCAACGACACACTGGTGTCGGAGAGTTGGCGCCATCGGTTGATTGCCGTGACAGCCGACGGCCGGCGACGCGTCGTGCTGGAGCGCCTGCCGGTCTATCCTTCGCGCCTTGCCGCCGTGGCGGGTGGCGGCTTCTGGCTGACCGCCTTCACGGCGCGCACGCAACTCGTGGAATTCGTGTTGCGCGAACCCACCTTCCGCCGCCGCATGATGAAGGAGATCGCGCCCGAGCACTGGATCGCGCCGCGGCTGCGCTCGGGCGAAAGCTATCTCGAGCCGATGCAAGGGGCCCATCTGCGGACCATGGGCGTGCTCAAACCCTGGGCGCCGCCCCGATCCTACGGGCTGGTCGTTCGTCTTTCGGCGGAGGGGACGCCTCGCTATTCGCTGCACAGCCGCGTCGATGGCATCAACCACGGCATCGTGGCGGCTGCCGAGGCGGGTGGGTTCCTCTATCTCCTGGCCAAGGGGCCCGGTCGCCTGCTGCGGCTGCCGCTTGCCACCCTCGAGCAGGATGCGGCAGCATGACGACGCCGATCCTCGAGCTGCGCCAGGCAACGAAGTTGTACGGCGGATCGCCTGCAATCGAGGCCGTCGATTTCAGCCTGGCTGCCGGCGAAATCCATGCTTTGGTGGGCGAGAACGGCGCGGGCAAGTCCACCTTGACCAAGGTCATGGCCGGCGTGGTGCCGCTTACGTCGGGCAAGATGTTGATCGGCGGCAGGGAGGCGCTGCCGCGCACGCCACTGGAGGCGCGTCATCTCGGCGTGGCCATGGTGTTCCAGGAAAACAGCCTGGTGCCCTCGATGACCGTGGCGCAGAACCTCTTCCTCGGCCAGGAGAAATTCTACAATCGGCTGCGCGGAATCTATATTGCCGCCCAGCAGTTCCTGCAGTCGCTCAACTTCGACGTACCGCCGACCGCCACGGTCGCCCAGCTCGGCGCGGCCAAGAAGCAGATGGTCGAGATCGCGCGCGCCGTTCTGCACGATGCCAAGGTGATCATCTTCGACGAACCGACCGCAAGTCTGACGCCCGAAGAGAAGAAGTACTTTTTCGACCTCGTGCGTGACCTGAAGCGGCGCGGCGTCTCGATCATCTTCATTTCCCATGCGCTCGAGGAGGCGCTGCTGATCTCCGACCGCATCACGGTGTTGCGCGACGGTCGGCACGTTGTGACCGACGAGACCCGGAGCTTCGATCGTGCCCGCATCATCCAGGCCATGGTCGGGCGCGACCTTTCCAAGACCCTCTATGCGGGACGCAAGGAGCAGGTGCGGCCGCCGGGCAGGCGCGTGCTGACGGTGGAGAACCTGCGCATGGCGCCGATGGTGAAGAACAATTCGCTGTCGGTCTTTGCCGGCCAGGTGACGGGGGTATTCGGCCTGGTGGGCTCGGGTCGGACCGAGACCTTCAAGATCGTCTCGGGCATCCTCAAGCGGGATTTTTTCCATGGCGGCGAGGTGATCCTGAACGGCCGGCCAGTCCGCTATCTGACGCCGGCGCCCGCGATACGCGACGGCATCGCCTACGTCACTGAGGATCGCAAGGTCGAGGGCTTCTTCGAGACCATGTCGATCGCGAGGAACATCTATATAGGGCTGCTCGCCAAGCTGGGCAGCAAGCGGCCGCTGGTCGGGAACAAGGAAGCCGAGGCCGTTGGCAAGAAATGGGTGCAGGCGCTGAACGTTCGCGCCATCGGCCAGGACGTTAAGGTGGTCGAGCTGTCCGGCGGCAACCAGCAGAAGATCGTGATCGCCAAGTCGCTGGTGCAGGAGCCCAGCCTCATCATCTTCGACGAGCCGACGCGCGGCGTCGACGTGGGCGCGATCGCGGAAATCCACCAGCTCATCGACCGGCTGGCCGACGAAGGCAATGCCGTGGTCATGATCTCGTCCTATCTGCCGGAGATCATGGCTCGCTCCGACCGCGTCCTGGTCTGCCGGCAGGGTAAAGTTGTCGAGGAATTCTCGGCGCTCGAGGCGACCGAAGAAAAGATCATGTACGCCGCGATCCACTGACGCTTGCCGGCTGTCGAGCGCGCCAGTAGCTTGCGCGCCGCCATGCCGAGCCGTTCCAATCCCATCTACTGCGCCGTCGATACGGTCGATCTCCCGTTGGCCGCCCGCTTGATCCGGTCGGTCGCCGGCGGGGTCATCCCTGCGGTGGGCGGCATCAAGCTCGGACTGGAATTCTTCCTCGCCCACGGGGCGCCTGGTGTGCGCTATGCCTTTCCGGCGCCGGTTCGAGCGACCGGCATCGGCTTCTTCCTCGATCTCAAACTGCACGACATTCCCAACACGGTGGCGGGAGGAATCCGCGCGGTTGTCGAGCTGGAGCCCACCTTCATCACCATCCACACGGCCGGCGGCGCGGCGATGATGAAAGCCGCGGCCGAAGCCGCCGCGGCAGAGGCGAAGCGCCTCGGCGTCGCGCGGCCGCGGTTGCTGGGCGTGACGGTGCTGACCTCGTTGGACAAGTCGGATCTCGAGGCGACTGGCATTCCCGCGGAGCCTGACCGACAGGTGCTGCGCCTCGCCGCACTCGCACGTTCGAGCGGCCTCGATGGTGTCATCTGCTCGCCACTCGAGATCGCGGCGTTGCGCAGGGAGTGCGGGAAAGATTTTACGCTGATGGTGCCGGGCATCCGGCCGGCCGGCGCCGCGACCGCCGACCAGAAGCGGGTGATGACGCCCGAGGAAGCCGTCACGCTGGGCGCCAACCACCTGGTGATCGGCCGGCCGATCACGGAGGCGGCCGACCCGGCGCTGGCCGCCGAAGCGATCGCGCGCGATCTGGGCGCGCTTTGACGCGATGACGGTCGAGGCCAAGATCTGCGGACTCGCGACACTGGAGGCGATCGACGCCGCGGTGCGGTTCGGCGCGCGCTGGGTGGGCTTCGTTACTTATCCGCCCTCGCCACGGCATATCTCGACCGAGACCATGCGCAGGCTCGGCGCACGCGTGCCCAAGGCCGTGGGCCGGGTCGGTTTGTTCGTCGATCCCGACGATGCCTTGCTGGACGAGAAGCTTGGCACCGATGCTCTCGACCTCCTCCAGCTTCATGGTGCCGAGACGCCGGAGCGTGTCGCCGCCATCAAGCGGCGGACCGGCAAGCCCGTCATGAAGGTCATCAAGGTGGCGGCGCCGGACGATGTCGAACGCGGGATCGCGGCCTATGCCGATGTTGTCGATCGCCTGATGTTCGACGCGGCAGACGGCACGCTTCCCGGCGGCAATGCGAAAGCGTTCGACTGGACGATCCTGTCGGGCCGCGATGTATCCGTGCCGTGGTTCCTGGCCGGCGGCCTGAGGCCGGACAATGTCGCCGAGGCAGTGCGGGTCACGGGCGCGCTCGCCGTCGACGTTTCCTCTGGCGTCGAATCGAGCCGGGGTGTGAAATCAATCGAATTGATTCGCGCTTTTCTTGCGCGGACGGCGTCGCTTTAGGGGGAGATCGCCATGAAGACCGAACGGCGGCTGAAGGAACTGGGCATCGAGCTCGCGCCGGCGACATCGCCCTTGGCCAACTACGTCAATGCCGTGCGCACCGGTAACCTACTCTACCTCGCGGGCAAGGGACCGGGCCTGTCGGGCCGGCCGTTGCCGACGGGTAAGGTCGGACGCGATCTCACGGTCGAGCAGGCCTACCAGCATGCCCGCGACACCGGCCTCAATCTGATCGCGGTGATGAAGGCGGAGTTGGGCGACCTCGACCGGGTGAAGCGCATCGTGAAGGTGCTGGGCATGGTGAATGCGACACCCGAATTCGGCCAGCAGCCGGAAGTGATCAATGGCTGCTCGGATCTCTTCGTCGAG
>DATEID010000390.1:0-6339 GCA_035279245.1 Reyranella sp.
TGAGGTCGCGCAGGAAGCCCACCATGACATCGACCTCGGTCGGCCGCAGGCCCGCCATCACCTCGTCCAGCAGCAGGAGCTTGGGCTCGGTCGCGAGTGCGCGTGCGACTTCGAGCCGCTTGCGGTCGGGAAGGGTGAGGCCCTCGGCCATGTGATGACGCCGCTCACCAAGGCCGAGCTCGCCGAGGATCGACGCCGCCTTGGCTCGTGCTTCGCCGAGATCGCGATGGCGATGAAGCGCACCGATCGTCACGTTCTCGAGCACGGTCAGGCCTTTGAAGGGCTTCACGATCTGGAAGGTGCGGCCGACGCCGGCGGCGCAGACCTGGTCGGGCCGCAGACCGGAGATGAGCCGGCTGTCGAGCGAAACCCGGCCGGCGTCGGGCGGGTAAACGCCGGCGATCACGTTGAAGATCGTCGTCTTGCCGGCGCCGTTCGGCCCGATCAGCGCGTGGATGGCGCCCGACGGCACCTCGAAGCCGACATCGTGCACGGCACGCAGGCCGCGGAAGCTCTTGCCGACCCCGGCCAGCTCCAGATGGGCGCCCGTCACCGCCGGCGCTCCGCGAGGCCGAGGCGTTCGGCGAGCCACGGCCAGATGCCGGCCGGCCGGTACATGATGATCACCAGCAGCGCGAGCCCGTAGAAGATCTGCTTGATGCCGGGAATGCCCAGCATGTCGCCTAGACTGGTGAAGATCTCGCCCAATCCCGTCAGCAGGACGGCCCCCACGATGGGGCCGAATAGCGTGCCCAGGCCGCCGATGATCGGTGCCAGGGTGATCTCGATCGACCGGCCGATGCCGAATGCGGTCTCGGGAAAGAGGTTGTTGTAGTAGAAGGCGTTCCAGACTCCGGCGATCGAGGTGAGGGCGGCCGAGATCATCACCGCCGCCAGCTTGTAGCGCAGGACCGGCACGCCGACGGCCTGCGCCGCCTCGGCATCCTCGCGAATGGCAAGCCAGTAGCGTCCGAGCCGGCTTTCCAGCAAGAGCCGGCTCAGCACGAAGGCGCCGGCGGCCAGCGCCAGAATCACGTAGTAGAAGAGCAGTGGACCGCCGCGCAGATCGAATGGATTGGGCGCCATGTCGACCTTGAGGAACAGGCCGGCGGAGCCGCCGAACCACGAAAGATGATCGAAGGCGATGCGCGTGAACTCGCCGAAGGCGATGGTGAGGAGGGCGAAATAGACGCCGGCCAGCGAGAACCGGAAGCCGAGATAGCCGACGATGGCGCCGGCCAGCGCCGCCGCCGCAGCGGCCACGAAAGTGCCGGCCCAAGGCCCGATCCCATAATGCACGAACAGACCTGCCGCGACATAGCCGCCAAGCCCCGCATAGAGCGCATGGCCGAGCGAAAGCTCGCCCGCGAAGCCCATCATGATGTTCCAGGCCTGGCCGACATAGGCGAAGTACAGGATCAGCATCAGGACCGAGAGGGAATACTGGTCGACGAAGTGCGGCGCGGCGACCAGGAGAAGCAGCAGGACGCCCAGCATCCATAAGGAGCGCGGTGCGACCCCATCGAGCAGGCGACGAATGGCCGTCATGCGCCGCGCTTGCCCAGCAGCCCTTGCGGACGCAGCAGCAGCACCAGGATCAGGAGGCCGAAGCTGAACATGCTCTTGAGCGAGGGCTCGACCAAAAGGCCGGCGACGGCTTCGCTGATGCCGATCAGCAGGCCGCCCGCCAGCGCGCCGGTCATGCTGCCCAGCCCGCCCACGATCACGATCACGAAGGCGAGCAGGGTGTATTCGGCGGCGAGCGAGGGCGTCACGGGAATGATCGTGATCATGAGAGCCCCGGCAGCGCCGACGCAGGCGGCACCGACGCCGAAGGTCACGGCATAGAGCCGGCGCACATTCAGGCCGACGACCAGGGCGCCCATATGGTTGTCGGCCGCGGCGCGGATCGACTTGCCGGTCCGCGTGCGGGTGAAGAAGAGCCACAGCAGCCCGGCAATGACGACCGCGCCGATCGCGGCATGCAAGCGGACGGCGTCGAACACCAGCGGGCCCACCTGGTAGGAATCGAACTGCGCCTCGAGCTGGACGCCGTGCGAGTCAGGACCGACGACGGCGAGGCAGACATTGACCAGGATCAGCGCGACGCCGAGCAGCAGCAGGAACTGCTGATGTTCGGGCCGGCCAATGAACGGCGAAATCAGGCTCCGTTGCAACGCGTAGCCCATGACGAAGAACAGCGCCGCGATCAGGGGCAGGCTGAGGAGCGGCGAGACCTGGAAATACTCGAAGGCGGCCCAGGCGAGGTACATGCCGACGATCATCATCTCGCCGTGCGCGAAGTTGACCACCCGCATGACACCGAAGATCACCGACAGGCCAAGCGCCATCAGCCCGTAGACCATGCCGGTGAGCAAGCCCTTGGTCACGGCCTGGACGAGCGCGAGGAGGAAGTCGGAGGTCACTCGAAGCTTCCCTCCCCACGAAGTGCAGGGCAATCGCATTTGGGCAAAAAATCTCCGTCATTCCGAGCGGAGTGAGCGAAGCGAACGAAGTCGAGGGACCTTTTTTGCTCCGCCACCATGGGACGAAGCGCTGACAAAAGAGGTCCCTCGACTTCGCTTCGCTCCGCTCGGGATGACGGAATTACGTCATATGCGATAGCCCTGCCACGAAGTGGGGAGGTGGCCCACAGAGCCGGAGGGGTCAGGAGCGACGCATACATTCTATAGCTCATGACCCCTCCGCCCGCTGCGCGGGCACCCTCGTGTGACGAGGGAGGAAGAGCTCATGAACATCACGTCCGTCGTTTGTCGTTCCAGCCGGGTTCGGGGAAGACGAGCTCGGCAGCGGCCGATGCCTTGGGC
This sequence comes from Reyranella sp., assembly GCA_035279245.1. Lineage (GTDB taxonomy): Bacteria > Pseudomonadota > Alphaproteobacteria > Reyranellales > Reyranellaceae > Reyranella. The sequence continues at coordinate 2,829 of DATEID010000390.1, forward strand.
ATCACCACGGTGGGCTTGCGATGGAGGTTCTGGACCGCGGCCGCCTTGATGGAGACGTTCTGGCCCTTGGCGTCGAACTGGATCGGGCCGCCGACCATGACGTGGTGGTCGATCTTGATCTTGCGCAACGCCTCCATCAGCGCGTCGGGCTTGGTGGACTTGGCGTCGAGCCAGGCCTGGGCCGCGATCAGCATGGCTTCGAAGGTGAAGCCGCCGTTGAGATCGAGCTGGTCCTTGGGGAACTTCGCCGCATGCTGCTTCTCCAGCGACTGCGTCATCGCCGACTTGGGGTCGAGCCACGGCACGTTGGAGATGTGGAATTCGCCGTACTTGCCCATCGTCTTCAGGAAATCCTGCTCGTAGAGCCCGGGCGAGCCCGGGTTCATCACCGCCATCGGCTCCCAGCGTTGCTTCACCAGCTCCTGGATCATGAGCTTGGCGTCGTTCAGGCGGCAGACCGGCATCAGCATGTCGGCCTTTGTCGCCTTGGCCTTGGCGACCTCGACCGAAAGGTCCTTCGCGGCGGGGTCGTAGCTGATGATGTCGACGAGCTGATAGGGCATGTCGAGCTTGGGGAACATGGCCTTGATGCCGCCCATCATCGCCGTGCCGAACGTGTCGTTGATGCTCATCAGGACCGCGGTCTTCGGTGTCGTGCCGGAGGCCTGGAAAATTTCCTTGTGCAGCTCGAAGGCGCCCTTGATCAGCATCGGCGCGGTCGGGAAATTGCGGACCACGAACTTGTAACCCTGCTCGGTGATCTGCGGCGCCGCGGCGATGTTCACGACGAACGGCACGCCGCGCTGCTCGGCGACCTGGGCGATCGCGATGGTCTGCCCGGAGTCGAAGGCGCCGACGAGCACGTGCGCTCCGGCCTCGATCGCCTTCTCCGCCTGGGTGCGGGCGACGTCCGGCTTGGTCTCCGTGTCGTAGTTCATGATCGCGAGCGTCACCGGCATCTTCATGTCGGCGAAAACCGCGTTGGCGACATCGGCGCCGCGCTTGCAGGCCTGACCGATCTGCGCCTGCACGCCCGAAGTCGGCAGGAGCAGCGCCACCTTGAGGTTGGCGGTCCCCGACTGCGCCAGGGCATGGCGCAGCGGCAACGGCGCGCCCAGGATCGCGGCGCTCGTGAGCGCGGCCCTTCCTACCTGCCGGCGGGTGAAACGGTTGCGGTCGGTCACGTGATGCTCCCTTCTTCAGTAGGCCTGTTCGAGCGGCCGGCCGGACTATAGAGACGCCCGTCCTGTCGTGCTAGGTCGGGGGGCATAACCTTTCCATTGCCGAGCCGGAAGGGCATTATCGCACGGCACCACGTCGCACACCCTGGAGCTGCCCGACCTCTCGCGGAAGCTGACGACAAACGGAGGAAGCCATGAACACCTACAGCGATGTCTCCCTGATGATCGACGGCGCCTGGACCAAGGGCGCGCAGGGACGGACCATTCCCATCGTCAATCCGGCCACCGAGGAGGTGATCGGCCAGCTCGCCCATGCCGAGAAGGCCGATCTCGACCGCGCCCTGGCAGCGGCCGAGAAGGGCTTCAGGCAATGGAAGAAGGTCTCCGCCTTCGAGCGCTACAAGGTGATGCGCAAGGCGGCCGACCTGATTCGCCAGCGCCTCGACGAGATCGCCACCATCATGACCCTGGAACAGGGCAAGCCCCTGTTCGAGGCCAAGGTCGAGACCAACCTCGCGGCCGACATCATCGACTGGATGGCCGAGGAAGGCCGACGCACCTACGGCCGCATCGTGCCGGCGCGGGCCGAGAACATCCATCAGCTCGTGATGAAGGAGCCGGTGGGCCCGGTCGCGGCCTTCACGCCGTGGAACTTTCCGATCAACCAGGTGGTGCGCAAGGCGTCGGCCGCGATCGCCACCGGCTGCTCGATCATCGTCAAGGGGCCGGAGGATACGCCGGGCTCATGCGCGCAGCTCGTGAAGGCCTTCGTCGATGCGGGCGTTCCGGCCGGCGTGATCCAGCTCGTCTACGGCGTGCCGTCGGAGATCAGCGAGTACCTGATCCCGCATCCCGTCATCAAGAAGGTGACCTTCACCGGCTCGACTCCGGTCGGCAAGCAGCTCGCGGCCCTCGCTGGCGCACACATGAAGCGCGTCACGATGGAGCTCGGCGGGCATGCACCGGCGATCGTGTTCGACGACGCCGATCTCGATCAGGCGGTGAATGTGCTGGGCGCCAACAAGTTCCGCAACGCCGGCCAGGTCTGCATCGCACCGACCCGCTTCCTGGTGCACGAGAAGGTCTATCCCGAGTTCGTCGAGCGCTTCACGACCTACGCCAGGAACGTGAAGGTCGGCAACGGCCTCGAGGCCGACACCAAGATGGGGCCGCTGGTGGCCGAGCGGCGCCTGCATGCCATGGACTCGTTCGTGAGCGACGCCATCGCCAAGGGCGCCAAGATCCAGACCGGCGGCCAGCGCAAGGGCAACAAGGGCTATTTCTATGAGCCCACGGTCATGACCGACGTTCCGCTCAGCGCCAAGATCATGAACGAAGAGCCATTCGGGCCGCTGGCGCCGATCACGCCCTTCAAGGATTTCGACGGCGTGATGAAGGAAGCGAACCGCCTCGACTGGGGGCTCGCGGCCTATGCCTATACCAAGAACACCAAGACGATGGCGCAGGTCGGCGCGGCCTTCGAAAGCGGCATGGTGTCGATCAACCACCATGGCCTCGCCCTGCCGGAAGTTCCGTTCGGCGGCATCAAGGATTCGGGTTATGGCTCGGAGGGCGGCATCGAGGCACTCGAGGCCTACCTCAACACCAAGTTCGTCTCGATGCTGGGCATGTAGCGTCGGCGTCGGTCACTATTTCAAAAGACTGAAGGAGCCGAGGAACCGCCGCGCTTCGGGCGGTTCCTCGATCTGCCGCGGGCCGACATAGATCGCCTGCAGGAGCTGGTGATCGTCGAGCACCAGCAGCGCGTCGGCCAGGGTCTCACGCGGCAGATCGATCAGCAGATGGCGCGCCGGCTCGTCGCCTATTTCCAACCGCTCTTCCTTGCGCAGGCTGCCGTTCACCTTTCGGACGCTGCCATCGCGTATGCCGTCGAGGTTCTTCTGCGGATCGCCCATCGTTACGTGTCCAGGGTAGTGCGAGATGATCGTCATGAACATCTTGTCACCAATCGTGACCGAGGAGGTCCGCGTCCGGATGGCCCCGACGTTGGTCGCGACCTCGCGCACGTCCTCGCTCGGCTGGCCGGGAAAATCCACGCGATAGTTGCCGCCCTCGGGCTGGTATATGCGCCATTGCTGGGCCGCCGCTGGGAACACGAGCGCGAGCGACATCAGCAAGGCGGGCAGGAGAGGACGAGTCATGGCCGCTCCTCTGCTCTTCGACGAGCAATGACGCTATTCCATGAAAGTTGCAGGTCGCTCAGACGACGCCGTCGGCACGCAAGCGGTCGATTGCCTTCTTGTCGTAGCCGAGGCCCGCCAGCACCGCATCGGTCTCCTGGCCGAGCTCGGGCGTCGGCCGCAGCTCCT
>DATEID010000391.1:0-16758 GCA_035279245.1 Reyranella sp.
GAAGCCGTCGACCACCACGTGGTCGCCGGCCTTCAGCCCATCGAGCACCAGCCACTGGCCATCCTGGACCTGGCCCAGGCGCACCGGCTGGAGGGCGACGCGATTGTCTGCCCTGACCACGAAGACCTCGCTGCCGCCGCCGCCGTTGCGCTGGACCGCCTGCTGCGGCAGGGCGATGGAATCGCTGTCGATGCCTTGCTCGACGAGGACACGCACGTACATGCCCGGCAACAGTTCGCGATGGGGATTGGGGAACTCACCGCGCAAGGTCACCTGACCGGTCGATGCATCGACCTTGGCTTCGGAGAAAAGGAGCTTGCCGGCGAGCGGATAGAGGGTGCCGTCATCGAGCACGAGCCGAACCTTCGCGGTGTCAGGTGCAATACGCTCGAGATCGCCTGCGTCGAACGCCCGGCGCAGGCGGTTGAGCTCGTCGACCGACTGCGTGAAATCGGCATAGATCGGATCGAGTTGCTGGATGGTAGCGAGGTTCGCGGAATCGTTCTGCACGACCAGCGCGCCCTCGCTGATCAGCGCGGCGCCGATGCGGCCGCTGATCGGCGCGCGAATGGTGGCATAGTCGAGATTGAGCCGGGCGCGCGCCACGTCCGCCTCGCGAGCGGCGACCTCCGCCCGCGCCTGTTCGACGGTCGCGACGGCCGTTTCGTTCTGAGCCTGCGAGATCGCGTGCGCCTTGCTCATCGCCTGGGCACGGTTCGCCTGCAGAACCGCCAGATCGTACGCCGCCTTCGCCTTGGCCAGCGCCGCCTGGCTTGCCTGCAGCTCGACCTCGAACGGCTTGGGATCGATCAGATAAAGCGGATCGCCCGCCTTCACGTCGGTGCCCTGATTGAACAGGCGCTCGACCACGATGCCCGACACGCGCGGTCGCACATCGGCTACACGCGTCGGTGCAATACGCCCCGGCAGCTCGCGCACGATCGCCCGGGGCTCGGCCTTGACCGTGATGACGCCGACATCAACCGGGGCGGGCGGTGCGGCCGTGGCCGATGCCCGCTCATCGAGATCGGAAAACGCCGGCGCGAATGCAAGCGCCGTCAAAGCCAGCGCGACCGGCAAGCCGATCGCAAAGACCCAACGCGACCCAATACGCATCCCTTCTCCCACTTTCAGCACACCCTGTCGGGCGCCGGGCCTGTCACGCGACTGTAACTGCCTGCCCTATTGTCCTGATGGCTTGCCCTTTATCTGCAATTGCAGATGGTGTGTCATACTCATCGGAGAGTATGGCGGAAACTGGACGGCCAGCGCGACCGAACAGCACAGATTTTGGCAATCCCATCCTTTTCATCGCGGCCTGAGGTGGGGAAGTCGACCGCCTGACGCAAGAGCAGTCGGTCTGAGATTTCGCTGACGATTCCGTGAAGACGACTTCTGAAGATGGCCGGATCGCCTACCCGGGCGGGCGGGTCTCGAAACACTTCAGGTTGCGCGAACCATCGTCCCAGGGCTGGCGGCTGCGGGTGAAAATCGCGACCTGTGGCTTGAATTGGCCGAGGTCATCGAGGGAGCCGGCGTAGATGTTGATCTTGCCAGGCATCAGCTCCGACGTCCCGAACAATGGGCTGAGGCAGCTCGGACAGTAGAGCCGGTCGGCTGGCCGGCCGCTGCCGCCCTTGCCGTGGTGGGCGAGAACCTCGCCCTCGATGCTGACCGCGTCCCTCGGGAAGCAGATGAAGCCGACATGGCCACCGCCGCTCAGCTTCTGGCAGTCGCGGCAGTGGCATAGACCCTGGAACTCGGGGGTTCCGGTCGCGCGATAGCGGATCGCACCGCAGAGGCAACCGCCGGTCATAGTGGTCATCGTCCCCTTCTCCCTTGTCACATCGCCGTGTCGTGACTTGCTCTACATACCTGGCGACAATGAGCCAACCATGCAGATCATGGCGTGGGCCGGGAGGACGACATGCGCCAGACGGTACGACTCGCGTTGTTGGCCGTGGCGGCGCTGATGGTCGGCGCGGCGGCCCAGGCGCAACCCTGGCCGGCAAACCCGGTGAAGATCGTGGTGCCCTTCGGGCCCGGTGGTCCGGCCGACATCTACGCGCGAATCCTGGCGCAGGCGCTGACGGACGATCTGAAGCAACAGTTCATCGTCGACGACAAGCCGGGCGCGGGCGGCGTCATCGGCAGCGAGATCGTCGCGACCTCGCCACCCGACGGCTACACCTTCCTGATGATGTCCAACACGCAGGCGACCAACGAAACGCTGCTTGCCCGCAAGCCTTACGTGCTGATGCGCGATCTGGTGGCGGTCGCGCCGGTCAACTCCTCCGATCTCGTGCTGGTCGTGCATCCTTCGGTGAAGGCGACAACGGTGCCGGAGCTCGTTGCCTTCGCCAAGGCCAATCCGGGCCAGCTCACCTACGCCTCGTCGGGCCCGGGCACGCCATATCACATGGCCGGCGAGCTCTTCAAAGCGATGAGCGGCACCGACATCCTCCATGTGCCGCACAGGAGCAGCGGTGAAGCGCGTGCCGACGTGATGGGCGGCCATGTGCAGATGATGTTCGATGCCGTCACCGCGATGAAGGGCAACATCGAGGCGGGCGAGGTGCGCGCACTCGCGACCACCGGCCTCGAACGCTCGCTGGTGCTGCCGGACGTCCCGACCGTGAACGAGGCCGGCGTGCCGGGCTACGAGGCCACGATCTGGCTGGGCTTGATGGCGCCCGCAGGCACGCCCAGGACGATTGTCGACCGCATGAACGAGGAGGTCGTGAAGATCATCGGCCGGCCCGAGATACGGGCCGCCTGGGCGCGGCAAGGTGCCGTGCCGATGACGATGACACCCGCGGCCTTCGATACGTTCCTGCGCGGCGAGATCCAGAAATGGGCGAAGGTGGTCGAGATATCGGGCGCCAAAATCCAATGACACGGACGCTGCGGCTCTTGAGCGGTGGCGCCGCCCGAGGTCTTGTCGACGCTGTTCGGCCAGCCTTCGAGGTCGAAACCGGTTGTCGCATCGATGGCACTTTCAGCGCGGTCGGCGCAATGCGGGACAGGCTGGTGGCGGGCGAGCCCGCCGATCTTGTGATTTTGAGCCGCGCGTTGGTGGAGACCCTGGCCGGTAAAGGTCATGTGGATGGCGACACTGTCCGCGATCTCGGCACCGTGGCAACAGCCGTGGCAGTGCGTGCAGGCGATGCCGTTCCAGCGCTTGGCGACATCGAGGCGTTGCGTCGCGCGCTTGCCGCAGCCGATGCGATTCATTTTCCCGATCCGCTGCGGGCGACGGCCGGCATCCATTTCGCCAAGGTGCTGGGAAAGCTCGGCCTGAAGGACTCGCTCGCCGACCGGCTTCGCCCGGCCGCAAACGGCGCTGCGGCGATGCACGCCCTCGCCACGTCCACCGCTGCCTGTCCCATCGGCTGCACCCAGGCAACGGAGATCCTGGCAACGCCGGGACTCGTGCTGGCCGGCCCGCTGCCGCCAGGATGTGGTCTCTCGACCATTTATACCGCCGCCGTTGCCACGAAGGCCGAGGCGCCGAGCGAGGCCGCCACCCTGATCGCAAGGCTCACAGCGCCTTCGATGGCCCAAGATCGCCGGCGTCTCGGCTTTGGCTAGGGCACGGCGTTGAACAGTCCCATGCCGACCCCGAGCATCGTGAGGACGGCCAGGATCGCGAAGGCGGCCGCCGCCACCGTTCGCACCAGCTTGAGCGGCACCTTGCGGGCAAGCACATCGCCACAAAGGACCGCAGGCACATTGGCCAGCAACATGCCCATCGTCGTGCCGGCGGTGACGGTGGCGATATCCTGAAAGCGGGCCGCGAGTCCGACGGTCGCGATCTGCGTCTTGTCGCCCATCTCGACCAGGAAGAAAGCAACCGCCGTCGCCAGGAAGGCACCGGCATGGCCGACCGTCTTGGGCCCTTCGTCGGCCTTGTCGGGAACGAGGCACCAGGCGGCCATCGCCAGGAACAGCACCGCCAATGCCCAGCGCAGGGTGTGCGGACCGACCCAGGCCGCGACCTGCGTGCCCACGGCGGCCGCCAAAGCGTGATTGGCCAGCGTCGCCACGAAGATGCCGAGGATGATGGGAACCGGCCGGCGATAGCGGCTGGCGAGGATCATCGCCAGGAGCTGGGTCTTGTCGCCGATCTCGGCCACCGCCACGAGGCCGGCCGAGACGAGGAAGGCTTCCATAAAGAGCCATGGGCGGGATCGAGCGCAGGACCGTTGGCTGCCGCGCTCGCCCGATCCCGCGGGTAAAGCACGGCCAGCCAAAGGTCTCGCCAAGCGGGCCCGATAACGGACCAGATCGCCGGAAGCGCCATGGTTCATGCGAACCAAGTCTGTTGACGCTCCCGCCCTGCATGCAGGGCCGACTACTCCCCAATGACGCAAGGGACATAGCCCGGTGGGCAACTTCCTGCAAGCGTCTCCCTGCCGCCGCTTTTCGCGTGCTAGACCTTGCCCATGGCGAAATCCAAGGCATCCGCACCCGCGTCCGCACAGGCTTCAGCGTCCACAAGGACCCCGAGCAAGGCGACGAACGGCGATGGCGCGCCGATCCGCAATCTCTATTTGGTCGACGGCTCGGGCTACCTGTTCCGCGCCTATCACGCGCTGCCGCCGATGAACAGGCCCGACGGCACCCCCGTCAATGCCGTCTATGGCTTCTGTCGGATGCTGGCGGCCGACATCCTCGACAAGCCCGAGGTCGACCATGTGGCAATGATCCTCGATGCCAGCGGCACGACTTTCCGCAACGAGATCTATGACAAGTACAAGGCCCATCGCCCCGAACCGCCGGAGGACCTGATCCCGCAGTTCCCGCTGATCCGCGAGGCGGCCAAGGCATTCAACGTCACGGTCTGCGAACTGGAGGGCTACGAGGCCGACGACCTGATCGCGACCTATGCCCGGATGGCGGTCGAGGCGGGCGGCACTTGCACGATCGTCTCTTCTGACAAGGATCTGATGCAGCTCATCCGGCCGGGCGTCGAGATGATGGATCCGATCAAGAAGATCAAGCTCGGGCCTGAAGCCGTGATGGAAAAGTTCGGCGTGGCGCCGGACAAGGTGATCGACGTGCAGGCGCTTGCCGGCGATTCGACGGACAACGTGCCGGGTGTCCCCGGCATTGGCGTCAAGACGGCGGCCCAGCTCATCACCGAGTACGGCAGCCTCGAGGCGCTGCTCGACCGTGTCGGCGAGATCAAGCAGCCCAAGCGGCGAGAGGCCCTGCAGACCAATGCCGAGCTGGCGCGCATCTCCAAGAAGCTGGTGACACTCCGGGACGATGTGCCGGCACCGGCCGACCCCGATTCCTTCGACAAGCGCAAACCCGATCCCAAAGTTCTGTTGCCGTGGCTCGAGCAGCAGGGCTTCAGGACCCTGATCGCCAAGTATGCCAAGGAGTTCGGCGAGCCGGTCGTGGCGGTGACATCCATGCCGTCGGTCGCTCCGGCGCCGCAGATGCCGCCCCAGCGCCCGCCGGCAGCGCGCGCCAGGTCCAACAAGCCCTTCACCGCCGAGGACTATGAGACGATCCGCACCGAAGCCGCCCTCGACGAGTGGATCGCCGAGGCTACCAAGGCGGGCGTCGTCAGCATCGACCTCGAGAGCGCCGGCGAAGCCGGCTTAGTCGGCCTGTCGTTCGCGCTGCTCGAAGGGCCCTGGGGCAACGTCAATTCCAGCCGCCGGCGGGCAGCCTACCTGCCGATCGGCCACCGTGCGCCCGGCGAGGCGCAGGGCGCACTCGATCTCGGCGGTGCCGGCAAGGCCAGTGGCGGTACGTTGCTGCCCGATCAGCTTCCGCTGAAAACGGTGATCGAGAAACTGAGGTCGCTACTCGAGGATCCCGGCGTGCTCAAGGTCGGCCACGACCTCAAGGACGACCTCGACGTCTTCGAGCGGCACGGCATCCGGCTCGCACCTGTCGACGACACGATGCTTCTGTCCTTCGTGCTCGACGGCGGCAAGCACAGCCATAGCCTGGACGATCTCGCCGAGAGGTATCTCGACCAGAAGATCGTCAAGCTCTCCGACGTGGCGGGCTCTGGCGCCAAGCAGCTGAGCTTCGACAAGGTGCCGATCGAGCGGGCGCGCGAGTATGCCGCCGGCAGCGCCGATACGGTTTCCCAGCTCTGGGCGAGGTTCAAGCCGCGGCTCGCAACCGAGCGCATGGTGTCGATGTACGAGACCATCGAGCGACCGTTGATGCCAGTGCTGCTCGGCATGGAGCGGGCCGGCGTCAAGGTCGACTCGCCGCTGCTCAAAAAACTCAGCGCCGACTTCGAGAAGCGGCTCGCCGAGCTTGAGCTTGAGATTCACAAGATTGCCGGCCGCGAGTTCAACGTCGGCTCGCCCAAGCAGCTCGGCGAGATCCTGTTCGACGAGCAGAAGTTGCCCGGCGGTCGGCGCAGCAAGACCGGTGCCTGGTCGACCGATGCCTCGATCCTGGAGGAGCTCGCGGCGCAGGGCCACGCGCTGCCGGTCAAGATTCTCGAGCACCGCCAGATCGCCAAGCTCAAGGGCACCTACACCGATGCGCTGGTCCGCGAGCTCGACGCCCGCACAGGCCGCATCCACACCTGCTACATGATGACCGGCGCGGCGACCGGCCGGCTCGCCTCGACCGATCCCAACCTGCAGAACATCCCGGTGCGCACCGAGGAGGGCCGCAAGATCCGCGAGGCCTTCATCGCCGAGCAGGGCCACAAGCTGGTCAGCGCCGACTATTCGCAAATCGAGCTTCGATTGCTGGCGCACGTCGCCGACATCGGCTCGCTGAAGGAGGCGTTTGCCCGCGGCGACGACATCCATGCCATCACGGCGAGCGAGATGTTCGGCGTGCCGGTCAAGGGAATGGACCCGCTGGTGCGCCGACGCGCCAAGGCGATCAATTTCGGCATCATCTACGGCATCTCCGCCTTCGGCCTCGCCAACCAGCTCGGCATCGGCCAACCCGAGGCACGCGAATACATCGCGAAGTACTTCCAACGCTATCCCGGCATTCGCGACTATATGGAGCGGACCAAGGATTTCGCGCGCAAGCACGGCTATGTGCAGACGCCGTTCGGTCGCAAGATCCACCTGAAGCACATCAACGACAAGGCCCAGGCGATGCGCGCCTTCGCCGAGCGGGCGGCGATCAACGCGCCATTGCAGGGCGGTGCGGCCGACATCATCAAGCGGGCGATGATCCGCCTGCCGCAAGCCTTGAAGGACGCGCATCTCGAAGCGCGCATGCTGCTGCAGGTGCACGACGAGCTGCTGTTCGAGGTGCCCGACAAGGAGATCGACAAGACCAAGGAGGTCGCCCGGCGCGTGATGGAAGGGGCGGCGAAACTCTCGGTGCCGCTCGTCGTCGACACCGGCGTCGGCGCCAACTGGGCGGCGGCGCATTGAGTTGATCCTCCCTGCGCGCAAGCGTGGGGAGGTGCCCGCGTCGTCGCGGGCGGAGGGGTCACAGGCGCCAGAGCGACTGCGACTCATGACCCCTCCGATCCTGCGGACCACCTCCCCGACTTCGTCGGGGAGGAATGGGAACGTAAGTGGAGGAGAACGCCATGAAGATCTGGGGTCGGGCCAATTCGATCAACGTGATGAAGGTGCTGTGGGCGGCCGACGAATGCGGCGTCAGCTATCAGCGCGAGGATGTGGGCGGCGCGTTCGGAGGCAACGACCAGCCCTGGTATCTCAAGATGAATCCCAACGGGGTAGTGCCGACCATTGAGGACGGCGGCCGCATCATCTGGGAGAGCAATTCCTGCGTGCGCTATCTCGCCGCCCGCTATGCCGCGGGGTCGCTATGGCCCAACGATCCCGGCGAACGAAGCGAGGCCGAGCGCTGGATGGACTGGCAGCTCAGCACCATCTCCGATGGCATGCGCATCGTGTTCTGGGGCCTGGTTCGCACGCCGCCCGACAAGCGCGACATGGCGGCGATCGGCAAGGCGGCCAAGGAGCTCGGCACGCTGTGGGCGAGACTCGACGGCTGGCTCGAGGGTCGCAAATACGTCGCCGGTCAGTACTTCACCATGGGCGACATTCCCGCGGGCTGCATGGCCTATCGCTGGTACGCCCTCGAGATCGAGCGGCCGGAGCTCAAGAATCTGCGCGCCTGGTACGATCGGCTCGCGACACGGCCGGCCTATGCCAAGCACGTCATGGTCAAGATGACCTGATGCACAGGCCAGTGTCATCCCGAGCGCTGCGAGGGATCCTTTATCGGCGTCGCGAAAGATCCCTCATTCTGTTTGGGATGACACCACTTTGGCGGTCGGAAGGTCAGGACGCCGTTAGCAGCGTCTCCACCATCCGGCGGAACTGCGTCGGCCCGGCATCGAGGCTGGTGGGCAGCATCTGACGCTCGGGCTCGAGGTCGATCAACTTCTGCTGCGCCTCGATGATCGCCTTGTCCTCCTGGAAAGCGGTCTCGGTGACGGCGAACAGGCGGTCGAGCCTGTCGGGATCGATGTCGTCGGTACGCGCGCCGGCCGCATAGAAATAGCGCGAGGCGCGGCTCGAGACCGGCGTCACCGCCTGCTCGTCGAGGCGGAAGAAGAGCGGCGCATCCTGCGGCTCCTGTCCGTTATTCGCCTCCGCGGCGCCCAACGGATAGAAGGCGGTACGTTGCAGAAAGACGCCGGGAAACAGGAAGTCGTAGCTGTTCCAGACATCAAGGCGTTCGCCGAGCTTCTTCATGAAGCCACGCGGTCGATGATTGCGCAGCCACCGCTGCATGCGCAGCCCGCGATCGAGCGGGACCACGCGCGGCCGGTTCTCGGCCCATTGCGGCATGTCGAGGCCGAGGGTCTTTTCATGCACGAAGGAAAGATGGGAGAGATCGAGCAGGTTGTCGTCGATCAGGAGATAGTGCGCCGCGTAGTCGATTTGCCCGCTCCGCAATCGATAAGTCCGATCGTCGAGGGCGACGGACGGCGGAATGGCCCGGAGATCGGCCGCGACAGCTTCGCCCATCCAGACCCAGACCCAGCTCCCGACGATCGCGGTCGGATAGCGACGGACGAAGGCGCTTTGCGGAATGCGCGGCTGGCCGGGAATCTCGATGCAGCGACCGTCGGGCGCGAACTTCAGCCCGTGATACATGCAGCGCAGATTGTCGCCCTCCAGGCGCCCCATGGTGAGGGGCGCAAAGCGATGGCAGCAGCGATCCTCGAGCGCCACAACGGCGCCATCGTCCGTGCGGTAGAGGGCAAGCGGCTGGTCGATGATCGTGCGGGCGAGAATGCAACCGGCCTCCAACTCGTGTGTCCAGGCCGCGACGTACCAGGCATTGCGAACCCACATGTCCTCCTCCCCGACTAAATCAGCCGATAGACGTCGACGGGCTGCTCGTGCCCGCGGAGAATGCGGCGCTGCGACGGCGGCACCTCGATGCCGAGCGCCTCGCGATCCTTCACCGCCGACAGCGTCTCGCCACTTGTGAGCACGACAATCTCGTCGGCTGGCATCATGAACTCCTTCCCGAGCTGCTCGAAGCGCTGGGCGATATTCACGGTATCGCCGACGACGGTGAAATTCACCCGTCCCGGCGCTCCGATATTGCCCACGATCGCCGGGCCGGAGTGCAGTCCAACGCGCAGCCGGATCGGGGTCTTCCCGTCGGCTCGGCGCCGCTGGTTGTCCTCCCGCAGGGCCTTGGCAATGGCGAGCGCCGCCCGGATTCCCGCCCCGGCATGATCGTCGCGCGGCGGCACGAGCCCCCACAAGGCCATCACCGAATCGCCGATGTACTTGTCGATGATGCCGTGCTCGCGCTCGATGCAGGCGCCGATCAGCGCGAAGTGGTGGTTCAGAAGCTCGGCCGTCTCGTGCTCGGGCAGGCTCTCGGCCTGCGGCGTAAAGCCCACGATGTCGGTGAACATGACGGTCACATCGACGCGTCGCGAGGCGATCCCCTCCTCGCCGCGCTCCATCAGGCGTTGCACAAGGCGCTGAGGAACGTAGACGCCGAACCATTTCAATGCGCTGCGCGCCTTGTCGAGGCTGTGGCCGGCATCGTCGATCTCGCGCAGGCGCGATCGCCGATGCATCGGCTGGTCGAACTCGAGCCGCTCGATCGCCTCCGCCGCGCTGGTGATGGTGCGGATCGAGCGCGCCATGCGCAGCCCCATCAGCAGGGCAAGCAAGGTCGCGAGCAGGAGCGTAACGGCGCCCACGATGGCGCCATTGGTCAGCCGATCGAGGTCGCTGGTCGCCTCCTCGATGGGAAAATACTGGCCCACCAGCCATGGATCGGGGCCGTATCCCTCGAGCTCGCGGCGCACGAACACCCAGCGCCGCCCGTCGACCTCCACGATATGGCCGAGGCTGCCGAGAGTCCGCTCGATGGTGGGACTGTGCACCGGCGGATCCCAGATATGGGCAAGCACGGGATCGCCGACCTCGGAGATCGTGGGCAGAGGCTTGCTCGGCGAAAGGCCAAGGCCGCGCGGATCGATCAACCTGCGATGCGCCAGCACGTGATCGTGGCCGACCAGAATGAAATAATTGCCACCGCCCGGCTGGGATGGATCCTCGATGAGCTGCGAGAGGTTGCCGATGCCGACGGTCGCCACAAGGCCGCCAATGAAGGCGTTGTCCTTGCGCCGTACCGGGGCACGGACGTTCAGCATCGGCTGGCCGAGCGAGGGGCTCCAGAACAGGCCGCCCCAGAATGGGGCATGGGCCGTCTGCAGTTGCCGAAAATTTTCGATGCTGCCCGGGATATCGGCAAGCGGCACCGTGTCGCGCGTGATCGTTCCATCGGATCGACGTATGGCGCGGTCCAACTGCAGGTCGAGCGAGGCGAAGGCGGTGATCGAGACAGCCGGCATCTGGGCCAGCATCGCCGCCAGTGTCTCGCGAGCGGCGACCGGTGACTCCATATCGAGCCGTCCCCGCGCCGCAAGAGCCGCGATCAGCTCGAGTTCCTGAGCCACAGGATCGAGGCGGCCCTTCACCATCGATACCTGTGCTTCGATAACGCGGCCAGCGCGATCGACCAGCAGTCGCTCGGTCGTCCCCGTAGCGCCGGCCAGGACCGCGATGTAGGCGACACCCGAGATCAGCGCGAGCGAACCGAAGGCCAGCGCCAACGCGGCGATCAGCGGCACCCGCCAAGGCTGGCGCGACCGCACGGCGGGGGAGGCATCAGACATGGTCAAGCCATGCCATCATATGGCGCCTGCAGCACAAATGCGAAACGGCCGGAGAGCGGGTCGGTCAGGAACTGGTGGCGCGCGCCCTGGCGGCCAACGCAACCAGGGCAGCCCGCGCCTCGCTCGGCGCTCTCAATGCAGTGTCGAAGGCGAGACGCGCCGTCTCGCCGCCGCAGCGAAGATCGAAGCCCTCGGCATCGATACCGGTCATCTTCCAGTCGCCGGCCGGGAGATCGAGAAGCCGTGTGGCATAAAGCTGCACGGCGTCGGCGTGATCGGCGTTCATATGGGCGAGGATCTCGGGCTCGGCCGATCCGAAGGCCGCCAACGGAGCTCGCACATCGACCGGCAGCAGTTCGTCGCGCGACAGCCAGCGGATCTTGCCGAATCCACCCACCAGATGCGCGCGCTCTACCGCAACGCGATAGAACTTGAAATCGTTGAAGCGGGCATACATGTCGGCGTCGGGATGATGGGCGAGGAAGCGCCTCCTCGACCATTCGTCGCCGGTTTGGGCCGCCCGACCGAGCAGCGATACACGCGGTCCGGCGAGCGGCTGGTCGAAGCCTGCCGTGCCATCGAAGAGCAGCGACACGCGACTGTCGTCTGCGATCGCCTTGCTGTGGTCGGCAAGGTCGCTCAGAAGCAGAATCGGCGCGAGATCGTGGTCGATCGCGACGAGGACCAGCGAGGCGTAGGGCCAGCTTCGCGGGCCGGCCGCGTCAGGCAAGGCGGTTGCAAGGACGGCGCGGTCCTGGCTGCGTACCAGTTCGCGCACGAGATGCGGCAGGTCGTCGGTCATCTGAGGGTCGAAAAAAGCCGCATTTGCTCCGTTATCGATGGCAGATCGGGCGGACGGCGGCAACAGCCCGGTCTATGCTAGCATTCGTTGCCGAGCCTCAGGAGACGCTATCCCGTGCGCAAGAACATCGCCTTGGTCGACGACGACCGCAACATCCTCACATCGGTGTCGATGTTGCTCGAAGCCGAAGGCTTCCAAGTGAAGACCTATCCCGACGGTGCCGCCGCGCTCGAAGGGCTGAACCAGGCACCACCCGACCTCGCCATCTTCGACATCAAGATGCCGCGGATGGACGGCATGGAGCTCCTGAACCGCGTGCGCAAGACGCAGCAGTTCCCGGTGATCTTCCTCACCTCCAAGGACGAGGAGATCGACGAGGTGCTGGGCTTGCGCATGGGCGCCGACGACTTCATCCGCAAGCCCTTCTCGCAGCGTCTCCTGCTCGAGCGCATCCGGGCGGTGCTGCGGCGCGTGGACGGCGGCGCCGGCAAGGGCGAGGGCCAAGCGGAACGCATCGTGCGCGGCGACCTGGTGCTCGATCCCAGCCGTCATCAATGCACCTGGAAGGGCAAGGAGGTGCATCTGACGGTCACCGAATTCCTTCTATTGAAGTCTCTCGCCGAACGGCCGGGACATGTGAAAAACCGCGATCAGTTGATGGATGCCGCCTACGGCGAGACGATCTACGTCGACGACCGGACGATCGACAGCCACATCAAGCGGGTGCGTCGCAAGTTCCGCGAAGTCGACAGCGAGTTCGAGCAGATCGAAACGCTCTATGGCATCGGATATCGATATCGCGACACGTGAGGCGCGGACGCGGTTGCCGGACAAGGCCGGCGGCTTTGCCGCCGCGCTGAAACGCCTGCTCCTGAAGCTGCGGCCGCGGCGGAAGCGGCACGTCGAGCTGCCGTCGACGGTGCGCCGGCGGCGGCGCCACAGCCGCCGCTATTCGCCGCTCACGCGCCGCATCCTGCTGCTCAACATCGTGCCGGTCGCGCTGTTGGCCCTCGGCGCGGTCTATCTCAGCGACTACGAGGACGAGCTGATCGACGCCGAGCTCGCCTCCTTGCTGGTGCAGGGCGAGATGGTGGCGGCGGGCATCGGCGAGGTCGCGGTGGTCGGCGGCGAAACGACGGTGAACCGGCTCGATGCCGACGCCGCGCGGCAGCTTCTGACCCGCCTTGTGCGGCCGACCGGCGTGCGCGCCCGTTTGTTCAGCGAGACCGGCGAGCTTCTGGGCGATTCGGCCGTGCTGAGCGATGCCGGCCGCATTCACGTCACGCCGCTGCCTCCCTTGAAGCAGGCGCCGACGGAGCACAACGACGAGCGATTCGGCGAAGGCATTGCCGACTGGATCGCCCGCCAGCTCTCGCATACCGACCGCTATCCGCGTTACGTCGAGCAGCCGTCGCCGACTGTGCGCGACTTTCCCGAAGCCGCGAGCGCCCTCAGGGGCTTCAACGCCTCCGCCGTGCGGGTCACGTCGGACGGGAGGTTGATGCTGAGCGCGGCGGTGCCGGTGCAACGCTACAAGCAGGTGATGGGGGCGCTGCTGCTGACGCGGGACAATCGGGCGATCGCCGCCTCCTTGCGCGAGGTCCGCTACGACATGCTGACCATCGCCGTCGCGGCGCTCGGAATCACCGTGCTGCTCTCGCTCTATCTCGCCGGTACGATCACCCAGCCGATCGTGCGACTGGCACGGGCGGCCGATGTCGTGCGCATGGCTCGTGACACCCGGCCGGAGATGCCCGATCTCGGCCGCCGCGGCGACGAGATCGGCGACCTGAACGATGCGCTGCGCTCGATGACGGACGCGCTGTGGCAGCGGCTGAACGCGATCGAGAGCTTCGCCGCCGACGTGGCGCACGAGCTGAAGAATCCGCTCACCTCGCTGCGATCCGCGATCGAGGTGGCGTCACGTTCCGATCTCGATCCCGACCAGCGGGCGCGGCTGATGTCGATCGTGATCGACGACATCAATCGCCTGAATCGACTCATCTCGGACATTTCCGACGCCTCGCGACTCGATGCGGAACTGATGCGCGGCGAGGTGAAGCCGGTCAATCTCCAGGCGCTGCTGGCGGACATGGCGCACCACTACGCGACCTCGACGGCGAACAAGTCCGGTGTGACGATCGACCTCCGGGTCGTGGCGAACCCGCCGTTCGCCGCCCACGGCCACGACGGCCGCTACGGCCAGGTGTTCCGCAACGTGGTGGACAACGCGCTTTCCTTCAGCCCGCCGGGATCTCGCATCGTGATCGAGCTCAGCCGCGAGCCGCGTAACGGCCCGTTCGTCGTCACGATCGACGACGAAGGGCCGGGCATCCCGGAAGACAATCTCGAATCGATCTTCCAGCGCTTCTACTCCGAACGACCGACCGAGCATTTCGGCCAGCATTCCGGCCTTGGCCTTTCGATCTGCCGTCAGATCATGGAGACCTATGGCGGCTCGATCTCGGCCATCAACCGCCATGCACCGGATGGCCGCGTGCTGGGCGCGCGCTTCGTCATCCGTGTCCCGGCGGCGGATCGCCGGGATTGAGGCTGACCTGCCATGCTGATGCACGCAACATCGGTGGCGCTGAAGAGCTCGGGACAACCGTGGCAAGCGGTGTTGCTGCGTGGACCGCCCGGAGCCGGCAAATCCGATCTGGCGCTGCGGCTGATCGATGCAGGTGGCCGTTTGATTGCTGACGACCAGACCCATTTGGACCGTAAGGGTCACGTGCTGATTGCGTCGGCGCCAGCGGCGATCGCCGGGCGCATGGAAGTGCGGGGCGTGGGCGTCGTGCGCCTGCCGCGCGCCAAGCTCATCGCTCGGGCGCCGGTCGCTTTGCTGGTCGACCTCGTGGCGCCAGCCCAGGTGGAGCGGATGCCGGAACCGGCGGAGGAAGTACAGGAAGAGATCGCCCTGCCTCTTCTCGCGCTCGCGCCCTTCGAAGCGTCGGCTGCTGCCAAGTTGCATCTTGCCTTGCAGCGAATCGCGGCGGCATGATCACGCCGCCTGTCGATGTCCCAGAGCCGCCGCCCCTTCGTGCTGGTCACCGGTCTTTCCGGCGCCGGCCGTGCAACGGCCCTGCATGCGCTCGAAGACCTTGGCTACGTCGGGGTCGACAACGTGCCATTGCCGCTGATGAGCGACCTGATGCGCTCGACGGCCGGAGATCCCGGCGAGATGGCGGCGCCGCTCGCCTTCGGCATCGACACTCGTACCTACGGCTTCGACGCGGGCGAGCTGGTGCGCCGGGTCCAGGAGCTGCGTAAGCGACCCGACATCGCGCCGCGCCTGCTTTTCCTCACGGCCGACACCGAAACGCTGCAGCGCCGCTATACCGAATCACGGCGCCCCCATCCCCTGGCGCCCGACCGTCCGGTGATGGACGGCATCCTCGATGAACGGGACCAAATCGGCTTCGTGGCCGACTCATCCGACGTGGTGATCGACACGTCGGCGCTTTCACCGCACCGTTTCAAGCAAATCCTGTCCGGCCATTTCGCCCTTGGCCAAGGGCCCGGCATGCGCCTGACCGTCATGTCGTTTTCCTTCCGCCGTGGTTTGCCGCGCGAAGCCGACCTGGTCTTCGACGCACGCTTCCTGAAGAATCCGCATTACGTGCCGGCGTTGAAGCCGCTGACCGGCCGGGATGCGGCAGTCGTGACGTTCATCGAGACTGACCCCGATTACCGTGCGTTTGTCGATCGACTGGAAGCTCTGGTCGGTCCGCTGCTGCCCCGTTTCGACGCCGAAGGCAAGAGCTATCTGACCATCGCCGTCGGTTGCACGGGCGGTCGGCACCGTTCTGTGGCTGTCGCGGAAGCCCTTGCGGACTGGTTGCGAAAGGCCGGCCGCTCGGTCACTCTCACCCACCGTGATGTCGACTTCGGCAGGAGTCGGCAAGGGGGGTAAGTTTTCGGGATGCGTGTATGATCGGCATCGTACTCGTGACCCACGGCAATCTGGCCCGCGAGTTCCTTGCGGCGCTGGAGCACGTCGTTGGTCCGCAGCAATGCGTCTCGGCCGTCTGCATCGGCGCCGACGACGACATGGAAAAACGCCGCCTCGAGATTCTGGAACAGGCGCGTAAGTGCGACTCGGGCGAGGGCGTGATCGTGCTCACCGACATGTTCGGCGGCACGCCATCCAATCTCGCGATCTCGACCATGGAGCAGGCGCGGATCGAGGTGCTAGCCGGCGTGAACCTGCCGATGCTGGTGAAGCTCGCCAGCGTGCGCAATCGGCCGATCGCCGAGGCGGTACGCATGGCCCAGGAAGCCGGACGCAAGTACATCACCGTCGCCTCGCGGATCCTCGCCAAGGAAGCCTCGTGACCGACAGCACCGTGGACGCCGCCGTCGGAACGCTCAAGCGCGCGCTTCGCATCACCAACAAGCGGGGTTTGCACGCGCGCGCAGCGGCCAAGTTCGTGCGCACGGCCAGCCAGTTCGACTCGATCGTCCGCGTCAGCTTCAAGGGACAGGAAGTATCGGGACTTTCGATCATGGGCCTGATGATGCTCGCCGCTGGCCTGGGCAGCGAGATCGAGCTCGTCTGCTCGGGCCGCCAGGCCAGCGACGCCATGGCCGCCCTCTCAGCCCTCGTCGAAGGCAAGTTCGGCGAGGACTGAGCTCAAAGAAGCGCGCCACGAGAAACACCGTATGAGCGCAACTGGAGTTGCGCGCTTCGTCCCACTGCTTGAAACATCGGACATAAGGGGATGACACAACCTCACCGTGACGTACCCGTTTCATCCCCGACGGTCGGCGAACATAAAGTCCCGCCTATATCGGCATAAATTCTTGCTTATAT
>DATEID010000392.1:0-5493 GCA_035279245.1 Reyranella sp.
GCGAAAACGGTGACGCTCGATGTGCCCTTCGGATAGCCCTGCGTCTCGCAGAGGAGCGGCCAGGGATTGCCGCGCGAGCGCTCGGCGATGCAGAAGCTGTACTTGCCTGGATTGCCCTGCGTGGACTTGTCGGAGATTCCAGGCAGCATCTGGAAGACGTTGCGCAGGATCAGGCGCACGGCGCGTCCGATCGTGCCGTTGGCGCGATTGCCCGGCCCGAACAGGTTCACGTCGGAATTCATGCCGATCTCGTCGGCATAGGGGCCGCTCACGACCAGCAATGGCGCGGAGCCGCCGGTGCTGGCCGTCGAGCCGTGGAAATTGAACTCCGGCCGGTCCATCGCCTCGAACGCGGCGACCAGCACCGGGAAATATTCCGGCAGGCATCCGGCCATGACGGCATTGACCGCGGCTGCATGCAGGGAAAGGTCGAGCCCGGTCGCGGGATGATGCGCGATCACCATGTCCGCCGGCCGCGCATCGGCGGCGAGCATGGCCTTCACGCGATCGACGACCGGCGGGACGACCGGCAGGCCGTCGGTCCAGCCCTGCTCGTAGCAGAAATCGATGGCGGCCAGCAGGTCGTCCGGCACCTCGTGGATGCGGGGTGAGGCAACTGCTGCTGGCATCACGACTGCTCCTGTCACGTCCTGTCGATGCTCTTCGCCGAATATCCGCGCGAACCGTAGGGCCGCCGGGACGTCAGCGTAAAGCGATTCCCGCGTCGCCTTGTGTGGCACCCGTTCGCCGCTATAGTCCGCGCCGACCAAATCTGACCGGATTCTCGAGGAGCAGCGTATGGCGGTGTTCGGTAAGGCGCAGTACATCAAGCGTGTCGAGGACAATCGGCTGCTGACCGGCACCGGCGGCTTCACCGACAATCTGTCGCGGCCCAACCAGGCGCACATGGCGCTGGTGCGCTCGCCGCATGCCCACGCCAGGATCGTCAAAATCGACACGTCGGCTGCGAAAAAGGCGGCGGGCGTTGTCGCGGTCTATACCTGGGCCGACATGGCGAAGGACGGCGTGGGCGATTTCGCCTTCCCGGCGATGTTTCCCAATGCCGACGGCAGCAAGCCCGAGATGACGCCGCGCCGGTCGCTTGCACACGAGGCGGTGCGGCACGTCGGCGAGGCGGTGGCCGCCGTGGTGGCCGAGACGCGCGAGCAGGCGATCGATGCGGTCGATCTCGTCGAGGTCGAGTACGAGCCGCTGCCGGCGGTGGCGACGATCGAGGACGCGCTGAAGCCCGGCGCGCCGCTGGTCTGGCCGGGCGCGCCCGGCAACCTCGCCGGCTTCAACCGCTTCGGCGACCAGGGCAAGGCCGATGCCGCGTTCGGGAAGGCCGCGCACGTCGTGGCGCTCGACATCGTACATCAGCGCCTGATCGTGAACGCGATGGAGCCGCGCGCCATCATGGCCGAATGGGACGGCGACCGCATGGTGGTGCATATCGGCAGCCAGAATCCCTCGGTCACGCGCGACACGCTTTGCGACGTGATCCTCAAGATGCCGAAGGACAAGGTGCGCGTGCTGGTGCGCGACATCGGCGGCGGCTTCGGCATGAAGGTCGGCATCCAGCCCGACGAGTCGGTCGCGGTGTGGGCGGCGAAGATGCTGAAGCGGCCGGTGAAGTGGCGCGCCGAGCGCAGCGAGGAGTTCGCCGCGACGACGGCGGGCCGCGACCAGCTCCACAAGGCGTCGCTTGCGCTCGACAAGGACGGCCGCATCCTGGCGCTGCGCATGGAGGCCTTCGCCAATATCGGCGCCTATCCGTCGCGCGCCGGCGTGGTGATCCCGTTGTTCGTCGGCCCCAAGGTGATGACCGGCACCTACGACATTCCGGTGGTGGACCTGCGGCTGAACTGCGTGCTCACCAACTCGGCGACCATCGGCGCCTATCGCGGCGCCGGCCGACCGGAATGCATCCTCGACATCGAGCGGGTGATGGACACGGCGGCGCGCCAGATCGGCATGGATCCGGCGGAGCTCCGGCGGCGCAACTTCGTGAAGCCGGCACAGATGCCCTACACCACGGCGATGGGCGAGAAGTACGATTCGGGCGATTTCGACCGCTTCCTCAGCAAGACGCTGGAGCTCTCCGACTGGCAGGGCTTCGCGGCGCGCAAGGCCGAGGCCGAGAAGCGCGGCAAGCTCTACGGCCGCGGGCTTGCCTCCTACGTCGAATGGACCGGCGCCAATGTGCTCAACGAGATGGCGCACTACGAGGTGAAGGCCGACGGCACGGTCACGATCTGGATGGGCACGCAGGGCATGGGGCAGGGGCTGCAGACGAGCTTCACCCAGCTCGCCTCGGAGCTGCTCGGCATCGATCCGTCGAAGATCGAGATCGCGATGGGCGATTCCGACCACGTGGGCGGTGTCGGCTCGATGGGCTCGCGCTCGGCCTATATCGGCGGCTCGGCCGTGTTGTCAGGCAGCGAGAAGCTGATCGAGAAGGGCAAGGATCTCGCCGCCGACGCGCTGGAGGCGAGCGCCGCCGACATCGCCTATGCCGCCGGCCGCTTCACCATCGCCGGCACCGATCGCGGCATCGGGCTCGGCGAGCTGGCGGCGAAGCAGCCCGACAAGCGCATCTTCATCGAGAACGTCAACACGGTCGAGGGAATCGCCTGGCCGAACGGCGCGCATGTCGGCGAGGTCGAGATCGATCCCGACACCGGCCGCATCGAGCTCAGGCGCTACACCACGGTCGACGACGTGGGCAAGCCGTTGCATCGGCCGATCGTGTTCGGTCAGATCCACGGCGGCTGCGCGCAGGGCATCGGCCAGGCGCTCCTGGAGGAGAACGTCTACGATCGCGAGTCCGGCCAGCTCCTCACCGGCTCGTTCATGGACTATGCCATGCCGCGCGCCGACACTTTCCCGACCTTCTCCAACACACTCGACGATTCGGTGCCGGCGAAAGGCAATCCGCTCGGCGTCAAGGGTGTGGGCGAATCGGGCACGGTGGGCTCGACGCCGACCGTCATGAACGCGATCATGGACGCGCTCTGGCCGGTCGGCGTGCGCCGCCTGCAGATGCCCGCGACGCCGCAGCGCGTCTGGCGCGCGATCCAGGAGGCGCGGAAGTAGGGCATGGCGAGGGAAGCGGCGAGCGCAAACCCCTCACCCAACCTCTCCCCCGATCGGGGGAGAGGAGCTCGAAGAAGAAGACTCATGTTCCTCGCCCCCGCTAGGGGGAGAGGCTAGGAGAGGGGGCGGCGAAGGTCCGTGCAACGGCAATGAAGCGGCGCATCTTCGGGTTGGTCTCCACGCTGATCGGCATCGTGCTGGCCTTCGCGCTGATCGAGGTCGCCGCCACGCTCTGGCTCACGGTCGAGGACGGCCATTACACGCCGGCGTCGGAGCTGTTCGACCGCACGCAGAACAGCTACGTGCGCGACATGACGCGGCACAGCGACTGCCGCTATGTCGACACGCTCTTCCCGCATCCCTATGTCGGCTTCGTCCATCATGCCAACCCGCCCTGCGGCAAGCCGTGGGTCAACAATGTCGGCCTGTTCGGCCCCGACTTCCCAACAGAGAAGCGCACCGACCGCTACACCATCCTGCTGACCGGCGGGTCGGTCGCCTCGCAGCTCGCGCAGGAGCGCGCGCCGCCGGCCGAGCGCTACCTCGAGGAGGAGCTGAACCGGCACTACCTCAGCCCCAACGGCAAGCCGTTCCTGGTGCTGAACGGCGGCGACGGGGCGTGGAAGGAGCCGCAGCCCTTCATCCTGTTCTCGCTCTACGCGACCTCGGTCGATGCGGTGGTGACGCTGGACGGCTTCAACGAGCAGTATTTCTTCTATCCCGGCACCAAGGAGCGGCTGGAGCGGCCGCTCAGCAACTTCATCGACGTCAATCCCTTCGTCGCCGACGAGAATTTCGGCGACGCCGCGATCGGCTGGGTGATCGGCCGCGTCGCGGGCGTGCTGACGCGCATCCCGCTGCTCGACCACAGCCATGCCGCCTACATGCTGGTGCGCGGCATCGAGGGGCTGGCCAAGAGCCGCGACGTCGCGGGCTCGGGCAAGCGCACGACGCTGAACGGGCTCTTCACCCTGCCGGCGGACATCGCCGACGATCCGGAGAAGCTGTTCCAGACCCAGCTCGCGCTCTACCAGAAATACGAGCGGGCGATCGAGGCGGTGGCGAAGGACAACGGTGTGCGCACCGCCTATTTCCTGCAGCCCATCCCGGGCTACGGCAAGACGCTGACCGAGGACGAGAAGCGGACCGCCGACTTCGACCTCGTCGACCGCTATCGCCGCATCGTCGCCGGCATGCTGAGCCTGCGCCAGCGCGGCCTGGCGGTGTTCGATCTGGGCGACGTGTTCGAGAGCGAGAAGGGCCGCATCTACGCCGACCGCATCCATTGCTGGCGCGATCCGGGACCGAAGGCCGAGAGCCCTGGCTACACGATCATGGCCGAACGCGTGGCCCAGGACCTCGCCCAAGCCTGGGGATTGAATCGTAAGCCCTGATACAGTCGATACAACTGCGTGCGTCCGGCGAAATCCACGTTACAGGCCCTTGCCCTATATGGAGGTTGCGTCGGCGGGGAGGGGTCCCGGTCGTCGCGGTGTTTCGTGTGGGTCTGCCCGGCCAAGGGGCAGGGGCAAAAGGGGGCTGGCCGGAACGGGCGGAGGGGTTCGCCCGCCGGCGGGGCCGATGCTCTTTCACCTCTCCCCCGCTTGGGGGAGAGGACGGGTGAGGGGGCGGCGCACGTCGATTCCGCCTCTCCTAACCTCTCCCCCTCGCGGGGCGAGGAACATGAGCGCGGCTTCCACTCGCGCAGGAAATCGGGCAGTCTGCGGGTCGTTCCTGGAAAGAAACCCGTACCGTGTCGCGTGCCGACCGCGCCTCCGGCGCTCCATCTTCTCGTCCTCCGTCCATCGACCGCATGGCCAACTGGCCGGCCTTGGCGCCGCTCATCGCGCGCGTTGGCCGGCCGCTGGTGGTGGAGACGCTGCGCGCCTGGGCCGAGGCGAAACGTGGCGAAGGCGATGTGGCCGATCCCGACGCCTGCGCGCGCTGGTGCGCCGAGCGGCTCGCTACCCTCGCCGAGCCCTCGCAGCGGCGCGTCTTCAATCTCACCGGCACGGTGCTGCACACCAATCTCGGCCGCGCGCTCTTGGCCGAGGAGGCGATCGAGGCCGCCGTCGCCGCCATGCGTTCGCCCACCACGCTGGAATACGACCTCGACGCCGCCGGCCGTGGCGAGCGCGACGAGCACATCGCGCCCTGGCTCTGCCGGCTGACCGGCGCGCAGGCCGCCAACGTCATCCCGGACTCCGCAACCGCTGTCCTCGACGTGCGTCTCGTGTCAGGCAACGAGCCGCAACGCCAGTACGAAAAACTGCGCAAGTTCATCCGTAAAAAAGGCTATTACGTCATCGATCGTCCACCGACCCTGGACGAGCGTCTCGAGCATCCGTTGATTGCGAATGTCGAGCTTCGGCCGGGACTCTATCCGGCCGCGCGAGC
>DATEID010000393.1:0-2075 GCA_035279245.1 Reyranella sp.
TTGCCGACGAACGGCCAGCCGAACAGAGGGCCCGCAACACCGATGCCCCCACCCGTCACGCTCTTCCAGGCGAGCGCGACCTGCGTGACGATGGTGGAGAAGCCCAGCGTCGCCATGGCGAAATAGAAGGTCCGCAACCTGAGCGCCGGCAGGCCGACGACGAGGCCGAACACGGCGCCGATGATGGCCGACGCGACAAGCGCAAGATACGGCGAGACCGGAGGCATCGCCGTACCGGCCGTCATCGCGCTCGTCGTGTAGGCGCCAAGGGTCAGCAGACCGACCCAGCCGATGGCAATCTGGCCGGCGAAGCCAACCACCATGTTCAGTCCCGCAACCAGCACCCAATAGACGCAGGCGCGGGTGACGATGACACCCCAGTACGAATCGCCCAGCAACGGGAAGGCCAGACCGGCCAGCCCCAGCGCCAGGAACGGTGCCGCCTTCTCGAGGCGGGCAAGCCGGCCTGAGCGATGAGTTCCCGCAGACATGACGGTCTGTATCGCGTCCATCACACGCGACGGGACAAGGCAGCGCCCGCGAGTCCCTCCGGCCGCAAGAGCAGCACGGCAATGAACACGACGAACACGGCGACGGCGGCGAAGATCCCGCCCACCAGAAAGTTGGCCGCCTGCTGGAACAGGCCGAGCGCCAGGCCGCCGATCACGGCGCCGCGGTTGCTGCCCATGCCGCCCAACGCCACCGGCACGAAGCCGTAGAAGCTCAGGATCGCCTGGTTGCCGAAGAAGGCCAGCAGCATCTCACCGCCCGTGAAGCCAGCGAGCGTGCCGATGATGCCGGCGAGGGCGAAGCTGGCGAGCCGTAATCGCTGTTCGGGCAAGCCAAGTGCGCGCGCGGCATAGCTGTCCTCGGCGATCGCCAGAAAGGCACGACCGACCAGGGTACGGCGATACAGGAACTCCAGCCCGACGATGGTCGCCGCGCAAGCGAGCAAAGGCAGCCAGAATTGCTGGTCGAGCCAGCCGGCGCCGATCGGAATCAGCCGGGGAAAGGGCTGCGCCTCGGTACCCCATTCGATGGCAGTGAATTGCTGAATGAGAAGCGCGAAGGCAAGCGTCGACAGCACGTAAAGGTGCTGCTCGATGCTCTTCAACACGGGCCGCACCGCGACGATCTCGGTCACGATGCCGAGCACTGCGCCGCAGGCCAGCACGAGAACGAATCCGACGATGGTCGGCAAGCCAAGCTTGCCGATGAACAACGCGCCCAGTACGCCGCCCAGCATGCCGAGCATTCCCGCGGTGAAGCTGAATACGCGCGAGGCCGAGAACATCACGTTGTACGTGATGCCGACCAGCGCATAGACCGCTCCTACCGCCAGGCCGTAAGAGACGATCGATTCGATCATCGGCTAGTACCGCCTATCGGTGCAGAGAGAGTCACGAAGAAATCTTTCCCTTGTCATCCCGAGCGCAGGGAAGGATCTCATGGCGATTACCACCGATGTACTCGTTGGAACGTCATGAGGTCCTTCGCTCCGCTCAGGACGACAAAATGGCCGCGTCACGTAGTCGCTGAGTCGGGTACTAGCTGGCGTACCCGGGGGCGAGGTTGAACGCGCCGTCGCGCAGCGAGTTGACCTCGCACATCACGACCTCGTCGTCCTGGAAGCCGTTGTGCTGCTCGGGCGTGAAGGTGATGTCGCCATAGACGCCTGGCCAATCCTTCAGCTTGTTCCAGTAGTCCGTGATCTGCTGCGGTGAGCTGCCGGCCGCCTTGACGGCATCGGCAATCATGTGAATTCCGTCGTAGCCGAGGGCGATCCACCAGAGCAGCGTATCGCCCATGTCGATCTTCGCCTTGTGCAACCGGTCGACGAACTCGGCGGCGCGCGGCGGCAGCTTGCCGTCCTTGCCGAAGCAGACGTTGCGGAAATTGTTGGAGTAAACCTTGTTCCAATACTCGGGCTTCTCCAGCAGCGCCTTCGTCTGCCCGGATCCCAACGTGGTCTGGCCGACGATTGGAACATCCCACTCCATCTTGCCGCGCGTGTTGCAGATGCGGGACAGAAAGCCTGCATTGACGCTCCACGGCATGATGGCCTCCGCGCCGGC
>DATEID010000394.1:0-3219 GCA_035279245.1 Reyranella sp.
AACCTGGTGTCCGAGATCATCCGCTACCACACGCCGGTCATCCACATGCGCCGCACCGCGACGGTCGACGCCGAGCTTGGCGGCAAGACCGTTCGCAAGGGCGACAAGGTGGTGATGTGGTACGTCTCGGGCAATCGCGACGAGAGCGCGATCGAGGATCCCGAGCGCTTCGATGTCGGCCGGCCCAAGGTGCGCCAGCATCTCTCGTTCGGCGCCGGCATCCATCGTTGCGTCGGCGATCGTCTGGCCGAGATGCAATTGCGCATCTTGTGGGAGGAGATCCTGGCGCGCGATCTCGAGATCGAGATCGCCGGTCCGCCGGTGCGACTCTATTCCAACTTCATTCGTGGCATCCGCGCGCTTCCCGTCGTGCTGCGCCGCTGATCACTTTCAAGAAACCGCGCCGTCAGTGCTGGCTTTGATCGATGGCGATCCTTGATGGGGAGCAGCAGACCCACTAGCGTTGCCCGTCGCTGTGACCTACCCGAAGGGAGTGAGCAATGAAGCTCTATTACATGCCAGGCGCCTGTTCGATCGGCATCCACGTGCTGTTGGAGGAGATCGGCAAGCCCTACGATCTGCAGAAGATCGACGGCGCCAAGCAGGAGCAGTACGGGCCGGATTTCGTGAAGATCAATCCCAAGTCGAAGGTGCCGACGCTGGTGCGCGACGACGGCTCGGTGCTGACCGAGTTCCCGGCTATTGCCACCTGGCTTGCCCGCAAGAATCCCGAGAAGGGTCTGCTTCCTTCCGACGCCGACGCCGAGGCGCGCGCGTTCGAGGCGATGGATTATGTGGTCTCGACCATGCACATGCAGGGCTTCTCGCGCATGTTTCGGCCGGCCAACTACGCGCCCACCGAGGCTGACCACGACAAGGTCAAGGCGCGCGGCAAGGAGATCATGGAGAAGGGCCTGGCGATCCTCGACAAGGCGCTCGAGGGCAAGGAGTACATCGCCGGCAAGTTCTCGATCGCCGACGCGGCGCTCTTCTACATCGAGTTCTGGGCGGGTGCGCGCATGAAGATGACCCTGCCCAAGAACTGCGCCGCGCACTACGAGCGCATGAAGGCGCGGCCCGCCGTGAAGCGCGTGTTGGAGCAGGAAGGCCTCGCGCAGGCGGCGTAAGAGTCAAGGGAGCGCGCCACTCCAGTGGCGCATCTGCTCAATCATGAGCGCAACTGGAGTTGCGCGCTCCAATGACGTCATGTCTCTCCCCGATCGTCTCAAGTCCCGCCTGCGGTTGCCGTTGGTCGCCGCGCCGATGTTCCTCGTCTCGGGACCGGCGCTGGTGAAGGCGGCGTGTCGCCACGGGGTGATCGGCGCCTTCCCGACCGCCAACTGCCGCACGGTCGACGAGCTCGATGGCTGGCTCGCCGATATGAACGACGATCAGCGCCGCGCCGCTGACGAGACCGGGCGGCCGCCGGCGCCGATCTGTCCGAACCTGATCGTGCATCGTTCCAACCCGCGCGTGGCAGATGATCTAGCCGCGGTGCTGCACGCCAGGGCGGAGATCGTGATCACGAGCGTTGGCTCGCCCGAACCGGTGATGAAGCCCCTGAAGGAGGCGGGCTGCCTGGTGCTGGCCGATGTCGCCTCGGTGCGGCATGCCGAGAAGGCAGTTGCGGCCGGCGTCGATGGGCTGGTGCTGCTGACGGCCGGCGCTGGCGGCCAGACCGGCTGGGTCAATCCCTTCGCCTTCGTGCGGGCGGTGCGCGCCTTCTGGGACGGCATCGTGGTGATGGCGGGCGGCATGTCGGACGGCCGGGCGGTGGCCGCCGCCCAGACCTTGGGATGCGATCTCGCCTACATGGGCACGAAGTTCATCGCCACGCGCGAGAGCCTGGCCAAGGACGCCTACAAGGCGATGCTGGTGTCGAGCCGGCTGGACGATGTCCTCCTGACCCGCGCCTTTACCGGTCTCGAGACCAACATGCTGCGACCCTCAATCGCCGCGGCCGGTCTCGATCCCGACGATTTGCCGGCACGCGGCGCGATCGACATCGCCAAGGACATCAATGCCGCCGAGCGCGACAAGCCCGAGGCCAGGCGCTGGAAGGATATCTGGAGCGCCGGCCACTCCGTCTCGGGCGTGGCCGACATCCCGTCGGTCGGCGATCTGGTCGAGCGGACCGCCTCCGAGTATGCCGCCGCGATGACGTTGGCGCAGCGGCCCTCAGTGTAGGTGGTACAGCCCGCTGGCGAAGCCGAACTCCGCCGGCTTGACGAGCTGGGCGCTGGCGACTCGAACGCGGTGAAGCTTGCCTTCCAAATTCCGCTCCCAGAAATCGAGGAAGCGCGTCAGATTCGGGAAACGGGGGGCGATATCCAGATTTTGCCAGACGTAGCTCTGCAAGACGTGCCGGTGGTCCGGCATCCAATAAAGGATTTCGGCGGTTGTAATTCGGTAGTCGTTGAGCTGAGCGACAAAAGACCGATCCATCGATCACTCCTTGACACCATACACACCGGAGAATAGTCAGGCCTCCTTAACGGAATTCCAATAAAATTCGTTCCCTTTCAGGGACTTAGCAGCACTGCTTGTCGATTGCTGCTGCTGCGAGACGAGTGACGGGAACCTTTTTGCCTCAGCCTTGACTCGACCAAAGTACAATCCTAAATGCAGGGCACCTTTGGCACTCACCGCAAGAGAGTGCTGACAGGTCGGAAATTGCGGCCGTTCTGCGGTCGCGCAGGCGAAACCAGGGTTTATGGAGGCTACAGCATGAAGTTCCGTCCGCTTCACGATCGCGTCGTGGTCAAGCGCGTCGCGGAAGAAGAGAAGACCAAGGGCGGCATCATCATTCCGGACACGGCCAAGGAAAAGCCGATGGAAGGCGAGATCGTCGCCGTCGGTCCGGGCGCCCGCGACGAGAAGGGCACGCTGGTCCCGCTCGACGTCAAGGCCGGTGACCGCATCCTGTTCGGCAAGTGGTCCGGCACCGAGATCAAGCTCGACGGCGTCGAGTACCTGATCATGAAGGAAAGCGACATCATGGGAATCCTCGAAGGTTCCGCCGCGGTCAAGAAAGCCGCCTGATCGCTTCCCCATTCGACGAAACATCAAATCATCCAGCCAAGAGGGATTGAACAATGGCAGCCAAGGAAGTCCGCTTTAGCGGCGATGCCCGCCAGCGCATGCTGCGCGGCGTCGACATTCTCGCCGATGCGGTCAAGGTGACGCTGGGTCCGAAGGGCCGCAACGTCGTGCTCGACA
>DATEID010000395.1:0-2321 GCA_035279245.1 Reyranella sp.
AGGCGCTGGCGCGATGGAGTGGATCGCGGCGTCAGCTCATCGCCATGGAAGGGCACGGTCGCGAACCGCTTTTCCCCGACGTCGATCTGTCCCGCACCGTCGGCTGGTTCACGAGCCTCTATCCCGTCCTTCTCGATTTGCCGACCTATGAGCCCGGCAGCTCGCTGAAGGCCGTGAAAGAGCAGCTCCGACACATTCCCGGACGCGGTATCGGCTACGGCATCCTGCGCTATCTCGCGGCAGACGATGCCACGGGCGCCAAGCTCGCGGCCTTTCCGCAACCGGCCGTGATCTTCAACTATGTCGGTCAGTTCGACCAGGTGCTCCAGGAGGATCGCGGACTTTCGCTGGCGTCCGAGCCGATCGGTCCGCAGCAGAGCCCGAGGGCTCCGCGCCCCTTTGTCCTCGAGGTGACAGGCGTGGTCGTCGCCGGCCGCCTGCAGCTCGATATCCGCTACAGCCGCAACCTGCATCGGCGCGAAACCGTGGCCGGCCTGCTGGACGTGATCTCGTCCGTGTTGCGCGAGCTGGTCGATCACTGCCAGTCGGAGGAAGCGCGCGGTTACACGCCGTCCGACTTCCCGCTGGCGTCGCTCGCGGCGCCGCAACTCGACCGCATCGCGCGGGAAGCGAAAGACATCGAGGACATCTATGCCCTGTCGCCGACGCAGCAGGGCATGCTTTTCCACTCGCTCTACAATCCCAGCGCGGGCCTCTACTTCCAGCAGATCAGCAGCTTGCTCGAAGGGCCCATCGATCACGCCGCCTTGCGCGCAGCATGGCAGGTTGTCGTCGACAGGCATCCGACGCTGCGCACGTCGTTCCGTTGGCAGGATCTCCGCGAGCCCGTCCAGATCGTCCATCGCCAAGCGGAGCTGCAATGGCAGGAGCATGACTGGCGGCATATGCAGCCCGCCGAGATCGAAGCCCGCCTCACGGAGCTCCAGCGCGGCGAGCGGCTGAACGGCTTCGATCTTGCGCGGGCGCCGCTCCTGCGCATCACCTTGATCACCCTCGGCCCGGATCGCCACCGCTTCATCTGGAGCTACCACCATCTGGTGCTCGACGGCTGGTCGACACCCATTGTGTTCAGCGAAGTCATCGACGCCTATCGCGCCATCACGGTAGGCAAGGCGGCGGAGCTTCCGCGCCCTGTCCCATACCGACGCCATATCGCGTGGCTTCGCGAACAGAGTCAGGACGGGGCGAAGGTCTTTTGGAGCCAGCGCCTTGCCGGCTTTTCGCCGTCGCAACTCGATTTGCCCGCACCGCAATCGACGGACGATGTTGCCGATGACTCCGCATGCTGGCGACATTTGCCCGCGTCCATGAACGCGGAGCTTCAGGCTTTTGCCCGCAAACACCGTGTCACGCTGCAGATCCTGGCCCAGGGCGCGCTGGGATTGGTGCTCGCGCGCTATTCCGGCAGCCGCGACGTGGCGCTGGGATTGACGATATCGGGCCGCTCCCCCGGCATTCCCGAAGTCGATCGCATCGCCGGTCTCTTCATCAATACGGTGCCCGTACGAATCGAGATCGACGAGCAAGCGGAGCTGGTTCCATGGTTGCAATCGCTGATGCAACGGCAGGCCGAGCAGGACGAGCATTCCTATGCGCCGCTCGTCGACATCCAGGGGTGGAGCGGTGTTCCGCGCGGCACGTCGCTGTTCGAGGCAATCCTGGTCTTCGAGAACTATCCGCTCGACGAATCGCTGCAGGATGTCGGCGATCTGCGCATGACCGACACGAGGATCTTCGAGCGCACCAACTATCCTCTGGTGCTGACGGTGATTCCCGGAGCGAGCCTGACGCTGCGGCTGACTTATGACCCTGGCCGTCTCGATGCGGTGAGCGCCGATCGGCTGCTGGGCCATTTCGTGCGTGTTCTCGAGGGGATGGTGGCGTCTTCGAGGTCGCGCCTGTCGGGGCTCGATGTTTTGGGATCGGATGAGGCGCGGGAGCAGTTGGTCGAGTGGAACCGGACGGGGGTTGCGGTCGAGCTCGGGGATGTTGCGGGAGCGATATCGGCGCAAGCCGGGCGGACGCCGGCAGCGGCGGCGGTGTGCTTGGGGTCGGAGGTTTGGCGCTACGAGGAGCTTGAGGCGCAGTCGAACCGGGTGGCGCATCGTCTGCGGTCGCTGGGGGTTGGGCCGGAGTGCGTTGTCGGTCTGTGCCTGCGTCGGCGGCCGTGGCTGGTGGCGGGGCTGCTGGGGATCCTGAAGGCGGGCGGGGCGTACCTGCCGCTCGACCCGACGCTGCCGCCGGAGCGGCTGGGCTACATGCTGTCGGACGCCGGGGTGTCGGTGGTGGTGAGCGAGGAC